>NZ_KV833306.1:0-28635 GCF_001837615.1 Corynebacterium sp. HMSC070H05
ACCCAGGTCAATATCGTCACGCTTCTCACCAGGCTTGATGGTGACGGTGCGTTCGATCTGCTCCGGCTTCGAAGGCACGTTATTCCCAGGCTCGTACACGACCGTGTAGTCACCCGGTTTCACATTGATATTCCAGTTGCCGTCCTCGTCCGTGACCGTACGAGCAACTTCCTTACCGGACGCGTCCTTGAGAACCACCTTTACACCGGGAACGCCCTGCGTTTCGTCTTCGTCCTGGATTCCGTCTTTGTTCATATCAATCCAGACCTTGTCGCCCACCGAGCCCAGTTCACAGTCGCACGGCTCCTCACCTTCTGGCATCTTGAACCACGTCTGTGCAGTGTCGGTCGTGACAATAGGCGGGTTCGCGGATGTCAGCATCGCGCGGTGGTGGAGCTTGTCGCCTCCCCACTTGGCATCCGAGCAGGGTTTGTCTTTGTCGTAAACATTCTGCTCGAATTCGAAGATGGTCCCGGTGGGGAGCCAAAATTCGCCTGTCGCCGTGTTTTTATCAAAGGGCCAGTCAAATTTCTGTCCCCAAACGGTGTTGGGATTTAACTTCTCAAAGCCTGCTTTGTAGTTTGCGTCGAGAGCTTGGGACGAAACGTCACCCTGAGTCATGCCCGATTCTTCACCGCTGAATGTGTCACCGTTAGGCAGCGTGAATGTAACACGCGGCGCACCCCTGAGCTCCAGGTTTCCATTCAACGAACCGAGATACATTTCAGCCATCCACTGGCCATAACCTCCGCCCTGGAGACGGTGCCGTCCGTGTGCGATACCTGCACACGTGTCAGAATCGTTGGGATCTGTCGTCAACCACGAGTTTTCATGCTCCCAGATAACCCGGGGGCTAATCGTCGTCTCCACGTAAGTAGCAGCCGTGACCAGGGCTCCTGCAGGAATATCTGCTTTCAACTTCGCTTGAATCTCCGCAGTAAAGCTGTCCTCTGCTGCGTTGATATCAAACTCAATCTTGTAGCCGTCGCCACCGCCGATCTTATTGCCGTCTTGATCGGTGTAAACACCATCGTCGGCCCTGACTTTCTCAATACTCTTAAACGGACGTGTTTGACCGCTAGCCCACTTGAAGTCGTCCGCAGTGGGTTCTTCCAAGACTGTATTGGGGGTCGCAGCCCAAACCCACACCGTCATCGTGAGAATGTCAGACGCACCACGCTGTTTTAGCTCGTAATCAGGATCATTCTGGTCGGGGAGTGGCTTCGGTGCCTTAGCCTCGCCTCCAATGGTGTAGATGTAGCTCCCATCGGATTGCATTGTTTCCGGCTTGAAGGTCTCAAAAATCGCCTTCGTTTCTTGGACCGGATCGGGCTTTTCCCCATAGTTTCGCTCGATATCCTGCTGGACCCACGCACCCGCGGTCTGCGGCACCGCTACTCCGCCGACGCCCAGCGCTACTGCGCTCAGTAGCGCCACAACGTTGCGACGCACACGGCCTTTCCTCGTAGTGAACTTCTCGCTCATTTCTACCTCCACCATGAGCAACATATTTTCGCCATACGCTGCCCCAACACCGAGGCAGACTTGTGAAGAACCCTACGTCAGGCTTGACAAACGCTGCCAGCGTTTATGGAGAAATTCACCTAAATTTCAGGAACAGCCCCCTGAAGCACCCCCCAAAAGAAATTGGCGGAGACGAGGGGATTTGAACCCCTGGAGGGATAAACCTCGCCGGTTTTCAAGACCGGTGCATTCGGCCGCTCTGCCACGTCTCCTCGTCGCAAAGCAAGTGCGACGCACATACTCTACAACACGTCGCGCGTCGCTCAATCTCGGTAGCCTGGCCGCATGAAAGCGATCACACTTATCGACGACACCAACCCCCGCTCCCTCGAACTCACCGAAGTGGACACCCCGCAACTGCAGGACGGGGAGGTACTGGTCAAGGTCACGGCGGCGGGCGTGAACCGTGGCGACATCGTGCAGGCCGAGGGCAAGTACCCGCCGCCGAGGGGCGAGTCGGAAATTATTGGCCTGGAGTGCGCCGGCGTGATCGAGGACCCGGGCACCACCGGCCGCGAAAAGGGCGAAGAGGTCGGCTGCCTGCTGGCGGGCGGCGGGTACGCCGAATACGTCGCGGTGCCGGAGGGCCAGCTCACGCCGAAGCCTGCGAACCTCACGTTGGAGGAGACCGCCGGCGTGGTGGAGGCGGCCTGCACGGTGTGGTCGAACCTGGGCATGCTCGCCGGCATCCAAAAGGGCGACAACGTGCTGATCCACGGCGGCGCGGGCGGCATCGGCTCGTTTGCCATCCAACTGTGCAAGGCGCTGGGCTGCACCGTCGCCGTCACTGCGGGCAGCCAGGAGAAGCTCGACTACTGCAAGGGCCTCGGCGCGGACGTCCTTATTAACTACAAGGAGCAGGACTTCGCCGAGGAACTCAAGGCCTGGGCGGACGTGATCCTCGACGTAGTTGGCGGGCCGTACCTGGAGCAGAACATCAAGACGCTCAACACCGACGGCCGCCTCGTGGTCATCGCGGTGCAGGGCGGGCCGAAGGGCACGCTGTCGCTTGGCCGGATGATGCCGCGGCGCCTGTCGGTCCACGCCACCACCCTGCGCGCCCGGCCGCGTCCGATGAAGGCGGAGATTGTCGCCTCGACGGTGAAGAACGTCTGGCCGCTCATCGAATCGGGCCAGATCAAGCCCAACATCACCGCCACGTTCCCCCTCGCCGACGCCGCCAAGGCCCACGACCACATGGACTCCGGCGACAACACCGGAAAAATCATCCTGATCGCGTAGGCTACGCCAGCGAGGCGACTGTGCGCACCAACTGCTCGATGTCGTTCTGGGTATTAAAGGGCGACATGGCGATGGTGACGGCGCCGCCCATGTCGGCGACGCCCATGTCGTCGAGAAGCTGCGTCTGCGTCGTCTGAGCAGCGACAATACCGTGCGTGACCAGGCGATCCAGCACGGTCTCCGACGGCACGCCCCGCACACCGAACGCCAGGCGCGGGATGCGCTCCACACGCGCATCCTCCGCCGCCTCGCCCGTCACACCAACAATGTGCACCGCAGGCAGCGTGCCCAAAAACGTATGCAGATCATCGCGCAGTCCGTTCAGGTACGCGGTGGTCTCCCCCATCGAGTACTTCAAGCGATTGCGTCTCGACGACCTCCCCGCCGCCCCCTCAACCAACGACGCATAGTGCTCCACCACAGCCGGCACACCACCAGCAAGACCAGGCGACACCTCCAACTCGAGAGCCTCACGGTCCAAACGCTTAAACATCGCCGCGTCACGGAAAATCAGGGCCGCGATCTCCGGGCCGCCGAACTGGGCCATGTCCACCGCAGCGATATCGGCACCCCACGCATCCAAATCCAACGGACGGTACGGGGCGTACGCCGACGCATCCACAAGCACCCACGCCCGGGACTTCTCACGCACCGCCTCCACAATGTCCGCAACGCCCACAACGTTGCCCAACTCCGGATGCGCCGCCGGCACCGACACCAAACGCGTCGACCCGTCCGCAATGTCGCGGTACTGCCACGCCGGCAAATCGCCGGTAGCCAGATCGGCCTGCGCCCAAGTCGTCGCTACGCCAGCGCGCTGCAAACGCCCCGACAACACCGGACGATCCACCGGATTCAGCACCATCGACGAGTTATGCCGCAACATCGGACGCATCGCCGACACCAACGCCGAATACAACGCCGGAACACTCGGCCCCAACACCACCTGCTCCGGCATCACCCCAGCCAGATCCGCAATAGCGACCCGCGCCGCCTTCGGATACTCCGCCCCCTCCGGCAAACCAACATCCGACCGGGAATGCGACCCCAACACCGGCTCCGGCGGCGGCACCGACGCAGCATTACGGAAACTGCGCGCAACCGCCCCCGCAACCTTCTCCGGCACCTGCGGCGACACATGCGCATTCAGATACGTCCAACCGCCACCCAACGACCCGTACAGCCCACGGACCCCCCACACGTCATAAGCCACGGCAGACCTCCTTCACGCAAGAACGCCCCTAATTATGCACGCACGTCCGACACAGCGCACACCGCCAGCTCGGGAGCACGAAACATGTGCACTAGGGTGAACTGCGTGCATAACGTAGAACAACTGCGCGATGACGTCGCCCGGATGACCAGCGCCCCTGGCGAAAACACCCCGCCGTCAACATCCAAAACATTCCGGCGGGCATTCGACGACCTCATCCGCGGCTGGGGCCAACACGAGCTCTGGCTCCAACTCGGCTGGCAAGACATCAAACAACGCTACCGACGCTCCACGCTCGGCCCCCTCTGGATCACCATCGCCACCGGTGTGATGTCGCTCGCCCTCGGCCTGCTGTACTCCATGCTGTTCCAAATCGACGTCGCCGAGTTCCTCCCCCACGTCACCGTCGGCTTCATCGTCTGGGGCTTCATCTCTGGCTGCATCAAAGACGGCGCGAACGTCTTCATCGAAAACGAAGGCCTGATCAAACAGCTCCCTTCCGCCCTGTCGGTGCATATCTACCGGCTCGTGTGGCGCCAAACGCTGTTCCTCGCCCACAACATGGTCATCTGGGTGATCCTGGCGCTGATCTTCCGCATCCCCATCACCCTGAACACACTCCTGTTCATCCCGGGTATGGCCCTGCTGCTGGTCAACGGCGTGTGGGTCGCCATGTTCTTCGGCATGGTGGCCACCCGCTTCCGCGACGTCGCCCCGCTGCTCGAAGCCCTCGTCCAACTCCTCTTCTACGTCACCCCGATCGTATGGACGACGAGGACGCTGAAGGATCAGGGTGGTGTCGTCGAGAAGCGTGCAATGCTCGCCGAGATCAACCCCCTGTTCCACTACCTCGAAATCGTCAGAGCACCGCTTATCGACGACCCCGTCGCCGCCTACCACTGGCTCATCGTCATCGCCTGCACCATCGTCGGCGTACTCATCACCCTGCTGGCCATGAAACAGTGGCGCTTCCGCGTGCCGTACTGGGTCTAGGAGTCTAGGAGTTACACATGGTTTCCATCGACACCTACAACGCCTGCGTCGACTTCCCCATCTTCGACGCCAAATCCCGCTCCCTGAAAAAGGCCATGATGTCCTCGGCCGGCGGCAAAATCGGCCAGAACGCCTCCAACACCGTCGTCGTCGAAGCACTCCGCGACATCAACCTGCATTTAAGGGAGGGCGACCGCGTCGGCCTCGTCGGCCACAACGGCGCAGGTAAAACCACCCTGCTGCGACTACTGTCCGGCATCTACGAACCAACCCGTGGCGTCGCCGACGTGCGCGGCCGCGTCGCCCCCGTCTTCGACCTCGGCGTCGGCATGGACCCCGAAATCTCCGGCTACGAAAACATCATCATCCGCGGCCTGTTCCTTGGCCAGACCCGCAAACAAATGAAAACCAAAATGGACGACATCGCCGAATTCTCCGAGCTCGGCGACTACCTCTCCATGCCGCTTCGCACCTACTCCACCGGCATGCGCGTCCGCCTGGCGTTGGGCGTGGTCACCTCCATCGAACCCGAGATCCTGCTTCTCGACGAAGGCATCGGCGCCGTCGACGCCGCCTTCATGTCCAAAGCCCGCGTCCGTTTGGCCGAAATGGTGGAGCGCTCCGGCATCCTCGTGTTCGCCTCCCACTCCAACGACTTCCTGGCGCAGCTCTGCAACACCGCGTTGTGGGTGGACAAGGGCGAGATTAGGGAGGCCGGCCTGGTTGCCGACGTCGTCCGCGCCTACGAAGGCCCCGAAGCCGGCGACCACGTCGCAGAACTGGTGCAGCGCTTCCACGGGTAGGTGTCAACCATCTCCCGAAGAAAGTTCCCCGCCCGGGAACTTTCTTCGATTTCGGCCCCCCAAAAGTTTCACTTTCCCCAGGACGCCGGGCGACACACCCCGTAAAAGTTCCACGAATCCCATTATCGCTGGGAACTTTTTTGCATCAGGGACTCGACGAGGCCCAGGCATTCAAACATCGTCCTGGACGAGCACCTCGCGGGCGTCCATCCCGCCAAGGTCATCTTGAGGTTGATGGAAGAGTCTTTGTTGCGCTGCTTATAGTCCGAGTGGTGTTCGCCGTCGTACATCACGGCAATCTTCAGATCAGGAATGGCCAGGTCAAACGTGGTCACTGTCCTGCCGTCGACGACCAGCGGCACCTGCTCCTGCACGACGTGGCCATACCGAGCCGCGAGCACCGCAACGAGAAGGCGCATCTCGGTCTCCTTGGGGGAATCAGCAAGAGAGCTGCTGAGCCGCAAGACCTTCCTTAACCAACTGGCGTTGATTTTGTGGCGGGCAGCTGCCGTAATGTCGGCGAGTGTGATGCCCCAGAAGCGACGGACACAGTCGACGAGTTGCACCGCTCGGACTTCCTCGGCAGACAGGCCCTCTACATCGACGACATTCCAACAGTGCTCCCCGCGTTTGACCTGGATCAACGCCTGGACAACTGCCGCCACTGGGCTAGCCGTCCGAAGGCCAACGCCACGGTGGGTGACTTTCCAAATGGGGAAGGTTGCTCGGGAGTGGCGTCGGATCGTCGGTAAGCAAGGCCCTGCGAGTTGGTTGCGTCCCGAGGAGGCGAGCAGCGTGGTGTCGGCTCCTTCGACCAGGTAGGGCAAGCCATAGAGGGCGAGTGCCGAGAAGCCGGAGACGATGCTGCCGGGGCGTTCGACGGCGTGGGCGATGGCACGGGCGGCGGCGCAGCCGTGGTAGCGCACGCCGCGTGGGTGGTGACGGGCGTCGTTGTCCACCCGCCATTCTTCACGGCAGTGTTCGGTGGCGAGGTAGCGGTCGGCGCTGACTTGGTGGTAGGTGAGGTCGGGTGTGCGTTGTTTGTCGTGGATGAGGATTGCTTCGATGTCGACACTCATGCCGTTTCGTAGGTTGGTCATGGTTATTAGACGCAAGAACGACGGTTTGGGATCCCTCGGGCACAATAAATGTATGACTGCCTTGAATCGCAACGGTACGACTGCTGCCGTGATTGTGACCCATAAGCGTGTTGACCTGCTGCGGAACTCGTTGGAGCAGGTGGTGTCGCAGACGCATCCGGTGGATTGGGTCATTGTGGTGGATAACGGTGATGAGGATGCGGTGCGTGTGCTTGTCGACGAGCTCGCCAACGACAAGGGCGTCTACCTACCAAGCAAGACCAATCTGGGCGGGGCGGGTGGCTTCGCGTATGGGTTCTTGCACGCGTTGGCGCTGGGGGCGGATGCGATTTGGTGCGCGGATGATGATGGTCGCCCGCGGGATCACACGGTCCTCGAAGAGCTCTACCGAACCGCAGAGAAGCATCAGTTGTCGGAGGTGTCGCCGGTGGTGGCGAACATTAACGATCCGGAGAAGCTGGCCTTTCCGCTGAGGCAGGGCACGACGTGGCATCGGCGTGTTGATGAGTTGCAGGGCGATTTTCTGCCGCAGTACGCCAGTTTGTTTAATGGCGCGTTGATTTCGGCGAAGGCGATGGAGCGCATCGGCGTGCCGGATTACCGTCTGTTTATCAGGGGCGATGAGGTGGAGTACCACCGTCGTTTGGCGCAGTCGGGCCTGAAGTATGGCACGGCGTTGACGGCGTTTTATCTGCACCCGGATGGGTCGGACGAGTTCCATCCGATCATGGGCGGGCGGGCGCATGCGCAGTTCCCTGACAATGAGACGAAGCGGTATTTCACGTACCGCAACCGTGGCTACATCATTAATCAGCGCGGCATGAAGAAGATGCAGTTGCAGGAGGTTGTCCGGTTCGGGTGGTTCTTCCTGGTGGAGAAGAAGGATCCGAGGGGCTTCGTCGATTGGCTGAAGTTGCTTAGGCGGGGGGCGCGAGAGGACTTTCGTCGCCCTTAGTGCCGCGGAAGATCCAGTAGCGCTGGAGGAGGAAGTTGGTAGTCGTCGCTACGCCTTGTGCGATGACGAAGGACACGGCGTTCTTCCACGAATCTTGCAAGCCTATCGACGACAACGGCTCGTCCGTCACCCTCCACAGCAGCATCTGCACCGCAAAGGTGGTGGCGTAGAGGATGAATACGGCGCTGGCTTTTTTGGCGTCGATTTTGGCGTTGAAGGCGAACTTGGAGTTCAGCACGTAGGCGGAGATGGTGCCGAAGACCCAGCCCACGGCCTTGGCAAGGTCGCGCTGGACGTCGAGGGCTTGGTCGAGGGTGTTGGTGATGCCGAAGTCGATGACAGCGCAGCCGATACCGATGACCAAAAACGGGATGAGCTGCTGTTTTAGGGAAGCGTTCGAGGACACGGGCGTTTACCCTACTAGGCTCGTGTGCCATGAGGAAGCATTACAAAGGTGATGACCCGGACGCGATCCACGAGGCGGCGCAGCGTGTGGAGGTCCCCCTGTCCGACTTCATGGTGCGCCTGATGGCCGAGGAGCTGCCGTTTGTGGACTCCAAAGGCCGCACACGTATCTATGAGATTCTTCGCGAACACGACGGACCTGTGATTTCGAGCCAAGAAGAACTGCCCGCGGAGATTCGTAGCATTATGGATCTCTAGTCCGGCGGTAGGGTTGTGGGCATGGAACTGACAACCCAATCCCTCTACGGATGGGGCCGTACCGCCCCGTCCACCGCCCAGGTCCTGTCCACCCCTGACGTGGACACGATTGCGGAGGCAGTCAAGCGGGTCGCGGATGAGAACGCGGACCTGCCCGAGCACAAGCGCCGCGGCATCATCGCCCGCGGCCTGGGCCGCTCCTATGGTGACCCCGCCCAGAATGGTGGCGGTTTGGTCGTCGATATGACGCCGCTGAACCGGATCCACTCCATCGACCCGGATTCCGGCATTGTCGACGTCGACGCCGGCGTAAGCCTCGACCAACTCATGAAGGCCGCCCTGCCGTATGGCCTGTGGGTTCCGGTGCTGCCGGGTACCCGCCAGGTCACCATCGGTGGCGCGATCGGCCCGGATATTCACGGTAAGAACCACCACTCGGCGGGTTCCTTTGGCAACCACGTGTTGTCCATGGAGCTGCTGGTGGCGGACGGCCGCGTGCTGCACCTGGAGCCGACCGGCGAGACCGCCGAGCTGTTCTGGGCCACTGTTGGCGGCATGGGCCTGACCGGCATCATCCTGCGCGCCCGGATCCAGATGACCAAGACGGAGACCGCCTACTTCATCGCAGACACCGACCGCACCAACACGCTCGACGAGACGATCGCGGTGCACTCCGACGGCTCCGAGGTGAACTACACCTACTCGTCTGCCTGGTTCGACGCGATCTCCGCTCCGCCGAAGACGGGCCGCTCCACCATCTCCCGCGGCTCGCTGGCCACCTTGGATCAGTTGAAGGAGTTCGCCCCGAAGCTGGCTAAGGACCCGTTGAAGTTCAACGCCCCGCAGTTGATGACGGTGCCGGACATTTTCCCGTCCTGGACCATGAACAAGCTCTCCCTGATGGCGATCGGCGAGGCGTACTACATGATGGGCTCCCCCGCCCGGAACCAGGTGCTGAACCTGACGCAGTTTTACCAGCCGCTGGACCTCATCGGGAAGTGGAACCGCGGCTACGGCAAGGCTGGCTTCCTGCAGTACCAGTTCGTCGTCCCGACCGACGCTGTGGAGCCGTTCAAGGACATCATTTACGACATCCAGTCCTCCGGCCACTACACCGCCCTGAACGTGTTCAAGCTGTTCGGCGAAGGCAACCAGGCACCGCTGTCCTACCCGATGAAGGGCTGGAACGTGTGCGTGGACTTCCCAATCCGTCCGGGCCTCAACGAGTTCCTCGACCGCCTGGATGACCAGGTCATGCAGTTCGGCGGCCGTCTCTACCTGGCCAAGGAATCCCGCACCAGCGCGGAGAAGTTCCACAAGATGTATCCGGAACTGCCAGGCTGGTTGAAGACCCGCCGCGACATCGACCCGACCGGCGTGTTCGCATCCGACATGTCCCGCCGTCTTGAGCTCAACTAAGGAGTACCCATGCTGAACGCAGTAGGCCAAGCCCAACACATCCTCCTCCTCGGCGGCACGAGTGAGATCGGGCTCGCGATTGTCAGCGAGCTCGTCTCCCGCGGCGGCAGCCCCACCGTCACCCTGTGTGCGCGCAAGGACTCCCCGCGTATCGACGACGCCATCGCCCAAGTCCAGAACGCCGGCGCAGGCCACGTACGCCTGGTCGATTTCGACGCCCTGGATTTCGCCTCCCACCCTGCCGTGATCGATGCGGCGTTTGAGGACGGCGAGGTCGACGTCGCTGTCGTCGCCTTCGGCACGCTCGGCGACCAGGAGCAGCTCTGGCAGGACCAGGCTGCCGCCGTCGCTTCGGCGCAGACCAACTTCACCGCCCCGATGTCGGTCGGTGTGCTGTTGGGCCAGGAGATGAAGCGTCAGGGCCGCGGCAACATCATCGCCCTGTCGTCGGTGGCGGGCCAGCGCGTGCGCCGTTCCAACTTTGTCTACGGTGCTGCAAAGGCCGGCATCGACGGCTTCTACCTGCAGCTCGGTGAAGCTTTGAAGGACAGCGGCGTGAAGGTCACCGTGGTCCGCCCGGGCCAGGTGCGCACCAAGATGACCGATGGTCTCGACGAGGCCCCGCTGACCGTGAACAAGGAGGACGTCGCCGAGGCTGCCGTGGAGGCCGCCCTGGCCGGCAAGTCCTCCGTGTTCGTGCACAAGCTCTTTGGCCCGATCTCCCTGGTGCTGAAGGCGATCCCGGCGCCGATCATGAGCAAGCTGAACTTCTAGCGCCAAAATAGTTCCCAGCCGGGGAACTTTCTTCAAAAACGACCTGCAAAAGATTCACTCCCTGCAGGTCGTTTTCGTCTTGGTGGAAGATAGTTCACACCCCGGGAACTATTTTCTAGTCCTTGGCGCGGCCCATCCCCATCAGCACCTGCTCGCGAAGCCGACCGGTCCCCACCACCGCCAGGACACAGCCAACCAGCGCGACCGCAACAAGCGCGCCGAACAGGGCCACCTTGTCCAGCACGTTGACGTGAACCATGACCATGATGGTGCCCATCAGGCTGCCCATGCCGAATCCCAGCAGGGCCACCACCAGCATGGGAATCCCAACCTCGCGCACGGCAACCTTGGTGTGAAAGGCAGCGGGCGCTCCAATGAAGTAGAGCGATTTGGTCAGTTGCTTCTGCTCCACCACGGACAGTGCCTGGGTGAGCAGCGTGGACGACACCAACAGGACCGCCGCGAAGACGGCGGTGATGGCCACGCCGGAGGGAATATCACCCGTAATCATCTTCAGGGCGGGCTCGTCCTCGATGTCCGGTACTGCGGAGATCCAGGCGCCGACGCCGCCGATGAACGCCACGAAGTACAGGGCGGTCACTCGCTTCCAGGTGGTTTTCGCGCCTCGGCCGACCCGGCGCGTGGCCACGTAATTCGCAGCTCCGGGGACCCAGTAGCTCAGGCGTGCGAGGAGTTGGATCACGCCGACGGCGATCAATGCGTTGACAGTAAGGACGCCGCCTGCCACGACCAACAAGGCGCCGAACTCCAACGCGTCTGCCTGCGGAGCGATAGTCAGCGAGCTGAGGTAGCGGTACAGCACCACCGCGCCAACCAGTGACAGCACCAGCGTGATCATGTTTTGTCCCTTTGGCGGGATTTTCTTGGTGACGCCGAGAGGGGTGACGGCGACTCGTCGCAAGGCAAGCCACACTGAGCACGCGGCTAGTACCAACACCACGATCCACGCGATGGGGATGACCCACCAGGTGAGCATCTCCCAGGCGCCGACGGGTTTGTCCTGGAACGTCAGCAGCGACCACGCGGGACTCGTGACCACATAGAGCACCGACCCGAGCACCAACCCAACCAGGGCCTGGCGCAGGGACTCCAAGATCATCATCCCGCGCACTTCGCCGGCTGTCGCGCCGATGAGGCGTAGCGCCGCCAGGTGTTCTTCGCGCCCGCCGAGGTTCGCCCGTGCGGCTTGGGTGAGCAGCCCCAGCAGGCTCGGCACGAGGAGCACGCACGCGAACAGCGCGAGGAAGATATACGCCGTGGAAATCGGCCCGCCCATCGACTCTGCGATTTCCACGAGCGCCTCATGCGGGTGCAGGTCGCGGGCGAGGAACATCCAGGTGCCGCCCATGAGCGTGCACAGCATCCAGGTCGCTACGGTTACCGCCACCAGCGACAACGCGCGGACCCAGCGTTCGCCGATCTGCCGTTGCGAGCGCCCTTCGCTTGTCGACGACACCGCCGAGCGCATCAACGTCACTGCACTCATCGCGCCACCTCCGAGTGGATCAGGCCGTCGCGGATTTCGACGCGGCGGCTGCACCAGTCGGCGATCTTCGGGTCGTGCGTGACCAGCACGAGGGTGACGCCGAACTTCTGCGCGATTGCCACGATCTGCTGCATGACCTCGTGCCCGGTGGCTTGGTCCAACGCCGCCGTCGGCTCGTCGGCAAACACGACCGACGGCGGCCCGGCCAAGGCGCGGGCGATGGCCACGCGCTGCACCTGGCCGCCGGAGAGTTGCCCCGGGTACCGGTCCACAAAGGCGCCCAAGCCCAACCGGGTCAGCATGTCGATGGCCTCGGCGTGCGCCTCCGCACGCGGCACCCCGCGCATGATCTGCGGCAGGGCGACGTTTTCGGTGGCGGTCAGCTCCGGCAGCAACTGGCCGTCTTGGAAGATGAAGCCAAAGTTTTCCAGGCGCAGGCGCGAGCGTTCCGCGTCGTTCATGGCCGACACGTCCTGGCCGTTGAAGCGCACCTGGCCGTCGTCGGGTACGAGCACGCCGGACATGCAGTGCAGCAGGGTCGACTTGCCGGAGCCAGAGGGCCCCATAATCGCCACGGATTCGCCGCCGCCAACCGTCAGGCTGATGCCTTCGAGGACCCGTTGTTGGGTGAAGGACTTCGTGATGTCGTTGAGTTCAAGCATGGTTTCTATTCCACAGGTGGTCGTCGATAAGCACTATGGCCCTGGCTCCCGAATATGGGTAGTGCTAGCTCTACCTGGCTACGCTCGGGGTCATGCGGCGACATAAACACGAGGAGCGCGCGGCCGCCAAAATCCACCAGTTGACGGTTTCGCGGCGCAGGATCGCGGAGGCATATGAGGTGGAGCGGCTGCGCATCGAGCGAGACCTGCACGACGGCGCGCAGCAATACTTTGTGGCTGCCGCGATGAAGTTGGGCGAGGCAAGGTTGGACATTGCATCGCAGCTTCTCGACGACGCCGCCCGCGACCTCCACAACGGCCTCGACGCACTCAGAAGAACCGTACGCGGCATCCACCCGCGGGAACTTTCAGACCACGGATTGGTTGCGGCGATCGAGACCGCCGCCGCACAGCACGGCCCGCATGTCACGGTCCGTGCCCCGCACGAGCTGCCGCGTATCGACGCCTCCGTCACCGCCGCCGCCTACTTCTTCACCACCGAAGCCTTAACCAACGCCGCGAAGCACGCACCACATGTACCGGTCAGCGTGCTGGTGACCTGCGACCACACCCTGAATGTTTCCGTCACTGACCAGGGCGGCGGCAACGCACGAATCACGCCCGGCGGCGGGCTGGAGGGTATGCGAGAACGCATCGCGGCGTTCGGCGGTGAGATGGAGCTGCACTCGCCGGACGGTGGGCCGACCACCGTCACCGCACGTATTCCGTTGCTGTTGTTCCGAGGAGAAAGTGGGATTGCGCCATGAGGATCGTTATCGCGGACGACTCCGCGCTGCTGCGGGAGGGTGTTGCAGGGTTGCTCACCCGGCGCGGCCACGAGGTTGTGGCGCAGGTGGAGTGTGCGGATGGGTTGCTGGGGGTCGTCGATAAGTATGGGCCCGACCTGGTGATCACGGACGTGCGCATGCCGCCGAACATGCGTGACGACGGCCTCCAAGCCGCCCTGGAACTGCGCAAACGCGGCCCAGTGAATGTGCTGGTGCTGTCGCAATACGTCGCGCCTGCTTATGCCCGTGAGTTGTTTGCGGACGGCGACGGCGGCACCGGCTACCTGCTCAAGGACCGCGTCGCCGAGGTGAAAGACTTCATCCAGGCCTGCGAAACCGTGGCAGGTGGCGGCGTGGTCATCGACCCGGACGTGGCAGGCGCACTCATGGCGGCGAGCTCGCGCTGGTTAACCACACTCACTCCGCGCGAGGTGGAAGTACTCGAACTCATGGCAGAAGGCCTGTCCAATAGCGAGATCGCGGGCAAGCTCTACCTCTCCGGCGCGGCGGTGGCGAAGCACGTGTCCAGCATTTTCTCCAAACTTGGGCTCACCCCAGACGAGGACAACCGGCGCGTGCGCGCCATCCTCATGTACCTGGCGGAACGTGGCGTGGGGTGAGTGTCGGCAGCGTATGCGACACTATTACGCATGACTACCGCTTATCATCCCGACGAGCTGTCACCGGGGCAGACAGCCGTCCGTACCGTCGCGGCGGGGCTCGCAGGCGGCATTCTCGCGCTCGCTGCGTGGTTTGTGCTGCACCGGATCTCGCTGCCGGCGTTCAATACCTCCATGGTGACCAGGTCGTTGGCCACCGGTGTGTCGTTCGTCCTGTTGGGCATTGCTGCTGTGTTGGCGGTGCTGTGGACGCGCGGGAAGCAGCACTGGATTATTTCTGCGGTGATGGCGTTGGTGCCGGCGGGGTTGGTCGTCGCAACGCTTGGCATTCCGCTGTCTGCCACCAAGCTGTATCTCGACGGCATCCAGGTTGACCAGGGGTTTAGGACGCAGTTCCTGTCCCGCATGACTGAAAACCTAGGCCACGCGGACATGGCGTACAAGGACCTGCCCACCTTCTATCCCATGGGCTGGTTCTGGGTCGGCGGACGCGTGGCCAACGTGCTGGGTATGGACGGTTGGGAGGTGTACCAGCCGTACGCGATTGCCACCCTGGCGGCGGGTGCGGCGATGCTGACGCCGATCTGGCGCAGGCTCGTCGGTTCCCTGCCGGTTGCTACCGCGATTGCCGTGGTGACCACCGCGATCGTGCTGACGGAAGTCCCAGAGGAGCCTTACGCGGCAATCGTGGCGATGTTCCTCCCGGCCGCGGCGGTGTGGGCCCACAGGGCGCTGAGTGGCTCGTGGGCAGCCACCGCCGCGTTGACGATCTACCTGGGCATTTCCGCGTCGTTCTACACCCTGTTCACCGCCATTGGCGCGCTGACGGTTGTAGTGATCGCGGTGGTGATGTTCTTCACCGGCGAGCGCACCCTGACCCCGCTGAAGCACCTGCTCATCGTCGGGTTCGCCTCCATGGCCATCGCTGCGATCTCGTGGGGTCCGTACATCTGGCGTGTAGTCACCGGTGACGAGGCGCTGAAATCTACCGCGAACCACTTCCTGCCCATCGAGGGCACCTACTTCGCCCTCCCGTTCCTGTCGTTGTCCCTGGTAGGCCTGCTGTGCCTGTTCGGCCTCATTGGACTTATCGTGCGGTTCCGTGACCCGGAGATCGCCTCCCTGGGCGCGGCGATTGGCGTGAGCTACGTGTGGGCGCTCGCCTCCATGGCGATCACCCTCCTGGGCACTTCCCTGCTGGGCTTCCGCCTCGAGGTGCTGGTTGTGTTGCTGTTTGCCACCCTCGGCGTGATTGCGGTAGCGAACTTCCGCTTGACCTGGTTGGAGCGGAAGGTGAAGAACAAGGCCGCCTTGAACGTGGTGGCGATTGTTCTGGTGGCTGTGGCGTCGCTGCAGATGGTGCAGCACATTGCGGTGAAGAACGAGGCGTACATCGACCAGGCCTACGCCGATACCGACGGCTACGGCGAGCGCGCGGACCGCTTCCCGCCGGATGCGGGCCGGTTCTACAACGAGATCGCCGACTACATCGAAGAGCACGGCCACATGAAGAACGACGCGGTGATCTACACCGACGAGATCAACTTCATGGCCTTCCAGCCGTTCTTCGGATTCAACGCGTTTACCAGCCACTACGCAAATCCGCTCGGCGAGTTTGAGCAGCGCAACGGTGAGCTGGAGTCGTGGTCGCAGATTTCTTACGACGACCCGAAGAAGCTCACCGAGGCCGTGGACAACAGTCAGTGGGAGCCGCCGACTGCCTTCATTTTCCGCGGCAGTGAGGATTCTGACTTTAAGACCCACATCGCCCACGACATTTACCCAAGCCAGCCGAACGTGCGCTACCAGGGGTTGTTCTTCAACCCGGAGGCGTTTGACAAGGCGAATTGGGACGTGAAGTTCATCGGACCGTTTGCTGTCGCGGTGAGGAAGTAAGGTGACCGGAGTGAAAACTGGATCTACTCGTCTTATTGCGACCGTTTCTGGTCTCATCGCGTTTGTGCTTCTGCTGCTCACCCCGTTTTTGCCGGTGAAGCAGACGGAGGCGAGCGTGTCGTGGCCGCAGAACGACACGGTTGGTTCGATCAACGCGCCGCTGATTTCGTTGGCTCCGCAGGACCTTGAGGTCACGGTGCCGGCCAACAGCGTCGGCGAACTGCGTGAGGGCCAGAGTCTGATCTTCGGTACGTTGCCGGAGTCGTCGAATAAGGCGAGCGACCGCGGCCTGTTCATCACCGCTCCCGACGGCGGCCTGGTGGTGACTTCCCTCAACGACGTACTTTTCGAGCTCACCCCAGCCGAAGTCCGCAGCCTCCCCGACGATGCGAAGCTGCACGTCAGCGTGACGCACGAGGAGACCACGGTTGAGATCCCGGGCACGTCCCACTCGGAGACCAGCGAGGATGATTACCGCCCGCAGGTCACAGGCATGTACACGGAGCTTGAGAATAAGCACACGCTTATCGACGACGGCCTGTCCGCCCACATGAACATCAACTCCCGCTTCACGTCCTCCCCGACGCTGATCAAAAACATTGCGATGTGGGGCGGCCTGCTCAGCGCCCTGGTCAGTTTGTGGGCGTTGAGGAAGTTGGATGGTCCGGCGCGCTATCGTCGTCGACAAGCAAAGGGTTTGATGCCTCTCGACGGCGTCGTGGCCGGTGTCCTTGGCTTTTGGCACATCTTCGGCGCGAACACCTCCGATGATGGCTTCCTGCTGACCATGGCGCGCGTGGCCGCGAACACGGACTACATGGCCAACTACTACCGCTGGTACGGCGTGCCGGAAGCCCCGTTCGGCTCCCCGTTCTACGACGTGTTGTCGTTGCTGTCGGAGGTCACCACCGCGTCGATGTGGATGCGCCTGCCGGCCCTGTTTGCAGCGCTTGGCACGTGGTGGTTGCTCTCACGGGAGATCCTGCCGAAGTTGGGCCCGGAGATCGCCGAGCGCAGGGTCGCCCACTGGACGGCCGCGTTTGTGTTCCTGGCGTTCTGGCTGCCGTACAACAACGGCACCCGCCCGGAGCCGATCATCGCCGTTGGCCTGATGGCTACCTGGGCGCTGTTCGAGCGCGCGATTGCCACGAACCGTCTCACCCCGGCAGCCTGGGGCACCGTGACCGCCGCGTTTACCCTGGCGTGCGGCCCAACCGGCCTCACCGCCGTTGGTGTGTTCCTGATTTCGCTGCCTGCGGTGCTGCGCATGATCGGTTCGCGCCCGCAGCCCCGAATTTCTTACGTCGCGCCGTTTATGGGCGCGGGCCTGGCCGTGATGGTGCCGGTGTTCCACGACCAAACCCTGGCCACCGTGCTGGAGGCGACGAAGGTGCGCTCCGAGGTCGGCCCGGCGTTGAGCTGGTTTGAGGAGTGGACCCGTTACGCAACGCTTCTCGAGCAGACCGTCGACGGCTCCATGTCGCGCCGCTTCCCCATGTTCGCGCTGCTGCTGTGCACCGGCCTGATCCTGTGGGCGCTGGCGAAGGGCGACAAGACGACCGGCACGACCAAGCGCATGATGCTGATCCTGGGCATGGCGACGTTCTTCCTGCTGTTCACCCCGACGAAGTGGACGCACCACTTCGGCATCTACGCGGGTCTCGGCGGTGCGATCGCGGCTGTGGGTGCGGTGGTGCTCTCCCGGATTGCGATGAAGTCGGACCGCAACCGCACGTTCGCTATGGCTGCGGTGCTGTTCCTCATGGCGTTTACCCTGGCGGGTTGGAACGCGTGGTGGTACGTGTCCTCGTTCGCGGTGCCGTGGTGGGACCGCACTGTGCAGTTCAAGGCCATCGAGGCCAACACTGTGGTGCTGGCGATCGCCCTGGTGGTGTTCGCAATTGGTGTGGTGCAGTCGATGCGCGGCCCGCGCGCGATCAGCACCCGTTGGTCGGGCGTGATGGCTGCGCCGATCGCCGTGTTTGCGATCCTCATGGTGACGTTCTCGTGCCTGACGTTTGTGAAGTCGTTCGTCTCCCAAGCTCCGGCGTATTCGGTGGGTATGGGCAACGTGAAGTCGTTCAAGGGCGACGTGTGTGCCCTCGGCGGCGACGTGCTTCTGGAGGACGACACGAACGAGTCCTTCCTCACCCCCGTCGGCGGCGTTCCGCTGGGCAAGTCCCTGGATGCGGGCAAGAACATCGGCTTCACTCCGGACGGCGTGCCGGCGTTCATCGCTTCGGAGACGGCCGATACTTCGGACCGCACGCTGAGCGACACACAGTCTGACGACGACACCGCCGACGTCGATCCCGCTTCCGACGAAGCCCAGTCCACCTCCCGCGTGAACACCCAGGGCAACCGTCCGAAGTCGATGCGCGGCGTGAACGGCTCGACCGTGCGCCTGCCGTTCGGCCTGGACTACAACCGCATTCCGGTTGCCGGCACCTTCGATGATGAGCCGAAGCAGTCCGCGTCGCTGGAGACCACGTGGTACGAGTTGCCGCAGCTTAGCGACGACCGCCCTCTCCTGGTCACCTCCGTCGCCGGCCGCATCGCCCACCACGACATCAACGGCGTGGAGCAGGAAGGCACCGAGCTGAAGCTGGAGTACGGCACCAACAAGGACGGTGTGGTGCGCAAGCTCGGCGAGGTAGAGATGCTGGACCAGGGCCCAACCCCGCTGTGGCGTAACCTGCGCTTCCCGCTGGCGGACCTGCCGGAGGAGGCGAACGTGGTGCGTCTCGTCGGCGAGGACACCTCCCTTGCGGAGAAGGACTGGCTGGCGGTCACGCCACTGCGCAACCCGAAGCTGATCCCACTGTCTGAGCGTTTCGATTCCGACACCCCGGGCCTGCTCGACTGGACCGTCGCGTTCCAATACCCCTGCCAGCGCCCGTTCTTCCACGCCAACGGTGTCACCGAGATTCCGGAGTTCCGCGTCATGCCGGACGGCCCGGGCAAGCAGCAGCTCTCTGGCTTCATGGACTTCCTCGGCGGCGGCGCGCTCGCCCCTGCGGAAGCCGTGAACACCTCGTACGAGATCCCGGGCTACCTCAAGGACGATTGGCAGCGCGACTGGGGTTCGGTGGCGCAGTACGAGCCGCGCCGTAATTCTGCGGGCGACGTTCCTGAGTTGGCGCACGTGGATACCGAGGTGACCACGCGTTCCGGCCTGTACACCCCCGGACCGATGAAGGTGCGAAACCCTGACGAGCAGGGTTAGGATGCACATGTCATGAAACTCAGAAATGTTCTCGCAGCCTGCGTCGCTGCCCTCAGCGCCATCGCCACCGCAACCACCACTGCGGAAGCACAGCCCTTCAAGCAGCAGGGGTGCTCCGCGCATTACCTGGTTGCGGTGCCGGGCGGAGCGAACACGGCTGAGGGGATCCCCGACTACGTGCCGCACGGTGGCAACGTGTTCATGACGGGCATCCTGACCAAGCTCGGCACCGCCGGCGAGATCGATCCAGTCTGGGTTTCGTACCGCTCCACCCCGTTCGCGGCTACCCCGTACAAGCAGGCGTCCGCCACTGGCTACAACAAGGCGCGTGCAACTGTCACCCGCCTAGCCAATGCGTGCCCGGACGCCCGCTTCTCCTTCACCGGTTACTCCCTCGGCGCCGACATCGCCGCCCGCTTGACCAGCGATATTGCGCACGGTCGCGGCCCGATCGCGCCGGAGAAGGTCTCGGGTGTGGCACTGTTTGCCAACCCGTACCAGGGCGACAACGGTGCGGTGCTGTCCCACGGCACCTCCCCCCACGCACGCGGGTCCCTCGGCCCGCTCCCGGAGGGCTACGGCGAGCTCGGCCCCCGCGTGCTGGAGATCTGCAACGCCGGTGACCTGGTGTGCAACATGAACGAGGCGCACCGTGGTCTTGTCTCCCCGGCGATGCGCACCAACGTGGCTGCAGGCCAGATCCCGTTCGGGGAGTTCAACAACCTGTTCCGTTCCCTCGGGTTGGGCGCGTTTGCTGTCTTCCACGACATTAGTTTGCACGGCAGCTACACCCTCGGCCAGCAGCGGGAGGCATCCAACTGGATTATTGAGCAATCTTTGGCCCCGATCCAGGTGCCAATTCCGTAGCATGGTGGCATGCATGACCTCTTTGAAGTAGTAAACGGCGAGTGGGTCGCCAACCACGAAATCCCCGCTGACCGCGGCATTGACGGCGCGTTTTACGCCCTGCGCGATAAGGCGGAGGAAGATGTCCACGCCATTCTTGCGGACGGCAACGCCCTCTACACCTCCTTTATGGACGTGGATGCGGTCAACGCTGCAGGCATCGACGCCCTCAACGCCGACTTGGAGTTGATTGAGGTGGCGAGCGTTGAGGAGTTCGTCGAAAAGTTAGGGCTCTTGGAGCGCACAGGCATTGGCGCACCGCTGACCTACTGGGTGGAGAAGGATTCCCAGGGCGAGGATTCCGTCCCCTACCTCGTGCAATCGGGGCTTGGGCTTCCCGACGAGGCCTACTACCACGAGAAACAACACGCACAGACGCTCGCTGACTATGAGAAGCACGTCGCGCGCATGCTCGAGTTCCTCGCCCCGAAGTACCTGCTGGGGCTGAGCCCGGAGATCGCCGCACAGCGCATTATCAACGTGGAGAAGGCGCTGGCAGACTCCCACTGGGATGTGGTGAAGTCGCGCGACGCGATCGCCACCTACAACCCGGCCGAACTTTCCGAGGTACCGCCGCTGGTGCAGAAGATGCTTCGCGCCTCCGGCCTCCCCGACGGCCACGTCATCGACATGATGCCCTCCTACACCGCGGATCTGGATGCAATGCTGCGCCGCGAAACGCTCGCCGACTGGCAGCTGTGGGCTGCGTGGAACATCCTGCGTTCCCGCGCCGGCGTGCTCAGCGAGGAGATCGGAAGGGCAAACTTCGAGTTCTACGGCAAGAAGCTTTCCGGCGCGACCCAGCAGCGCGACCGTTGGAAGCGCGGCGTGGCCCTCGCAGAATCCCTCATCGGCGAGGACATCGGACGCGAATACGTCAAGCGCCACTTCCCGCCGCAGTCCAAGGAGCAGATGCTGGAATTGGTGCAGTACCTTATCGACGCCTACCGCACCCGCATCGCCGACCTCCCCTGGATGAGCGAAGAAACCAAGAAGAAGGCCGCGGAGAAGCTTTCCCAGTTCAACTCCAAGATCGGCTACCCCGACAAGTGGCGCAGCTACGAAGGCCTGGAGTTCACGGACAACCTTGTCGAGAACGTGCGCCGCGGTGCCGCGTTTGAGCACGACTACCAGCTGGGCAAGATCGGCAAGCCATCCGACCGCGACGAGTGGGTGTCCAGCCCGCAGACCGTCAACGCGTTCTACAACCCGGTAGTCAACGACATCACCTTCCCGGCCGCGATCCTGCAGCCGCCGTTCTTCGACCCCGATGCCGACGCCGCCCAGAACTTCGGCGCGATCGGCGCGGTGATCGGCCACGAGATCGGCCACGGTTTCGACGACCAGGGCTCGCGTTACGACGGCCAGGGCAACCTCAACTCCTGGTGGACCGAACAGGACCGCGCCAACTTCGAGGAACTCACCTCCAAACTGGTCGAGCAGTTCAACGGGCTCGTCCCATCCGTCCTGGAGGGCACCGACACCTCTGGCGTGAAGGGTGAGTTCACGCTTGGCGAAAACATTGGTGACCTCGGCGGACTCGGCATTGCGGTCGTGGCGTACAAGAAGTACCTCGCCGACAAGGGCCTCGAAGAAACCCGCGAAGGCTTCCAGAACCTGTTCTACGCGTGGGCTCGCGTGTGGCGCTCCAAGGCACGCCCGGAGATGGCGGCACAGCTGCTGGCCATCGACCCGCACGCCCCGAACGAGTTCCGCTGCAACGTCATCGCCGCGAATATCGACGAGTTTTACGACGCCTTCGACGTGGAGAAGGGCTCCAAGATGTGGATCGAGCCCGAGGACAGGGTGACGATTTGGTAGAGGAATACCCGCTCAACGAACAGGGCGACCCGAACTTCAACGTCGGTGGCGTCAAGCGCGACCTGCCGCCGGAACTGCAGTTGGAGCAGCTCGCCTCCTACATCGAGGCGACCTACGAGGACGGCCCGAACTACCTGGCACTCCTTCCGGACCGGATCACGCACGCCGCCATGCTCATGCTTGGCAGTGCGGTGGATCATGCGATGCCGGCGACGAAGTGGTCGGGTGAGGTGGTCGTCGACAAGCATGAGCTCGGTGTTGTGTTCAAGCCGAGCAACCCGACCGGCGCGTGGGCCGTCTCCGTGTGGGACGGGCCCGACAATGCCAAAGAGATGCTGTGGCGCCCCGACGTGGCCGCCGCCGCTGAACTCTCCGGCACGACGATCCTCGACGTCGACCGCGCAGAAGACGCCCAACGCGCCGTCGACCAACTGCCCGGCCCCGTCACCGCCTGGGTGCTTGGGGATACCCCAGCCCCCACCGCCGACGACTACGTCTTCACCTTCCCCACCACCAACCGAGAGGGATTCGTGCAGGTGCCGGCAGGTTCAGGGCTCGAAGGCACCGAGTACTACGCCAAGGGGTTTATTTCCACACCGGCAGAAATCCGCCGTCGAGTGCAGGATGTCGCGGAGCATCTCCGTCGTTGACCTGGTTGATACCCACGTTGGTATCCACCGTGTTTTCATAGGCGGTGCCGTACGTCAGTGCGGCCACCGCCCACGTTTCCTTGCCGATCTCACCCCAGGACACCGAGCCCGTCGCACTCTCCCGGTCGTCTGACCAACCCATCTTCGAGCCCTTCACACGCTTCAACCGGGCCGTGCCAAACCCCTGGATGAAACCGTCCGACGCCACCGCGGTCTGCTTCTCCATGCCCGCGAACAGCGGTTTCGCCGCCGGGTCCCACACAATCGACGCGATGAACGTGGCCAGATCCCGCGCCGAAGTTTGCGACTTCCCCCACGACACACCACGTGCCGTCTGCTTCAAGTCAAAGTCCTCGGCAATCTGATCGATCGCCTCCGGATACTTCGCATCCAACGTGCTGGCAATCCCGTCATCAGAGGAGGCAATCATCTCCTCCACCTGCTTCTTCTCAGCCTTCGTGCCGTTGTACAGCACGTAGTAGCCCAGATAGAGCTTCGCCAGCGACAGCGCTGGCCGGGCCTCCTCCGCCTTCGGCGAAATGGACACACGTCCGTCCGGATGCACCACAGCAAGACCCGTCCGGTCCCTGTTGTACGACGGGTCCACGTGGTAGGCACTCAGCGGGAAACTCAACGACGCCACCAGCAGCGCCGCCCCTACACGTTTCACAGCACAGAGTCCGCTTCGCTGATCTCCTCGAACGTCGGCACGTCAACCTCGACGATGAAGCACTGCGCACCGTTCGGGTCCGCAATGCCCGCCATCGGCCCAAACGCGCCCTCGCCAGGCCCGACGAGCACCGTGCCGCCGTGCGCCTCCACCGCCTTGCAGGCTGCTTCGAGGTCTTCCACACCGAAGTAACTCACCCACGACGCCGCCTCGCCGACGTACATACCCAAGAACGGCGCACCGTCCTCAAACGCCAGGAAGTAACCGTCTTCCTCGCGGATCTCCCAGTCGAACAGGTCGCCGTAGAAATCGATGGTGGCCTGGTCCGTGGTCACCAACTCGTACCACACCGGCACCCCCGGCTCACCGGCCGCGACGAAGCGTTCCTCCGGATCCATCAGGCCAAACAGGCCGCCGGACGGGTCCTCACACAGCGTCAACTCATCGTCGGCGCTCAGGACACGGCCGCCGAGCTTTTCCACCTCGCCGCCGCCCATAAACGACGTCACCCAGCCATCAGCCTTACCCGACACCAGACCCGCCACCGGCAACCCATCCTTGCGAGCAGTGCCGTCAACGATCTCCCAACCGAACACGTTGCTGTAAAAGTGCGTGGACTTCAGCACATTCGTGGTCATCAGGTCCTGCCAAAACGGCATGCCGTCCTTGCCTTCGAATGCAGGCATTACATGTTCCTCCACTTCTCCGGATCGAAATCGTCGTTGGCGGTGCGCTCATCGAAGTAATCGTCACCGTCCGAGTCCGCCATCACTGTTGCGGAGGCGTCGCCGATCGAGACGGTGTCTTCGTCGTAAAGCAAATGCCCCCGCGAGGTGACCACATCACCGTTGACCAGCACCTCTCCCCCAGCAATCGCTTCCTTCGCGTGACCACCGGATTCCACCAGGTTGGCCAGTTTCAAGAACTGCCCGAGCTTGATTGATTCGCCCGAAATCGACACGTCCATATGCATGTAGGGCAGTCTAGCGGTCTGCCTGGTCGACCGGCATGATGCTCATCGTGTCGATGTTCACCCGCTTCGGCAGGCTCGCCACCCACCGCACCGCCTCCGCAATGTCCTCTGCAGTCAGGTTGACGTTGCCCTCATAGACCTTCCGCGCACGTTCCTCGTCGCCGCCGAACCTGTTCAGCGAGAAGTCGGTCTTCACCCGACCCGGGTCGATCTCGCACACACGAATGTTGTTCTCCGCCTCTTCCCTGCGCATCGCCCTGGTCATACCGCGCAGGCCGTACTTGGCGGCGTTGTACCCCGAACCGCCCTTGTATGCGTCCGTGCCGGCCACCGAACCAATGTTGACCACAAGCCCCTCCGACGCCTTGAGCTGCGGATACAGCGCACGAGTGACGCGCATGGTGCCCATCACGTTGGTTTGGAACATCCACTCCCAGTCCGCGTCGTCCGCGTCGCGCAGGTAGTCAGTCTCCTTCGCGCCACCCGCGTTGTTGACCAGCAGGTCCACGCGCTCTAGCTCGTTGAGTTTTGCCACGCTGGCCGGGTCCGTCACGTCGAGGTGGATTGCTCGGCCGCCGATGTCATCAGCAATCGCCTGGCACTTCTCCAGACGCCGAGCCGCCACGATGACCTTCCAACCGTCGGCGGCAAGGGCCCGACACGTCGCCTCGCCAATACCCGCGGAACCACCTGTAACTACTGCAACCTTTTGTTCGCTCATGCGCCGAAGTGTAGGCCCTCCAACAGCATCCATGTGGCCAGAAGAATAAAGATGACGCCCGTGACCACGTCGATCCACCTGCCGTAACGCTCAATCTTGGAGGCCATCGCGCGGACTGCCAGTGCGAACCCGACGAACCAGACGATTCCGGTAGCTATCAGCAACGGAGCCGCCCACCAGCCCACGTGTGCGAACTGGGCGAAGATCGCCCCGAAGAACAGGACGGCCTTCGGGTTGGACAGGTTCGTCGCCACACCGGTGAGGAACGGTCTGCTCACCTGCTGCGCTTCCGGCAGTTCCGGGTCGCTCGCCCGAATCGCGCCGACACCCATCCACAGCAGGTACGCCCCACCGACAATCTGCAACACCGACAGGATCTCCGGGAACGCCTGAATCAGTGCACTCAGCCCCGCCAACGACGCGACAATCCACACCGTGTTGCCCAGCATGATGCCCAGCGCACACAGGATCCCGTCGCGCCGATTCTTCGCACCGACCCGGATGATCTGAAACAGGTCCGGGCCCGGACTGACAATTGCCGCCAGCCACACTCCAAGCAGTGCGATCATCACTTCTCCATTTGTCGCATCGTGATGTTGAGTCTTCCTTCTAGCAGCGCCGACGTCCCTTTCTTCGCGCCCAACACACCGTGTTTTGCACGCCGCGCCGGACCTCCGAACACCAACGCATCTCCGGACATGAGGAGAATATCGTGCCCCTCGATGCGGAACACACAGTCTTGACCGAACGACAGGCTGACCACTGCATTCTCGGATTCCTCCTCCGCATCCACATGCATGCCCATTCCCTTGCCCGGCGGATAGAAATTCACCAGCGCTGTCTCCACTTTCGGGGTCTCACCGACAAGCTTGTCGATCTCACGTGCCCGCCCCATCACCTTCTCTGCAATCCGCTGAAAGTTCTCCGGCACTGGCGGCACCGGATAACCATCGACTTCTTGCAGCATGCGGTAGGGATTCGTTGCCCAAAACCACCCGAGCGACAGCATCCACGCATCCATCTGCCCTTTGCCCACACGTGGTTGGCGCATCGCCACCGGCGTTCCGGCAACTGACCGTGCTAATTCGCGCGCTTGTTCGATAATGTCCCGCTGCTCATCTGAGGTGAAAAACGCAGGTAAATGCACCACCCCAGGCATGACGCGGTTGGGTTCGCGTGGGATCACGGTGGCGTCGAAAAGCATCTGCCCAACATATCGTGTCGTGGCGGTTTTGTATGATCTTCACACAATAACTTAAAGTGTTCGAATGGACAAACGTATTCTTTTCCATTTCTGCTGGCCACTTCCCTGACGCCCGTTCATGCGTTCGATATTGCTATTGGCGACACCGCAAGGGGGCCATGACCACGGCAATCGAACCGATGTTTCGCAACCAACGCACTAACGACCCGCACGCAAGCGGCGCCCAAGCGATCCGCGACATCTACTGGGGAATGTTCCGCATGTACGCGTACGAAGGACACGTTGAAGACGACTTTTACATGATCTACCTCGACTGTCACTTTCTTGACGTAGCCGCGGCTTGCGGATTGGCAGAATGCGGACTGCACAGGCTTCGTGGCTGTAGTGGTCGTCTTCTTCGTGACTTCTAGCTGACGCCAAGAGCCTTTTTCCAGACAGCGAAAGTACTCCGCCGAAACAATTAGCTCAGTTCAGGAGAGCTATAAGTTCCGCCCTAGAGCTACAGTCCATTTTTTTCAGAAGAGAAGACACTATTTTCTTTATATAGGATTCAGAATAAAATAACTCTTTTGCTATTTGTCTATTGCTGTTTCCTCGGCGCAACAATTCCATGACAGCTTCCTCATTATCGGTTAATGAAGCGTGTGCCATTCGTTCGACAAACCGCCCCCACGGGGATTGAGCTACCAGCCGTTTCACACATTGGGGTGAGAGACTGGTCCCTCCCTTAAGCGCATCTCTGAGCGCCTGAATAATTACCTGCGGAGGTTGTCCTTTAATGACGTACCCGGACGCCCCACGCGCAAGAGAAGTAATCATCGTGTCGTCAGTGTCGTAAGCTGTCATCACAACAAAAACAGGTGGTTCATCGAAACTGTTCGTCTGTTTCAGTAATTCGACTCCATCCATATCGGGCATGCGGACATCGGACAACACAACGTCACAGGTATGACTATCGAGCCATGTCAGCGCGCAGCGCCCGTTCGCGGCGGTGGCGACAACCTCTAGGTCTGGGGTTTTAGAGAAGTAAAGCGGAAAGGATTCCCGGATTACGGGATCATCATCAACAAGGAGGATCCTGGCGCTCATTTACTACACCAAGGATGGGTTTGACCTTTACTGCACCCCAGCCAGTCCTTAATAATCTGGTATGTATGAGTCACCGGTTTCCTCTCAGCGGGAGGTACCTCGACTGTTACGGGGGATCCTGCCACAAGGCTAACGGTAAGCATAAGAGAGATCACGGAATTCATATTTACGACGAAACCTTTCAGACGGGGACATGGAAAGTAATCGACCAACGGGCATCAGCGCTATCCAGTGTCATGCTTCCGCCTACGGCGGCAATCGTTCGCTGCATAGATACTAAACCAAAATGGCTGGAACCAGCTCGCCCACGCCCCGGTCTATAAGTGTTAGCGAGAGTCACAATGATTTGTTTGGCATCTGCAGTTGCAGTCATTCTCACCATGGAATCAGGTACGGCATACTTGATGATATTGGCACTGGCCTCAGACAAACATCGACTGAGCGCCTTGTCGATAGACTCAGTGCCGGGATCCACGCTGATATTCGCGGTGGATTCAACATGAAATCCGGCCTCCTGAAGCGCGCGATTAGTTTGTATCAGTGTCGTGGTTAGCGCTGGCACAGTCGCTTGCTGATGATTGATCGCCTGGGCATTGAGCTCGTCCACTAACGCGCGAATACCGCCTATTGACTTACGCGCTGTGGTAGCACACTTCTGTAGAGCTTGCTCTATCTCCGGCGTGGCGATCGCCAATGCTTCAAGCCTAACTATCAGCGCAGTTAGATCAGCAGCTACCGTGTCATGGAGAAGCCCAGCTACTTCTGCCTTACGTTGGCGTATCTGGAGATGGCGTTGCCTTTCTTTTGTATTCACCGTGTTGATAAACCACCCAACGGCAAATGCGCAAACCATCATGAGGCTAAAGATGGTCACAGACTGCGAATCCACACTAAACGACTTTTTATCCGGGGAGTAAAACCCAAGTAGTGTCGTAAAAACTGCAAGGACTACTCCAGTCTTATACCTGCGTTGCGCAGTAACTACAGTAACCATCAGAACGGACGTCAACGTCACCAAATCTGGAGAACGAGCGGAAAAACTTGCGACCGCAAACAGCGCAAGATGCCCCAGAGCGGCGACAGTAGGCCGATATGCCGCCAGAGGCAATGTAGCTGCTAGCAAGAAGAAAAGCACCCCAGTGCCAATGTCGACAGGTGCGACTACCGAAACGCGCAAGCCCCACAGGGTTGCGTCCCTTAGTGTGGTGTAACGCTT
>NZ_KV833307.1:0-205 GCF_001837615.1 Corynebacterium sp. HMSC070H05
GAAGAAGGACCAGGACACCAAGCTGGAGAATGTTGCGCCTTCGCGCGATAAGGGTTCGGTGTCTGGTTCTGTGGATCCGGAAGCTGTTGAAAAGATTGAGTTGGTTGACCCGAAGACGAATGAGCGTCGTGAGGTGTCGATTGATTCCAACGGCAATGTGAAGCTGGATGAGATTCCGACGGGTGACTACACGGTTGTGGTCACT
>NZ_KV833308.1:0-233 GCF_001837615.1 Corynebacterium sp. HMSC070H05
GCGCGATTAGCTCAGCGGTAGAGCACTACCTCGACACGGTAGGGGTCACTGGTTCGATCCCAGTATTGCGCACAGAGGGTCTCCCCCCTCGTCAACTGAATACAAGATGCGGATGTAGCGCAGTTGGTAGCGCATCACCTTGCCAAGGTGAGGGTCGCGAGTTCGAGTCTCGTCATCCGCTCCAGTTCCATCAAGGAACGTGGGCGCGATTAGCTCAGCGGTAGAGCACTACC
>NZ_KV833309.1:0-21803 GCF_001837615.1 Corynebacterium sp. HMSC070H05
GTCTGGTTCCACAAACACAGAGCTAGACGACCAGCGGAAAACGGCCGGCTAGAACCCCAGGGAACCCCGGGGAACCCCAGGGATCAACCCCCAAACCCCCAACCCCCCAAAAACAAAACCTAGAACACCTCGACGCGTCCGCCGAGGGACTCCACCTGCTCGAGCTGGCGGACCCAGCCCGGTGCGCCAGGGTGGACGCGCATGACGGGGCGGGAAGAAATCTTCACGGGGGAGACGGACTCGCGGCGGGCGCCTTTGCGGGCGGCCATGCGCAGGTAGGCGCGGTTGCCAGATTCGGCTAGCTGCTTCATGGACGCCGGATCGTCCGCAAGAGAAGCGCGTGCGGCTTGGAGGAGTTCGATGAACTCGTCGAGCACCGGCACGAGCGAGTCGGCGTTGGTTTCGCACATGTTGCGCACGAGTTCGGGTTCCGTACTAGCTACCCGGGTCGCGCCTCTAAAGGACCCGGCCGACAGGGACTGTGCGAGCGTGCCGCCCCGGTCGCCGACCAACGACAGGGCTTCGGCGATGACGTGGGGGAGGTGGGAGACGCGGGCGACGGATTCGTCGTGAAGCGATACGCGCACGGGGACCGCCTCCGCACCGACGACGGATGCGAGCCGGCAGACGGTGGTGAATAGGGCGGCCCAGTGGTCGTCGGCAAGGCCTTCGCGCGCGTAGTCGTAGGTTACGGCCCACGCGGCACCCTCGAACAGGCCCTCGTGGGAGGCGCTCCAGCCGGAAAACTCGGTGCCCGCCATGGGGTGGCCGCCGACGTAGCGACCCTGCATGTCGCGCTCGACAATGAGGTCGTATACGCGTTCTTTGACGGACACCACGTCGGTGATGTCGCACGTCGGGGCGAACGAAGCTACCTGGTCCAGTACGGACGCCACTGCCGCCATCGGCACCGCAACCACGATGAGCGCGTTGTCGGCCTCTGCGCGGCGCAGCACTTCTTCCATGTTGTCGGAGACATCGAAGCCGTCCCGTTGTGCTGCGCGTGCCCCGTGCATGGTGTAGCCAAAGACGCGTTCGTTAGAGATGGTCAGGTCGCGCATGAGCGACCCGCCGATCAGTCCGAGGCCGAGAATGCAGATGGGGGGCAGTTGGTAGGTAGTCACCGCGTTAAGTCTAGTGACACTTTGGCCCGCGCGGACTACGCTTTCGTCCCATGAGTCAGGACTTCACGGACGGGTTTGCCGTCACCGTCGCTCAGGTTGGGGGTTCGTGGCAGGTGCGCGAGTTCCGCGACGATTTCACGGACCTTTCCACCTCCATTGACGCTGTGCGCGGTTTGCGCAGCGAGGGCGCGGCGTTTGCGCTGCTCAACGTGGAGGATGACTATTTGGTTGTGGTGCGTCCGGGCCCGTCGAAGGTGCGTGTGTTGATTTCGGACGCGACGATGGCGGTGGATGATGATTTCGCGGCTGACATCCTGGATGAGGCCGACGTGGACATCCCCGACATCGACCCGGATGAGCTGGACAACGTCGACGGCTGGGCTGATGGTGATTTTGCCATCCTCGCGGACCTGGGGTTGTCCGAGGAGCAGTTGAGCATTTTGCTTGACGACGACGCCGACCCGGCCGATCTCGCCCACACCATCGCCGACGAGTTGGGTTTTGGCGACGAGCTCGCCGATGCCGTTGACTAGCGCCCCTGCCCGCCGGGCTGAAGAACGGATGCGGGAGGCGATCGAGGTTGCCCGCATGACCCCGCCTGGCGATGTACCGGTGGGGGCTGTGGTGTTCTCCCCGGAGGGCGAGGTCCTTGGGGTGGGGGTGAACCGCCGGGAGGCGAACAACGATCCGACCGCGCATGCGGAGGTGGAGGCCATCCGGCAGGCGTGCGAGGCGTTGGGGAGGTGGAGGCTGGATGGGTGTGAGCTCGTTGTCACGCTGGAGCCCTGCACGATGTGTGCGGGGGCGATCTTGGGGGCGAGGGTGTCGTCGTTAATTTTTGGCGCATGGGAGCCGAAGACGGGCGCGGTGGGTTCGGTGCTGGATGCCATCCGAGACCCGCGGCATCTGCATGTCCCTGAGGTGCGCGCTGGCGTGCTGGAGGCCGAAACTGCCAGGTTACTGGGTGATTTCTTTGAAGATCTGAGGAGTAATTGAATCGTTACCCAAAGTGTTCGGGTTTGTCCCTACACTGGGCGACTGCACCGAATTTCAACGAATAAAGGAGAACATCATGGGTTTGGATGACAAGCTTGATCAGCTCAAGGGCCAGGCTAAGGAAGCGGCTGGCGACCTTACCGATAACGAGAAGCTTCAGAACGAGGGCAAGGCTGATCAGCTGATCGGCAGCGCTAAGGAGAAGCTCTCCGAGGCGGGCGACGCTATTAAGGACAAGGCCAACGAGGTTGCAGCCAAGGTTGAGGACAAGGCGGACGAGGTCCGCGACGAAGCTGACCGCTAAATTTGGTTTCTTGGCGGCGCTGCCGTTAATCTAGTCGGCGGTAGCGTGTCCGAGCGGCCGAAGGTACTCGCCTCGAAAGCGAGTGTGGGTAAAACCACCGCGGGTTCAAATCCCGCCGCTACCGCCAAGTGTTAAAGCCCCCGGCAACGGGGGCTTTTTCCGTATCACAGAAGGAACCCTTTGACGTGGCGAAACTGCTGTACAACCTCGGACGTTGGTCCTACCTGCACAAATGGCGGGTGATTGTGGCGTGGCTGCTGCTGTTCGGTGCGACTGCGGGCGGCGCGTTTTCGTTGATGAAGCCGTTTACCTCCGAGTTCGCAATCGAGGGCACACCGGCTATCGACGCGCTGCGCGACATGGAGAAAAACTTCCCCGATGCCGGCAATGTGGCCACAGCCCCTGGCGTGAACTTGGTGTTCGCCGCGCCTGAGGGTCAGCGCCTGGATACGCCCGAGCATATGGCGGCGATGGATGCCACCGTCGGCTATATCCGCGACCATCTCGGGGTGGAGGGGGAGCGCTTCGGCAATCCAGTGACGGTCAACGACGAGTTGCAGCGCATGGTCATTGGCCAGATGACTGAGATGGGCATGCCGCGAGAGCGCGCGGAAGCGGATGCGTATCAGTTGCGCATGCTTAGCGACGACGCCCGCATCGCCTACACCACCTTCGAGTTCGACGCTGAGTCGTCGATGTCCGTTGACCAAGCGGACCGCGACGTGGTGAACGAGGCCATGAAAATCGGCCGGGACGCGGGTCTTCAGGTGGAGGCCGGCGGCGCTGGTTTCGGCGAGCCAATTGCCATTAAGACCACCTCAGAGATGGTCGGCCTGGCCGTGGCGTTTTTGGTGCTCGTGGTCACCTTCGGTTCGCTTGCTGCTTCGGTGATCCCGATCATCTCCGCCGTGGTCGGCGTGGGTATCGGCGCGCTGCTGGTGCTGCTGACCACCCACTGGGTGGAGCTCAACGACGTCACCCCGGTCCTCGCCGTCATGATCGGCCTGGCCGTGGGCATCGACTACGCCCTGTTCATCCTGTCGCGCTACCGCCAGGAGGCACGCCACCTCCCGCCGGATGAGGCGGCCGGCATGGCGGTCGGCACCGCGGGTTCCTCGGTGGTGTTCGCCGGTGCCACGGTTTTTACCGCGCTGGTTGCCCTGGCACTGGCGCAGATCGAGTTCCTCACCTGGATGGGCCTTGCCGCCGCCGTCACCGTGTTCATCGCGGTGCTCGTCGCGCTGACGCTTGTACCGGCGTTGCTCGGCGCGTTCGGCTCGAAGACCTTCGCGGGCAAGATTCCCGGTCTGGCCGGTAATCCGGGTCCGGGTAAGCGTCCGGCGAAGGACCTCGATGAGAATTCGATGGGTAGGCGGTGGGTGCGCTTCGTCGAAAAGGTGCCGGGCCTTGTTATGGCAGTGGTCGTGCTGGGGCTCGGCGCGCTGTCCACCCCGGTGCTTGGCTTGGAGATGTCGCTGCCGTCCGACAGCACCTCCAACTACGACACCACCCAACGCAAGTCCGCGGACCTCATGGCGGAAGGCTTCGGACCCGGTGTGAACGCCCCGCTGCTGCTGGTGGTTGATGCACACAGCGTCAACCCCAACTCGGAGATTCTCCAGCCGTACATGTCAGCGATACCGGATGAGGCTGGCGGCGACGCCCAAAAGGCAGCGCTCGCGTCCTTCATCTACACCATGGGTGAGATCGGCTCCGTCAACGGCATCGAGCACGCGCAGCTCATCGCAGCTAACGACGACCTCACAGCCGCCCAGATCCTGGCCACCCCAACCGGTGGTCCGGAAGAGGAACGCACCTTGCAAATCGCCCACGGCGTGCGCGAGGCCATCAGCCAGGTGGAAGACGCCACGGGTATCGACGTTGGCCTGACCGGCCTGACCGCCGTCCAAATGGACATCACCGAAGAACTCTCAAAGGCCATGCCGCTGTACCTGTCCATCGTGGTGGGGCTGGCGATCGTGCTGCTCGTTATCGTGTTCCGCTCCATCATGGTGCCGCTCGTGGCAGGCCTTGGCTTCCTGCTATCCGTCGGCGCTGCCTTCGGCGTGACCGTCCTGTTCTTCCAAGAAGGCCTGTGGGGTTTGGTGAACACACCGACCCCGATCCTGTCCTTCCTGCCGATCTTCCTCATCGGCGTCACCTTCGGCCTGGCCATGGACTACCAAGTCTTCCTGGTTACTCGCATGCGCGAGGCCTACTTGCGCAACGGCGACGGCGACCGGCTGCGCGCCGTGCACGAATCCACCGTGCAAGGCTTCAGGCAAGGCGCGCGCGTGGTCACCGCCGCCGCGATCATCATGATCGCCGTCTTCATCGCCTTCTTGGACCAACCGTTGCCGTTCATCCAAATCTTCGGCTTCGCACTCGGTGTCGCAGTACTGTTCGACGCCTTCTTCATCCGCATGGCCCTCGTCCCCGCCACCATGTTCCTCCTCGGCCGCGCCTCGTGGTGGATGCCAAAATGGCTGGACAAACTCCTCCCCGAGGTCGACGTTGAGGGCACCGAACTAGAAAAGGAACACGCATGACGCAGCAGACGGACACCACCTTCGAAGTCGGCACCCAATTGGAGCCCGCGCCGGGTAGGCATGGCCGCACCGGCGTGATCCACACCCCGCACGGCTCGATTCAGACCCCTGCGTTCATCCCGGTGGCCACAAAGGCAACGGTGAAAACGCTCACGCCCGAGCAGATCCGCTCCACCGGTGCGCAAGCGATCCTCTCCAACGCCTACCACCTCTACCTGCAACCAGGGCCTGACATTGTCGACGAGGCCGGCGGCGTCGCCGCCTTCGAAAACTGGCACGGCCCCACCTACACCGATTCCGGCGGCTTCCAGGTGATGAGCCTCGGCGTCGGCTTCAAAAAGGTCCTCGCCATGGACACCGCTGGCCTGACCGAGGGCGACATCCGTGCGGCGAACAAGGATCGCATGGCGCGTGTCGACGACGACGGCGTCGACTTCAAATCCGTCATCGACGGCTCCTCCCACCGCTTCACCCCTGAGGTGTCGATGCAGATCCAGCACCAGCTGGGCGCCGACATCATGTTTGCCTTCGACGAACTGACCACGCTTGTGGATACCCGCGCTTACCAGGAGCATTCCGTCGAGCGCACCCGTCGTTGGGCCCGTCGCTGCCTCATCGAGCACGACCGTCTGACCGAGGTTCGGGCGGACAAGCCGCTGCAGTCTTTGTGGGGCGTGGTGCAGGGTGCGCAGTACGAGGACCTGCGCCGCCAGGCTACGCGCGGCTTGTTGGATCTTCACCGTGAGGCGCTCGACGAGGGCCGCCGTGGCTTCGGTGGCTTCGGCATCGGTGGCGCCCTGGAGAAGGAGAACCTGGGCACGATCGTCGGCTGGGTGACCGACGAGCTGCCCGTCGACATGCCGCGCCACCTGCTGGGCATTTCGGAGCCGGACGACATCTTCACCGCCGTCGAAGCTGGTGCCGACACCTTCGACTGCGTTGCCCCGACGCGCCTCGGCCGCCGCGGCGGCGTGTACACCCTGGACGGCCGCATGAACCTCGCCGGCGCCCGCTTCAAGCGCGACTTCTCCGGGGTGGACGAGGAGTTCGGCGGCTACGTCTCCGAGAACTACTCCCGCGCCTACATCCACCACCTGCTCAAGGCGAAGGAGTTCCTGGCGGGCACGCTGTGCACGATCCACAACCTGGAGTTCATGATCCGCCTCGTGGACAACATCCGCCTTGCCATCGACGCCGGCGATTACGAGGCCTACCGCGACGAATTCCTCGGCCGCTACTACGCCGGGAAGTAGGGGACTATGTAGTCGCGCAGCCAGCTTAGGAGCAAACCCGAACTCGACCCGATGTCCTGTTAGACGCCCTCTGGGGCACTCATGTGCTCGATCTAGCAAGCAGGGTGAGTTCGGGTTTGCCCCTAAGCTGTGATTTGCGGGTCTAGGGTTGGAGCGATTTTGGGGAAACTTCGAGCCGCATCCGGCTAAAGTGAATCGCATTGGGGATTGGGGGATAGTTTGGCTGGGTCAAGTCCCGTGCAGCGCGCTCTATTTTGTCTGCGTGGAAAAGAGAGTAAATACGCCTTGCTGATATGAGGTTAAACACATAAACTTGCTGCTGGTTACCTATTAAGCGGAGCGTGGGGGTGAACAAATGGCCACTACAAAGTTTGAAGACTTCATCCAGCCATATCGAGAATCGGAATCGCCAGCAGCCGAGGTAATTCGTGATGCGGCAACGCGAGCGTTTGCTGCGGAACTTGCAGAGCGTAAAGCGGTAGGTGCTGCACTTGCGTCGGCCCGGCATGATCGCGACGCAACTCAGCAATCTGTTGCTGATGCTGCCGGAATTCAACAGGCTGAACTGAGTCGCATAGAAAATGGAGTTGGGAATCCGACGGTAGAAACGCTGCTTAAGGTTCTAGCTGCGCTGGATTTGCGCTTGGCCTTCACGCCGGCTCGTAAGGGACGGAACTGAGAAAAACTTTCGCCGAGCACATCGTGAACTCCCAAGGGCAACTCCGCATGTTATTGAGGATCCCATCTTCTTGGACTCCAGAGCGTCACAGCTCGTTCAGATGGCAGATCACGTTGCGTGGAGTGCGAATTCGTCCTTAATGAAAGTGCCCAAACACAAGTTCGCCCACAATTGGTACAGCGAGTACCTCGCTCCACGTGATCCTTCCAGGGGGGCACGCGAGTTAGATTAGAAACAGCTAGACCCCCTTGGCCCACACGCGTGGAGGGGGTCCGCATCAGCAACAGTACAGGTTTCGGAAAACTGCGTGCAAGCGGTTACGCAGTAGTCGCGCGGGCAGCTTAGGGGCAAACCCGAACTCAGCCCGATGCTCTGCTAAAAGCCATCGTGACTGCCCCGAAAACAACGCGGCTTTGGGGGAAGATCCAGCACAGGCAAGAGGAATCGCTATTGTTTTGCCTGGTCATACGTCGTGCTTAAAAGGAACGCAACGAGTTCGGGTTTGCCCCTAAGCTGCCAATCCGCGGGTTACACCGTCTCCCCGCTAACGCGCTCCTCGGCGCGGCGCACGGCTGCGATCGTCGGATAGGTGATCGGCAGCAGCACGACCTCCATGAGGGTCTTCCACAGGAACCCAACAACGACGTAGTTGATAAACGTGCTCGCGGAATCGACGCCGATCACGCTCGCGGCGATGGTGCAGAACAGCAGTGTGTCGGCGAATTCGCCAACGATGGTGGAGCCGATCAGGCGCGCCCAGAGGCGGTCGGTGCCGAAGCGGTCCTTCATCTTCTGCAGTACCCACGCGTTGAGTAGTTGACCCACTACGTAGCCGGCGAGCGAGGCCGCGACGATGCGCGGCAACAAGCCCAGGACTGCGGCGAAGGTGTCCTGCATGTCGTAGAAGTCCGCCGCGGGCAGCCAGATGGCGATGTAGAACGTCACCACGGCAAGCACGGCGATGAAAAAGCCGGTGAACACGGCGCGGCGTGCGGCTTTGAACCCGTAGACTTCGGCGATGACGTCGCCGATGACATAGGAGATGGGGAAGAGGAAGAAGGCCCCGTCGGTGACTAGCGGCCCGATGACCACGCCTTTTTGTGCCGTGATGTTCGAGATGAGAAACACCGCGCAGAACACGGCGAGCAGGTACGGGTATGGGGAGCGGGATACGCGCGGTGACATGCGCAATATCATTGCACATATGGCTGTTTTCCAAGGTCCTGCTGGTCGCTATGCGCCGAGTCCGAGCGGCGATCTCCACTTTGGCAATTTGCGTACGGCGGTGCTGGCGTGGCTGTTTGCTCGCCAAAGCGGCCGGAAGTTCTTTTTGCGTGTGGAGGATATTGATTCGGAGCGTTCATCCGCGGAGTCGGCGCTGCGCCAGATTGAGGACTTGGAGGCGCTCGGCCTCGACTTCGATCCTCCGGTGCTCTACCAGCACGATCGCGGGGACGCGTATGCAGATGCGCTGGCTCGCCTGGATACGTATGAGTGTTATTGCACGCGCCGGGATATCCGGGAGGCGGCGTCGGCGCCGCATGCGCAGCCGGGGATGTATCCGGGGACGTGTCGTGATCTCACGGAGGAGCAGCGTGCTTTACGACGACGCGACCTCGCCGACGAGGGCCGCCTCCCCGCAATCCGTCTGCGGGCCCACGTGCGTGAGTGGACGGTTGAGGATTTCTACCACGGTGCCTACACGGGGCCGGTTGATGATGTGATTTTGAAGCGCGGCGGGCGTGTGGATCAGGCACAGGCGGGGGATTGGGCGTACAACTTGGCGGTCGTTGTGGACGACGGTTTTCAGGGGGTGGATCAGGTTGTGCGCGGCGAAGATTTGTTGTTTTCTGCCCCGGCACAAGCGTATTTGGCTGATCAACTTTCTCTCGTGACGCCTTTTTATATTCACGTTCCGCTTGTGGTGGGGCCAGGGGGTCGTCGATTAGCAAAGCGCGATGGTGCTGTCACCTTGCGGGAGATGTTGGCCGATAAACGTCAGTCCGACATTGTGCGTGATATTGCCGGGTCGCTCGGATATGGCCAGGTAGATAGCGTGAATGGTTTGTTGGATGTGTTCGAACCGTCACAACTGTCGCGCGACCCATGGACGTGGGAATCTTTGTAATTGCTGTGTTTTAGTGAAGTATAACCTGTTTTTTATATGTTAAAACTCTTGCGGTCGGTCTGAAGCTCACTCATATTTGGAGGAAGGTCACGTGGCTGCGTTTGGGGACGCACCACTGGGCAACGAACCTCTAAGGAGACTTCATGATTTCGAAGAAGATTGCTGCGAGCACCGTTGCGCTTGCCCTCGGCGCTTCGGCTGTTGTCGCCCCGCAAGCAACCGCGCTGCCAGAAGAATTCACAAGCCCTCCGGGTCGGACCGCGAACCCACAGCAGGGCGCATGTGCTGTTGTGCTGGATCAGAACATCACCACGGTGAACCCTGGCGTGGCGCTGAAGACAACCCAAAACGGGGTCAGCGTGGGTGTTGGCCTCGACGAGGTAGACAACGCTTTCGTGCCGTGGGTGAGCGTAAGCGCTGACAGTGAGCGGGTGTTTCAATCCGGCACGGCGTTCATCGTTGTTGAAAACGTAGGTACGCAGGATGCAACCCACTCCTACAAGCTTGAGGCTCTGAAGAAGGGCTCCGTTGAGATCAAGCGCAAGGGCAATGAGCCCGTTGAGATGCTTGATGTCAACGAGGTTGCGCTGATTGATCAGGAGTCGTTTTCGCTGAAGCGTGATCAGAAGCGCACGGCCGTTGTGAAGCTGGCTGTGGACAGCAATCAGCAGGCGCAGACGTGGGCCTGGAGGGTCAATAATCCGACGATCTTGGCGGCTGAGAAGACCCGCGTCAGCCCAACTGTGCAGATTGAAGTCGCCCCGTGGGTATTTGAGACCGATGACTGCGCGCCAATTGTTGCTTCTGAGCAGCAGTCCCAGGCGATCATCGCGGACGGCAACGAGTACGACACCGGCATCACGGTGGCCAATGCGGAGAACGACTACCAACGTTTGACCGGCAACGTTTCCATCGCTGGCAAGAAGATCGAGGGTGCCAAGGTGCGTGTCGACGACACCGGCAAGGTCTACGTCACCCTCCCCAAGGGCGCGACCGGTTCGGTTGATGACGACAAGGCGGCGAAGGTTGATGTGGAGATCATCGCGAACCCTCGCGAGGCCACCAAGGATGAGGATTTCGACGCCTACAAGAACCCACAGGTACTGCGCGTTGCAACCGAGGACGGCGTTGTTGATCAAGACACGCCGAAGTTCACCGGTTCCGTCCCCGTTGCCAAGTTTGCTCCCGCCTACAACACGCCGAACACGGTCAAGCCGGGTGGCTCCGTTGATGTCCCGTTGAAGGTGCAGCCTGGCGACGTCCGCGGCACCGCCGTCGACGCCACCTACACCGTCGTCGACGCACCGGAAGGGTGGACCGCCGAACCAGCCAAGGACGGCACGCTGAAGGTCACCGCCCCGAAGGGCGCGAAGCACGGCGATACCGCCACGTTCACCGTGGACGTCACCTACGCCGACGGCTCCAAGGACACCATCGACACGGTGGTGACGGTGCGCGAGACCGACGCAAACCTGAACACCCCGGGCTACGGCGAGACCTATGGCAAGGTCGGGGTGGAGGTCAGCCTTGAGCAGAACAACAAGAACCTGCCGGAGGGCTCCACCTTCACCATCACCCCGGGCCAGGACTTGGGCGATTGGGTGCCGAAGGTTGATCCGACAACCGGCACCATCACCGTCACCATTCCGGGCTCCGCAAAGCCTGGCGACGTGAAGACGATCCTGGTTGACGTGACCTACCCGGACGGTTCCGTGGATAAGAACGTTCCGGCGAAGGTCATCGTCCACGGTGCCCCGGAGTACCCGAAGGTAGAGAAGACCCCGGGCCAGAACGCCACCTTGAAGCCGAAGAAGGACGACGTGCCGGGTGGTTCCACCTACGAGATCACCCCGGGTCAGGATCTTGAGGAGTGGAACCCGCAGATCGACGCCAAGACCGGCGACATCACGGTCACCGTGCCAAAGACCGCGAAGGATGGCGACGAGAAGATCATCAACGTCACCGTCACCTACCCGAGTGGCAAGACCGACGTCGTGCCGGCAAAGGTCACGGTGAAGGTTCCGGAGACCCAGCCGGGCAACGGCACCGACAACACCACCCCAGGCGACAACAACACCACCACCGTGATCGTTGTCTACCCGGGCCAGAAGACGGAGGTTCCGCCGCCGAACGGTTCGGGCGAATGGAAGATCCCGGACAACCCGAAGATCCCGGAGGGTTGGAAGGTCGAGGTCAACCCAAGCACGGGCAACCTGACCATCACCCCGCCAGCCGACGTGAAGCCGGGCACCAACATCACCATCCCGGTGGAGGTGAAGACGCCGGACGGCAAGACCACGATCGTCGAGATCCCGGTCAAGACCGACAACGGTTCCATCCCGAACGACCCGGGCCAGAAGCAGCCGCAGAATCTGGTGTCTGACCAGGGCTCCTCGGGGAACTTGAAGAAGTGCTTCGACAGCATGTCGTCCGAGAACAACCCACTGCTGTGGCTGGTTCCGCTCGGCCTGCTGATCGCCATCGGTGCACCGCTGGCCGGCCCGCTCGGCGCCGAGCTGGGCAAGGCAGCAGCGAACGTGTCGGAGAAGATGAACATCCCGAATCCGCTCGAGCAGTTCGGCCTCGGCGGCGAGACCAACCGTCGCCCGCAGCCGGAGTGGATGCGTCAGATCCAGGTTGAGGCTGACCGTCTGCAGCAGCAGTTCGGCCCGGAGGTCACCCAGGCAGCAGCCATCGGTTTGTCCCTGGCTGGTCTGGCAGCAGGCATTGGCATCCTCGCCGCCCTGTGCAAGGACGGCGAACTGCCGGAGTGGGCCCAGAGCTCCAAGTCAGATGCGAAGGGTTCCTCCGACAAGGGCGAAGACAAGGGCGAGGACAAGGGCGAGGACAAGGGCGACGGTAAGGAGACCGAGGAAACCGCCTAACCCTTCTCTTCCGAACACCGTAAAAGGCTGATGCCAGTTCGCACTCGAAACTGGCGTCAGCCTTTTGCGCATTTCTGCCCGGCACGCGCAGCGCGGCGGGATTACGATTTACACCATGCTGCGGGAAAACGAAGTCATTATCCGGCAAACCAAAATCTTCGGCCGCAATGAGTTCGCGATCGAAGCACCCACCGGACAACCGCTTGGCACGGCACGGCAAACGAAGCTCAACATGAAGGACGTGCTGAGCCGGGCCTCGCGCCAAGTCGACGTGTTCGACGCAGGCGGCACGCACCTTATCAGCATCGAAGACCCGATCGACCTCATCCGCGACAGCTACACCGTGCGTCTAGTCACGCCCGCGATGGAGCTGGCGCGGCTGACATCGCGGTTCAAGCTCATGGGCTCAAAATTCGACCTCGACATCGCAGGGTTTCCCGAGGTGCAAGTCGAAGGCAAGGTGTTCAACCGCAACTACACGCTCACATCGCAGGGCCGCCCGATCGCGCACGTGGTCGCGGAATACAAAGGCTTCGGGCGCGAACTGACCGGCAAGTCGGACTACCGGGTGCAGTTCGAGCCGGAGCTGAGCGAACGCCAGCACGCTGCGATCCTCGGTGTGGTCATCGCGATCGACATGTGGCGGGTCAAGCGCCGCCAACAATCCAGCTAGACACAAACAGCGCTAGACACAAACAAAGCCCCCGCACGTGACGGGGGCTGAACGCGAAATCCGGGGTGGGTTACGCGTCGGAGTCGGTGGAGCGGCCGGCCAGGCGGGCGTCGATACGCAACAGGCCCGAGCCGTCCTTGCCAACAAGCTTGAGCTGGTCGACGATCTCGCTCACGGTCGACTCTTCCTCAATCTGCTCCTCCAGGAACCAGTTGAGCAGCGGGCGGGACTCGAGGTCGCCGACCTCGTCAGCAAGACGAGTGATCTGGCGGATCTGTTCGGAAACCTTCTTCTCGTGCGCAAGAGCAGCCTCAAACGCGTCGAGCGGAGTCTTGATCTCAGGCGCGTCGATTTCAATGTTGTGCGGCTTGACATGCTCGCCACGGTCGATGAGGTGCTGGGCGAACTTCTGCGCGTGGTCGCACTCCTCAGATGCCTGCGCGGCGAACCACTCGCTCAGGCCCGGGAAGGACAGGGCGTCCATCTCGTTGGCCAGGTAGCGGTAGATGTAGGCGGCACCGTACTCTTCGGTGACTTGCTGGTTGATTGCTTCGTAAAGCTTTGCGTCGATCATGCACGCGAGTATACAGCAGCCCAGATTGGAGCGGAAGAGTAAAAGAGCTATAAGCTCGGGCACCGTGCCCCAGGGATCGAACTTCTCCGCAAAGCGTGTCACCGCCACGCTGAACCGCCTGCGCGCGCACCCCGAAATCGCAGGCCAACAGGCATGGCTGCGGGGGATCGCGGCGCACTCGAACGCGTTGCGGCCCGACCTTGCGCCGGTGGTGGAATCCTACCTGGGGGTCGAGCCGCTGGCAGAAGATGTGTTCGAAAACATGACCATCGGGGAGATCGCGGTTTGTTACGAGGCGTTCCTGGCGCTCAGCGACAGTAAGGCGCGCAAGGATGCGGGCCAGTACTTCACGCCCGACGACGCCGCCGCGTTCATGGCCCAGCACGTCAACCGTTTCCCGGAGGGCACGTGGGTGGACCCGTGCTGTGGCACTGGGGTGCTCGCGTGGCATCTTGCGCGGAAGGTTGATGGGGATGTGGGGGGCTTCGTCGCAAAGCAGTTGATCCTGGTGGACATCGACCCGGTCGCGCTGCACACCGCGGTGGTGCTGCTGTCGCACTTCCTCGCGCCGGGCGACACCGCAGGCTTTGAGGCGCTCGCCGCGCGCTGCGTGGTGGCCGATTTTCTTCACGACGACATCCCCGCCCACGACTTTGTCATCATGAACCCGCCCTACGCCTCCACCGCGCGCGACGACACGTTTGCCACCGCCGCCACCCGCGACCTGTTCGCCTATTTCATGGAGCGTGTCGCCACCACCAGCCGCGGCTTCATCGCGGTCACGCCCGCCTCCTACCTGGGCGCACCGAAGTTCGCAGGGCTGCGATTGCTTATCGACGACCACCTCACCGGCGGCGACATCACCGTCTTCGACAACGTCCCCGACACCCTGTTCCGCGGCTACAAGTTCGGCTCGTCGAACACGTCGAAAACCAACTTCGTGCGCGCCGCCGTGACCGTGTGCCCGCCGGACGAGGACTCGTGGCGGATCACGCCGATCTTGCGATGGCGTGCGGCATCAAGGGCAGCCTTGCTGGCAAAGGCACCGCACCTGCTCGCCCCACGGCAGATCGGACCAGGAGGGGAGTGGCTGAAGATCCACCCCGACCACCAGGACATCTGGCGGCAGATGCAGGAGTGGGAGCGCACCATCGCCGACCTTGTCGTGCCTGGCCCGACGGAGTTTTCGCTCACCGTAGCCACCACCCCGCGCTACTACATCTCCGCCGCGTTCGGGGAGTTGAGCCGGCGCTCGAAGCAGGTGCTGCACTTCGCCACCGCGCACGACCGGGACCTCGCGGCGGTGACGCTGAACTCGTCCGCGCCGTATTTGTGGTGGCGCTGGCACGACGGCGGCGTAAGCCTCACCCGTCGCGTGCTCATGTCCGTGCCAGTGCCCGACCTAGAGCCGGTGCTTATCGACGACATCCGCGCCTCCGAACGCAACAACCTAGTCACCAAACTCAACGCCGGCATTGTCAATGAAAACGTCAAGCACCCCTTCGCCCTTGTGGAGCGGCTCAACCGCGTGGTGTTCGGGCGCGACGTAGACGTGGCGGCGGCGTACGCACAGGACCTCACGGAAGTGCCGTGAGCAAATACTTTGTGCCGCGCGCGAGTGCCATGTCCATCTCGTACTTCGGCTTGCGCGGCGAGCCATCCTGCTGGCGGCCCTGGTTGAAGACTTTGATGATGCCGCGGGCGATGGCGTCGTCGATAGATGCAGTATCAGGGAAGTAGTACGCCTCGATGCTGGTCACCGTGTGCGCGACCTTGAGTTTGCGCGAGTTCGGCTTGCGGTTCTTGACCACCTTGTTGCGCTTAGCCATGTGCCAGCGGTAAAACGCATCCTCGTCGGTGTAATCCGGCACCGTGTTGACCACGATGAACCCGACCCCGTCCTGTGCTGCGGCAAGATCCACCGAGTACTGGTCGTTGAGCGGCGTGCGGTCCGCTTTGCCGTCGCTGGAATGCACCTTCAAATCCCACGTGCGGGTGCCCTGATAGTCGAACTCCGTGTGGCCGATGGTCGCCGGCCCGCCCTTGAACTTCGCCGCGTAAAACGGCAGGACTTTGAACTCGGTGTACCAGGCGAACCATTCCGTTTGGTTCCGGTTGCGGTACTGCGCCGCGAACATCTCCTCCACACACGTGCGCCCGTCGAACGGGAGGCTCGCCCAATCGGTGTCCGCCCGCAGGCCGAGCGCCTCCGCAGCACCGGCGACGAGCGCGTTGGCCTCCAGTAGTGGAGAGGCGAAATCCTCCGCGCCCGTAAACCGGCGCGTGGCCAGGTGCAGCAGATTATTCAGCCCGTTGAGCGTGATCGTGTAGCCCGACGAGTAATCACGCGGCCCCCACGTCCCGCCCAACTGCTGTGCCAACCAACGCCCGAGCTCGATCTTGGTTGCGTCCTCTGGAGCGTTGGCGGCATCGATAGCGCGCGCCAGGTTCACCAGTACAGACTTGCGCTCTTTTGAGCCCGGGCCGAGCGTCTCCGGGCCCGAACCCGTCAGCGCGCTAATGCGGTTGACCGCCTCCAACTTGTTTTTCGCCGGGGTGAAGTCGTCCGACGAGAGCTTGCTAAACGACGACACCCCCGACCCCCGGGTGCGAGACGTCTGGGCGGTGAAGTGGTCGTCGACAATTGCGCGCAGCGTCGTCGCCCGACCATCAACCCCGGAGCCCAGGATGTACTGGGCGAAGTTGTCGAAGATGCTGTCCGCGATCTCCTCGGCAGTCCACGCGTCCTCGTAGGGCACGTCGAGTTCCTCGGCGGCGGCAAGGGCGATCGCGCGCGGGATCATGCCCGCATCCGCAACCGTATAACGGCCGATACCCAGCAGGTCAGCGAGTCGATCAAGCGCAGTGTTTGCAGTTGTGGTCACAGCACAAAACGGTAGCAAAAACGCCCCGCGCAGAAACGCGGGGCGTGCATTTTGCGGAGGATGTGGGATTTGAACCCACGAGGGTCGTGAAACCCGCACGCGTTCCAGGCGTGTGACATAGGCCGCTAGTCGAATCCTCCAGCGAACAACCTCCCCGGCATGCACCGGCGAAGCGTCTTTGGACATGGTAATGCACACACCCCACAAGACCAAAACCGCAGCGTGGCCCGGCGCAGGTTGTGTTCTGGCGGAAGAGATGGCTACAGTGTCAGGCAGGATCTCACGCGGTGTTATCTTGTGAACTCCCCCAGGGCGGGAACGCAGCAAGGGTCAGCGAGCTCTAGCAGGTGCGTGGGGTCCCTTTTTCATGTTCGGGGACGGATAGGCCGGTACGATGGTGGGCACGCAAAATTCGCCTTCGAACATCTGGAGTGATGATGTCTCTCAAGGACCTGGACGCAGCCCAGTTCAACGAACTCGCCGAGCGCACCCGCGCACAGTACGAGGAACTCAAGGCCCGAAATCTCAACCTGAACCTGACGCGCGGTAAGCCGTCCGCAGAGCAGCTCGGGTTCTCCGACGCGCTGCTGTCGCTGCCGGGGGCGGACGACTACACCGACAAGACCGGCGCTGACGTGCGCAACTACGGCAACCTCGACGGCATTGCGGACATCCGCGAGCTCTGGGCCGGGGCCCTCGGCGTCGCCCCGGAGAACGTCGTCGCGGGTGATTCCTCGAGCCTGAGCATCATGTTCGACCTCGTCTCCTTCGCCTACATCTGGGGCACCAACGATTCGCCACGCCCCTGGAAGGACGAGGAGACCGTCAAGTGGATCTGCCCGGTCCCGGGCTACGACCGCCACTTCACCATCGTCGAGCACTTCGGCTTCGAGATGATCCAGGTGCCGATGACCCCGACCGGCCCCGACATGGACCTCGTCGAGGAACTGGTGAAGGACCCGCAGGTCAAGGGCATGTGGTCGGTGCCGATCTTCGGCAACCCCACCGGCATCACCTACTCCGCCGAGACCATCGAGCGCCTCTGCGCCATGGAGACTGCCGCGCCGGACTTCCGCCTGATCTGGGACAACGCGTACGCCATCCACACGCTGACCGACGAGTTCCCGGACAACCCGAACGTCCTCGAGATCTCCGCGAAGCACGGCAACCCGAACCGCTTCTGGTACATGTCGTCCACCTCCAAGATCACGCACGCCGGCTCGGGCGTGGCGTTCTTTGCCTCCTCCAAGGAGAACCTGGACTGGTACAACAGCCACGCCGGCGTGCGCGGCATCGGGCCGAACAAGGTCAACCAGTTGGCACACGCTCGCTTCTTTGGCGATGTCGACGGCCTGCGCGCCCACATGCTCAAGCACTCCGGTTCGCTCGCCCCGAAGTTCGAGGCTGTCATCGGCATCCTCAAGGAGCGCCTCGATGAGTACGGCGTCGCGGAGTGGACCGAGCCGACCGGCGGCTACTTCATCTCCCTGGACGTCAAGGACGGCTCCGCCAAGCGCGTCTGGGAACTGGCCAAGGAGGCCGGCATCACCCTGACCAAGGCTGGCGCATCCTTCCCGGGCGGCATCGACGAAAACGACGAGAACACCCGCCTCGCACCGTCCCTGCCGCCGCTCGACGAGGTCCGCACCGCCATGGACGGCGTTGCCACCTGCGTGCTGCTCGCATGCATCGAGGCGCATGAAAACTGATCAGGTCGCCGCATGGCTCGGGTCCTTCATGGACATCGAGCTCATGCTTATCGACGACGCCGCCGTCGCCCTCACCACCATCAACACCACCCCCGCGGCCTGCACCGTCGGCTTCTCCCAAGTGGACACCGGTCTGGTCATCGACGGGGATGGGGCAACCGATGTGCGGTGTGAGATTGTGACGGTAGGTGGGGTCGTCGATAAGCAACTGCCCGGGCGCGCCGTCGTTGCTGCTGCCCGTGCCATCGAACGTCTCGGCATCCCCGCACAACCCGGCGTGCTGCTCGAAGGCGCCCTCGACGAGCTCGGCACCACCGCACCCCACGGCTGGCTGCGCGAACCCGAACTCTTCGACCGCGGCACACCGCTCTACCGCGAACCCGGCAAACTCACCCTGCTACTCGAACTCGTCGCCCTCACCGACGACGAATACACCATCGCCCGCGACCAAGGCCTCGACGTACTAACCCGCAGGCTACGACGCCGCGGCACCAACACCACCGAATGGAATCGCGAGGCCGAGTAAGGTAGCCCGCGTGGCTCTGTACAGGAAATACCGCCCCGCAACATTCGGCGAAGTCGTCGGGCAAGAACAAGTAACCCGGCCGTTGTCCACCGCGCTGGACAACAACCGCATCTCGCACGCCTACCTGTTCTCCGGCCCACGAGGCTGCGGCAAAACATCATCCGCCCGCATCCTCGCACGCTCACTCAACTGCGCCGAAGGACCAACCTCCACCCCCTGCGGCGTCTGCCCCTCCTGCGTCTCCCTCGCCCCCGGCGGCAACGGAAACCTCGACGTCATGGAAATCGACGCAGCCTCCCACGGCGGCGTCGAAGACATGCGCGACCTGCGCGAACGCGCCCTGTACGCGCCCAGCGAATCGCGCTACCGCGTCTTCATCATCGACGAAGCCCACATGATCTCCAAAGAGGGCAACAACGCCCTGCTCAAAATCGTCGAAGAACCACCCGCCCACCTCATCTTCATCTTCGCCACCACCGAACCCGAAAAGATGCTGGGCACCATCCGCTCACGCACCCACAACTACCCATTCCGCCTGCTCGCACCCCAAGCCATGCGTTCTCTTCTCGAGCGCATCGTTGCCGACGAAGGCGTCACCGTCGACGAAAACGTCTACCCCCTGGTCATCCGCGCCGGTGGCGGCTCCCCGCGCGACACCCTGTCCATCCTCGACCAGCTGCTCGCCGGCGCCGGACCCGACGGCCTGACCTACGACCTTGCCCTGCCACTACTGGGCGTCACGGACCTCACGCTTCTCGACGCCGCCGTCAACGCCATCGCATCTGACGACGGCTCCGCCATGTTCCACACCATCGACGAAGTCATCGAATCCGGCCACGAACCCCGCCGCTTCGCCCTCGACCTCCTCGACCGCATGCGCGACCTCCTCCTCATCCGCACCGTCCCCGACGCATTCGGGCAAGGGCTTGTCGACGCCCCCACCGACCGCTCCGAAATCCTCAAACACCAAGCCGAACTCTTCACCCCCGCCCACCTCTCCGCCCTGGCCACCGAAGTCAACGACCGGCTTCCCGACCTCGCCGGCGCCACCTCGCCCCGCCTACTCCTCGAAATCATGATGGCGCACCTCCTCACCGTCAGCGTCGGCGGCGGTGCGCTGGGTGCTGGCGGTGGTGCTGGTGCTGGCGCTGCGGGTGCTGGCTCTGCTGGTGCTGGTGCTGGTGCTGCTGGCGCTGCTGGCGCCGCTGGCGGGGGAGGCGCTGCCGCTGCCGCAGCCGCTGCAGCCGCCGCCGCGAGCTCCCGCACCGCCTCGCGCAAACCCGCGCCGACCGCCCAGCAGCCTGCCGCGCCTGCACCCGCGCCCGCTGCGCCGGCGCCAGCACAGCCCGCTGCGCCAGCCGCGCCCGCTGCGCCGGCACAGCAACAGCCAACGCCGGAACCGCAGCCAGCACCCCAGCCTGAACCCACGCCCCAGCCTGAACCCGCACAACCGGATCCGGCTCCGCAACCCGCTACGCCCGAACCCGCGCCGGAGCCAGCGCCACAACCCGCGCCGCAACAGGCCGTGCCGCAACAGCAACAGCAGCAGCCGGACACGGACGACCTATACCAGCGCATCGAGCGCGACTGGACCCGCCTGCGCCAATCCGTCGGCGCACGCAACCAGGTCGCCGAAATCATGCTGACGGAGGCGAAACCGCTCGGCTTCGACAACGACACCCTCGTCGTCGGCCACCACACCGGAGCACTCGCTGACCGGATCAACGCCGAACGCAACAACGCAGACATCGTCGCCGTGTTCACAGAGAAGCTCGGGACGCCGATCAAGGTCCGTTGCGTGGTCGGCACCAACCCCGACGCCGCTCACGTCAAGCGGCCAGAACCGAGGGAGGTGTGGAATCCGGGGGAGGGGTCGTCGTCAAGCGAAAAGCCCGAAGACCCTGCCCCCGCCAACAGTTGGCAAGCCGCAGTCGCCGCAGCCAGCCAAAAAGCCGCCGAACGCGCACAACGCGAACGCGACGACATCCCACCACCACCCGAACCCACCGAACCCTTCGAAGAAGCCGAACCCGAATACACACGCGAAGATGAAGAACGCGACATGGCCCAAGAAGCACGCGACGGAGAACGAACCGCCGACCGCCGCGACGCCACCGAAGTCGCCATGGATCTCCTCGCCGCCGAACTCGGAGCCAAACCCCTCTAAGCGACGCGTACAATGGCCCACGGAGCTTTACCAACAAACGAAAGGTTGCAACCATGACCCAGCCACAGGACATGCAGGAACTCATCCGCCAGGCCGCCGAAGTCCAGGCCGCACTCCAGCAGGCACAGATGGAACTGCTGCAGACCGAGGTCACCGGCACTGCAGGCGGCGGCCTCGTTGCCGTCACCATGACCGGCGGCGCCGAAATCACCGACCTGACCATCAAGCCGGAAGCCGTTGACCCGGAGGACGTTGAGACGCTGCAGGACCTCATCCTCGCCGCATACCGCGACGCCCACGACCAGGCCGGCAAGCTCGCTGAAGAGAAGATCGCCCCGCTCACCGGCGGCGCAATGGGTGGCGGCGCACCGCAGGGTGGTGCCCCGCAGGCAGGATCGGGCGATATCCCGTTCGGCGGCATCGTCTAACCTGTCGCTTTCCGCGTCCGGCCCTCTGGTCGGGCGCGTTTTTCATGCCACGAAAGGAACCCCCGCGTGTTTGAAGGACCGCTGCAAGACCTTATCGACGAATTCTCGCGCCTCCCCGGCATCGGCCCCAAATCCGCGCAACGTATCGCGTTTCATTTGCTGAAGACGGAGCCAGAGGACATCGATAGGCTGCGCGCCGCCCTGGCCGCCGTGCGCGACGGGGTGACGTTCTGCCGCATCTGCAACAACGTCTCGCGCGAGGAAGTGTGCCGCATTTGCGCCGATTCGAGCCGCGACAAGACGCTGGTGTGCGTGGTGGAGGACGCGAAGGACATCCAGGTCATTGAGCGCACGGGGGAGTATTCGGGCCGCTACCACGTGTTGGGCGGGTCGTTGGATCCGTTGGCGAATGTCGGCCCGAAGGATCTGGCCATTGCGCCGTTGTTGCAGCGCATTGGCGGTGTGCTTGACGACGTCGACGGCGCCGACAACCCCGACGTCACCGAAGTCATCTTGGCCACCGACCCTGATACGGAGGGGGAGGCGACGGCGTCGTATTTGGCGCGTCTGTTGAAGGACTTCCCGTCGCTGACGGTGTCGCGCTTGGCGTCGGGTATGCCGCTAGGCGGGGACTTGGAGTTTGTCGACGAGCTGACACTCTCCCGCGCGTTAACCGGGCGCCTCAAGCTGTGATTTGTGGATAACTCTTTACTTTTCGACGACTCCACGCCCAGTTATCCACAGGCCAGGTGCAATTTCTGTGCCGGGCGTTTAGCGTTTTGGGTATGAATTCGTTCGAGGTGTTAGTGCAGGCGATGTCGGCCGCAGCGTTGGAGACGCTGGCTGATTTCGACCTCGATGTTGCACTCGCCTCGGGCTTCGCACCGGACCGGGCGCGTGCCTGGTCGCGGCTGCGGGATGTG
>NZ_KV833309.1:21903-52928 GCF_001837615.1 Corynebacterium sp. HMSC070H05
GGTGGCCGCTACGCGGGCTCGGGCGTTCTCGTTGGACGAGCTCGCACTGATCGAGCGTCGCATTGCCTCGGTCAAGGATACGTCCCAGCGGTGGGCGCTGCGCCTGGCTTTGCTTGAGGTCGAGGGTGGCTACCGGGCGATTGAGGCGGCAGCCCGCTCCTTGGTGCCGGCAAACGAGAAGCCGGCGGTGGATGCGGCGAAATTTGGCCCGTCGCGAAACGGCAAACGCACCCTGCATCTGACCTACGACGAGCGCGAGATCTCCGACATGGAGCACGCCGGGCGGTTAGGGATTGATCAGGATCGTCCGGCTGCACCCCAGATTGCCGAAAACCTCATCGGGATCTTCTTCGGCGACGGCAAGGTTGCCACGGCTGCGCCGCGTCCGACGGTGTTGGTGCCGTTGCCGGATTATCTGCGCATCTTGGATGGCACTGGTGATGATGTTCTGTTGGCGATGACTGATGGCACCACCATGACGGGTGCGGAGTTTTTGGCCGCCCAGTTCGGTGATGCGCTTGAGGTGGCGGCGTTTCATCCGCAGGCCGGTGCGGTGAACTTGTACCGCACGCAACGTTTGGCGAATCAGAAGCAGCGCGATTTGGCCAAGTTGGTCTCGCCGGTGTGTGCGTTTCCTGGCTGTCGTCACGGAGCAGACGTATGCGAGTTGCACCACGTGGAGGCGTGGCGCCACGGTGGGGAGACCAATATTGGGAATCTGGCGCCGTTGTGTCGCTATCACAATCGGGTGAATGATGATGACCCGTGGCGTAAGAAACGCGGCCGGATCGTGATGGTGCGGGGCGCCCCAGTATGGATCTCACCCCGCGGCTTCCCGGTGAAAAACACCACCCGCGGGGCAATGGACCAACTATTTGGCGAGGCGTTCCCGACGTAGTTGGGCAACATCCTCGAGATCAAGCGGAGCCAACTCCGCAAGCGGCACGTCCAGCGCGCGTGCAATGAGCAAATCCGCCAACTGCGGGTTTCGCGCGAGCGCCGGGCCGTGCATGTAAGTAGCGATCACGCTGCCCTGCACCACGCCATCCACCTTCGCGCCCGCGCGGGTGGTGGCAGCGCCCGCTGCAGCAGATGCGTCGGCGGTTGCGGCAGCACCAGCACCGGCACCGTTGCCGACGCCGCGCGTCACCACGCCCAGCGCCTGCGCCTCGGGGCCGAGCACGGTGGCGCCCATGTGATTCTCAAAGCCAGTCAGCGTCTCGGTCAGGTCGGCGGTGATGCCGGCCTGCGTCGGCTCGGACAGGAGTTCGCCCGTCGCGCGGGTATCCAACGGCGACGTGGTGATGTCCAGAAGCCCCACGCCCTCAACCTCCTCGCCATGCGCACGGAACGTGTGACCCAACACCTGCAAACCGGCGCACACCGCGAAGACCGGACGCCCATCCGCGGCAGCCGCCTGCAGCCCCGGCGAGGCGCTCAAGCGGGCAGCGGCGATTAACTGGGCGGCGTCCTCGCCACCGCCAAGGGTGTAGATGTCGCAGGTGGCGGGGATGTCGTCGTTAAGTAAAAAGCGCTCGATGTGCGCATCGAAACCACGCAAACGCGCACGCTCACGCAACACCAACGCATTGCCGTCATCGCCGTACGTGCCCAACACGTCGGGCAACACAAGACCAATGGTGAGTTTAGGCACGGTAATCCTCCTGCTTCGACAGCGCGCGGCGCAGATTCAGCAACGCCGTGTAGTTGGCCAACACCTCCACGCGACCCGGAGGGCAGGCGCGAATCGCCTCCACAGGGTCGGGGATGCGCTCGTGGTCAATGCCGCCGTACGTCAGGCGCACCGCAAGGTCAGTGGCGCGCTCGCCGGCGGCGACGACGTGGGTGTCGCCGAAGTCCTCGAACTTCACGTCCCACAGCCACGAGACGTCCTCGCCGTCGCCTTGCTTGGCATTGACAGCGATGACGACACCGTCGGCGTCACGGTCCACCATCGACAGCGCCTCCTGCCACCCGGCCGGGTTCTTGGCCAAAAGCAGGTGGATGTCGTGTTCGCCGAGGTGGACGGTGGTGTAGCGGCCGGCGACGTTGTCCACTTCGCTGGCGGCGCGCACGGCGTCGTCGAGCGGCACCCCGAAGGCTTCGACGGCGCACGCGATGGCTTGGGCAGCGTTGCCCCGGTTCGCACGTCCCGGCAGTTTCAGGTCGAGCACCGCTGCGCCTTGCGGGGTTTGCAGGGCGTTGTCGGTGACGGTGTATTGCGGGGTGGGGCGGCGGAATTCGCGGCCGTCGGGGAGGGGTTCGACGGCGTACCAGTCAGTTTCTTCGTCGTGCGTGACGGAGGAACGCACGACGTGCCCGCCGGAGCGTGGGTTGGTCACGGAGTCGCCGAGCCAGCCGGCGCCCGCGGCGACCCAGATGACGTTGGGGTGGTCGTAGGCGATCGAGGAGATGAGCACATCATCGCAATTAGCGACGACCACCGCATCCGGATGCGCCATCACCGCCGCACGGAGCGCGCGTTCGATGGAGTTGATCTCGCCGACGCGGTCCAATTGGTCGCGCGTGAGGTTCAGAAGGACGAACGCTTTCGGCTGCAGACGCTCGGCAACCTTAGGGACGTGCAGTTCGTCGCACTCGAGCACGATGGCCTCCGCGTCCTTGCCGGCGAGGAGGGCGGAGATGATGCCGGCGTCCATGTTGTCGCCGCCGTCGTTGGTGGCCACGGTGTGTTTCGTGCGGACGGCGCCGGCGAGCATGCGGGTGGTGGTGGATTTGCCGTTGGTGCCGGTGACCAGCACGGTGGGGCGGCCGCCGCCGAGGGTGGCCATGATGTTTGGGTCGATCGCGCCTGCGACGAGGCCGCCGATCATGCCGCCGGCGCCGCGTCCGGTGGCGCGGGAGGCTGCGGTGGCGAGGTTGGCTGCGGTCGTCGCTAGGCGTGCCCGGGCTCGGGAGATGGGTCCTTGCATGCGCACAAGGCTACTCTGCGGGGGTCATGTCTCCTAGTAGGCGGGCGAATTCGTCGCCGGAGACGACGGGGATGTTTTTGCGGTCGGCGTGCATGGCTTTGCCGCGCAGTTCGGCGCCGTGGAGTTTGGCGTCGGAGACGGCGACGGAGGTTTCGCGGGTGAGTTTTTCGCGGTAGGTCAGGCCGGCGCGCATGGCGGCGTCGATGAGGTCGTCGGGGTTGCGGGTGATGTCGTCGGAGATGACGAATTCCATGCCGGGTTTGAGCCCGTCGTTGCTGAGGGGGCCGGGGTTGGCGGTGAGTGCGGGGGCTTTTTCGGCGTCGACGCGGATGGCGCTGCGTTGGAGGCCGAATTTGTCGCCTGTGAGGTCGGCGGGGTTGTAGGTGGCGGGGTTGTCGGCCATGTGGAGGTACATGGCGATGAGTTTGAGGGTTTGTTCGCGGGAGAATTCGGCTTCGGGGATTTGGGCGCGTTCGAGCGAGGCGGTTGCGGGTGGGGATGCGACGCCAATCATGTTGGCGACTGCGTTGATGCGGGTGTCCACGGGGATGTGGCCATTGCGTTGCGACGACGCCAGCACGTCCACAATCATCTCCGGCCGCGGCACGTGTCCGACGCGTTGGCGTCGTTTGTTGCCTCGGCCGCGGCGTGAGCGGTTGGCGCGGGCGGCGGCGTTCATGGCGCGTTTCGCTTCGGAGACGATGAAGCCCCAGGTGGTGGGGGCGTCGTGGACGATGAGGGTGCGGCCGTCGAGAAGTTTGTCCAGTGTGCGCAGGTGGCGGGAGAAGCGTGGCGCTTGGGCGAAGTCGTGTGGGGTGAGGCCGTGGGTGTGGGCGGGGCCGGGGTCGGTGCCGGGGTTGATCACGGCGTGGAAGTCTTCGCCGATGCGGCCGGAGGCGTCGAAGGTGACTGCGTCGATGGTGAGCAGGCGTGCGGTGGCCGGGTGGATGCCGGTTGCCTGCACGAATACTGCGACGAAGGGGTAGTCACTCATTGTTCAGAGGGTACTACGGCTCGGTGACCTCATACAGCGGGCGGTCGAGCGGGGCGTTGGAGCGAACTTTGAAGCCGCCGATGGAGTATTCGTATGGGCGTGGGTCGGGCGCCGGGGCAGGTGCGGGTGCGGGTGAGGGGGCAGGAGCCGGTGCTTGCTCTTGTGCCGGCGCGGGTGCGGGCGCAGGCGCCGGGACAGGTGCGGGAGCGGGCGCAGGTGCGGGAGCGGGCGCAGGTGCCGGTACGGGCAGTTGCTGCTGCGGGGTAGGCACGCGCACGGCGGGGGCGCTTGGCGCGGGTGCTTCGGAAGGCTCGGGCGATTCCGACGCCTCCGACGGTTCGGACGTCTCGGGCGTCTCCGACTCAGACGATTCCGACGATTCCGACGTGGTCGTGTTGGTGACGGTTTCGGGGAAGGGGGAGACGGAGCTTTGGTCTTCGCGCCAGGATGCGCTGATCATGGTGGTGCCGACAACGGTGACGGCGACGGCGATGACGGCGGCTCCGGCGGCGACAAGGCGGCCGGCGATGCCACTGTTGCCTGCGGTGTCGAGTTCGGCGTGTTCTTCGGTGTCGGCGGCGAGGGCTGCGGCTTCGGCGTCGACGGTGGCGAAGAATCCGGTGTCGTCTTCGCGCGGCAGGGCGGGCAAGAATGGCAGGGGTGAGATGTTGAGGTCGCCGGTGTGGGGTGCGGCGTCGATGGTCAGCGTGTGGCCGTCGGCGGTGCCGCGGGCGACGACGGTGAGGTCGCGTGCGGTGAGGTCGGCGATCGTGTCCTCAAGCTCCGGGGCCTCTAGCTTTGCGACGACCCGCCCATCGACCGACACGTCCCCGTCTGGAGCAATGACGGCGAGGACTTGGGCGGGGTGTTGGTCGGTTTCGTATGGGCCCACTGCGTAGGCCTGGCCGCTGGGGAGGAGGATCCAGGGGGCGCGGGGTGGTTCGTTGGTGGGGATGGACAGGCTGGGGACGGCGAGGTCGAGGACGATGTCGTTGCCGTCGATACGCGCGCGCACTTGGGGTGCGAAGCCGTGGCGGGCGATGTGGTCGAGGTCGGCGCGGCGTCCGGCGCTGAGTGTGCCAACCACTGCGTCACCGCGCAGTACCTCGAACCCGCCTCGGTCGAGGGGGTTGAGGGTGGCGGTGAAGGGGGTGGCGGTGGGGTCGTCGATAAGCGGGTGCTCAATGGGGACGTCAAATCCGCCACCGGGTACCGCGTACGTTCGCATCCGTTCTCCTCACCGCCTGCAAAGGTGTGCCCAAGTATAGACCTCTTGGGCAGGGCGGCCTAGTTCGCGGCGTTGGAGCGGTTCACCGCCGACACGATTGCTTCAAGCGAGGCACGTGTGGTGGAGCCGGCAATGCCGACGCCCCAGGCGGAGGTGCCGTCGACGTCGGCGTAGATGTAGCAGGCTGCGTCGGCGTCGTCGCCTGCGGTGCGGGCGCGCTGCGAGTAGTCCTGCACTTCGAAGTCAATGCCGATCTGCTCGAGTGCGTTGGCGAACGCCGCGATGGGGCCGTTGCCGGAGCCTTGCACTTCTCGACGAGCCCCCTCGTACGACACCACCGCCGACACGCGCGTGTCTTCGCCCTCTTCCTCGGCGGCGTCGATGCGGTAGGACGCCAGGTCCAGCGGGGTGTCCAGGTCGAGGTACGTCTGGGCGAAGATGTCCCACATGTTCTTGGAGTTGACTTCGCCGCCTTCGGAGTCGGTGATGTTTTGCACCACGGCGGAGAATTCGGGCTGCATGGCCTTGGGCATGTTGATGCCGTGGTCGGTCTTCATGATGTAGGCAACGCCACCCTTGCCGGATTGGGAGTTGACGCGGATGACGGCTTCGTAGGTGCGGCCGACGTCCTTCGGGTCGATTGGCAGGTAGGGCACTTCCCAGGTGGTGTCGCGCAGTTCGTCCCAGGTGACGTCTTCGCTGGTGGCGTCGGGGCGCACGGTTTGGGCGAGCGCGTCGAGGCCCTTGTTAATGGCGTCTTGGTGGGAGCCGGAGAATGCGGTGAAGACGAGGTCGCCGCCGTACGGGTGGCGTTCGGGTACGCGCAGTTGGTTGCAGTATTCGACGACGTCGCGGATGCGGGTGATGTCGGAGAAGTCGATTTGGGGGTCGACGCCTTGGGTGAGCATGTTCAGGCCGAGGGTGATCAGGTCGACGTTGCCGGTGCGCTCGCCGTTGCCGAACAGGCAGCCTTCGATGCGGTCGCCGCCGGCGAGGTAGCCGAGTTCGGCTGCGGCGACGCCGGTGCCGCGGTCGTTGTGGGGGTGCAGTGACAAGATCACGGCCTCGCGGTTGGCCAGGTTGCGGTGCATCCATTCGATGGAGTCGGCGTAGACGTTGGGGGTGATCATTTCCACGGTGGCGGGCAGGTTGATGATCATCGGGTTGTCTGGCGTTGCGCCCATCTTTGCGACGACCGCGTCACAGACCTCCTTCGCAAACTCCAACTCGGTGCCTGTGAAGGATTCGGGGGAGTATTCCCAGCGCCAGTTGGTGTCGGGGTAGTCGGCGGAGATGGTTTTGATCAGTTCGGCGGCGTCGGTGGCCAGGGCCTTGATCTGGTCGCGGTCCTTGCGGAACACCACGCGGCGTTGCAGTTTGGAGGTGGAGTTGTAGAAGTGCACGATGACGTTCTTGGCACCCGCGCAGGCTTCGAACGTGCGGCGGATCAGGTGCTCGCGGGCTTGGACGAGGACCTGGATGGTGACGTCGTCGGGAATCATGTCCTTTTCGATGATCTCGCGCACGAAATCAAAGTCCGTCTGGGATGCGGAGGGGAAGCCGACCTCGATCTCCTTGAAGCCCATTTCCACCAGCAGGTTGAACATGCGGCGCTTGCGTTCGGGGCTCATTGGGTCGATCAGGGCTTGGTTGCCGTCGCGCAGGTCAACGGCGCACCACTGTGGCGCGTGGGTGATTTTCTTGTCGGGCCAGGTGCGGTCCGGCAGGGTGATGTCTTCTACTTCTTGGGCGAAGGTCAGGTAGCGCTCGACTGGCATTTGGGAGCCGCGCTGTTTGTTCCAGGCGGGTTGGCCTTCGTTGCGTGGGCCGGAGGGGGTTTGGATTTCGCGGGGTGCAAAGAAGTCGGACATTGTTTGGTTCCTTCATTGTCGGGGGTGGGGGTGTCCACGGCCGGCAATGAGAAACTCCGCGACGGGGTGCCGGCCGTGTTAGTGGGCCTGATTCCCGCCGCGGCGTAGAAGGAGAAGCGTCCGTTGCGACATGCGTCACACCCTACATCACTTTACGGAGACGCGTGTGAGGAACGCCGCGGAGATGAGCATCACGCTTATCGACGACCCCACCAACACGTATCCAAGCACCGACTGGTGCCTGAAGCTTTCACCCAGCAACGTCAGACTGAGCGAGAACGCCAGCAGGGGTTCGACGATCTTGGAGGCTGGCAGGGAGGTGGCCAGGTTGCCGGCGGCGAAGGCGTATTGCTGCACGATGGTGCCGGCGGTCGCCGCGACCAACATGGCCCACAGTTGCCAGGAAGCGAGCAGTCCAGAGATGCCGCCGTGGACGAACGCGTCCACCGCCACCTTGGAGAACACGGCCTGGAAGCCGAACATGGCGCCGCAGATGATGCCGTCGATGAGTGCGCGGGTGTTGGGGCGTCGTCGAGAAGCAATGGCCAATGCGAGTATGGAGACCACCGCACCGACCCCCACCACGGTGGCCCACTCCCAGGTCGCGGGCTCGCGCTCGCCGGGGATGGGGCGGCCGAACACGATCACACTCGCCACACTCGCGGTGAGGACGATCGCCCAAAACGCCTCCGCCTGGTGCATCCGGCGATGCTCCGCGCGCGCCGAAAACACCAGCGTGAGCATGAGGGAGAGCGCCAGGATCGGCTGCACCACCAGCAGGGTGCCAAACGCTAACGCCGCGGCCTGGAAACCGTAGGCGAGAAACGCCAGCCCCATCGACGCCCACCACGCCGGCCGACGCATGGATTTCACTACGGAACTTCCGTCGCGCATGATCCGGTGGCGCCACACAGTGCCCGCCGCCATCGTCGCCGCGGAAAGCAGCGCGAAGACAACGGCGAGAAAAATACTATGCACGGTGAATGATATTAGCGAGAGACGCCAACCAACGCTTTTGGGACGCTATTCTTGACCGTTGGAATGCACGAAGGATCCGTGGGAGGCTGACATGGCACTGATTGTCCAGAAATACGGAGGATCTTCGTTAGAAAGCGCCGAGCGCATCAACGCGGTCGCCCGGCGCATTGTGGAGACGCGCCGGGCAGGAAACGATGTGGTGGTGGTCTGCTCTGCAATGGGTGACACCACCGACGAACTGCTCGACCTGGCAGAACAGGTCAACCCGAACCCGCCGGCACGCGAAATGGACATGCTGCTCACCGCAGGCGAGCGCATCTCCAACTCGCTGGTTGCCATGGCGGTCGACGCGCTGGGGGAGAAGGTGCAGTCCTTTACCGGCTCCCAGGCCGGCGTGATCACCACGGAGCGCCACGGCAACGCCCGCATCATCGAGGTCACGCCCGGGCGTGTGAAGGAAGCTATCGACGAGGGCAACATCGCCATCGTCGCCGGCTTCCAGGGTGTGAACCGTGAAACGAAGGACGTCACAACACTTGGCCGCGGCGGCTCGGACACCACCGCCGTCGCACTCGCCGCCGCGCTAGAGGCCGACGAGTGCGAGATCTACTCGGACGTCGACGGCGTGTACACCGCAGACCCGCGCATCGTGGCCGACGCCCGCAAACTGGACAAGCTCTGCTTCGAGGAAATGCTCGAGCTGGCCGCCAGCGGTTCCAAAATTCTTGTGCTGCGCAGCGTCGAGTACGCGCGTGCCTTTAACGTGCCCCTGCGGGTGCGCTCGTCTTACAGCAACGACACCGGCACCCTGGTCGCCGGAGCATTGGAGGATATCCCCATGGAAGAAGCAGTTCTCACCGGTGTGGCCACCGACGATTCGGAAGGCAAGATCACCATCCTGGGCATCACCGACGAGGTGGGCGAGGCCGCCAAGGTGTTCCGCGCGCTCGCGGACGCTGAGGTGAACATCGACATGGTGATCCAGAACATCTCCAACATCGAGGACAACAAGACGGACATCACCTTCACCCTGCCGAAGGCCAGCGGCGCCACCACCATGGAACTGCTGCGCGCCATGCAGGTCAACGAAGGTTGGGACGACATTACGTACGACGATGAGATCGGCAAGGTATCGCTCGTCGGCGCTGGCATGAAGTCTCACCCGGGCGTGACCGCTGATTTCTGCGACGCGCTGCGCGACGCAGGCATCAACATCGAGATGATCACCACCTCCGAGATTCGCATCACCGCCGTGGTGCGCAAGGCCGATGTAGCTGAGGCGGCGCGCGCGATCCACTCGAAGTTTGACCTCGGCGGCGACGAGCCGGCCGTGGTGTACGCAGGCACTGGACGTTAAGGAGTTTTGCAAATGACCACGCTTGCTGTTGTTGGCGCGACTGGCCAGGTTGGCCGCGTGATGCGCGACATCCTCACCGAACGTAACTTCCCGGCGGATAGGGTGCGCTTCTTCGCGTCGCCGCGCTCTGCCGGCAAGACGATTGAGTTCCGCGGCGAGGACATCGTCGTCGAGGACCTCACACAGGTCACCGAGGAGTCCGTCGCGGACGTCGACATTGCCCTGTTTTCCGCCGGTGGTTCCACGTCGCGCGAGTGGGCGCCCGTGTTCGCCGCAGCTGGTGCGACCGTGGTGGATAACTCCTCGGCGTGGCGCAAGGACACCGACGTCCCGCTCGTCGTGTCTGAAGTGAACCCGGAGACGGTGAAGAACTTGGCCAAGGGCATCATCGCCAACCCGAACTGCACCACGATGGCCGCGATGCCGGTGCTCAAGCCACTTCACGACGACGCCGGGCTGCGCACCCTCCGCGTCTCCTCCTACCAGGCCGTTTCCGGCTCTGGCCTCGCCGGCGTGGATACGCTGGCGAACCAGGTCGCCGAGTTGGGCGACCCGCACGTGCTGGTGCGCGACGGCGCCACCGACAAGCACAACGATTTCGGCCCGTACGTCGCCCCGATCGCGTTTAACGCCCTGCCGTTGGCGGGCTCGATTGTCGACGACGGCACCTTCGAAACCGACGAAGAACAAAAACTGCGCAACGAATCCCGCCGCATCCTGGACATCCCGGAACTCAAGGTCGCAGGCACCTGCGTACGTATCCCGGTGTTCACGGGGCACACGATGGTGGTGCACGCGGAGTTTGAGAAGGAGATCACCCCGGAGCGCGCCGCCGAGGTGCTCGGAAACGCGCCGGGCGTGCGCGTCGTCGAGGTCCCGACCCCGCGCGAGGCAACGGGTATCGACGACTCCCTTGTCGGCCGCATCCGCCAGGACCAGACCATCGACGGCAACCGCGGCCTTGTGTTCGTGGTCTCCGGCGACAACCTGCGCAAGGGTGCCGCGCTGAACACGATCCAGATCGCCGAACTGCTGGTCTAGCCGCTAGAGGCGGCGCTCCTCTTCCTCACGCTCGGCGGCTTCGGCTGCCTCCTCGGCGGCGATCATGTCGTCGACGGTGCTGTCGTTCCACGGCTCGTCCGGGTTCGCCTTGTACTCCTCGGCCGACACGGGCTCCGTGTAGGAGATGTAGACCAGGTCGGAGGGGCTTTCGCGGTCTTCTTCGTCGTAGTCGATCTCGTCGTCGTCGAGAAGCTCTTGCGCAACTTCCTCCTCGAGTGCCTCGACGAGTTCCTCCTCATCCACGTTGGACTTGGACGTGATGTACTCGAGTTCGCGTTCCTCGTTCTTGGTAAAGCGCTCGCTCGGGTCCATCTTCTTGCGCGTCAGTTCGAGTGCGCGGCGGCGACGGTCGCCTTCCTTGCGCAGTTTCGGGATGCCGCGAAGCCACGCCAGGGTCATCACGGTGATCAGCAGGATGCCCAGGTAACCCAGGATCGGGTAGACGGTGGACACCAGCGACTGGAAGCCCACAAACGACAGCGCGAAGCCGATCAGGCAGGCGGCGACGAAGATGAGGCGGAATCGTTCTTCGCGGCCGCGGGCGAGGCGCTTGCCCAGGGCGTAGAACATGCTCAGCGAGGTGGCGAAGATCATGCCGAAGATGACTAGGGCCATGATGGTGCCCATGGTCGGGTTGAGTTCGGTGATCAGGGTGAGCAGCGGCATGTCGTCGCCTTCGACGGTCTCGATCTTCACCAGCAGCGACAGCGCTAGCAGGATCAGCATGACCAGGTAGCCCACGCCGCCCAGCAGGCCGCCGAGGCCGGCAGCGCGGGTGTCCAGTTGGTTACCGCCGATGACGATGGCCATGGACGTCACGCAGATGATGTTCAGGCCCGTGTAGTTCAGGGCGGCGACCCACCAATTCGGCAGTGACGTCTCCACGTTGGATGCGGCGATGTTGAGGGCGTCCCAGTCGGGGTGGCCGTTGACCAGGGTCCAGCCACAGCCGACGATGACGAAGATGAGCAGGAACGGGGTCAGCGCACCGATAGCGCCGGTGACCTTGTCCACGTCCAGCATGCCGAAGCCAAGCGTCATCAGCAGCATGAGCACCGCGCCGATCCACACGGGCAGGCCGAACTGTTGGTTGAGGTTGGCACCAGCACCGGCGAACATGACAAAGCCGATGGAGAACAGCGTCACAATGGTGGCGATGTCCAAGATCCAGCCCATGACTTTCGACGAAATCATGCCCAGCACTTCCATATGCTCCTTGGCTTGGAAGAACGAGCCGAGCTGGAGGATGGTTACGCCTGCGATCAGCATGAGGGCGGAGGAGAGGATCGCTCCCCACAGGCCCTGGGTGCCGAAGGCGGAAAAGTACAGCATGGCCTCCTGGCCGGACGCGAAGCCTGCGCCGACCACGGTGCCGATGAACGCGGCAGAGATAAGTAAGGCTTTTTTCAGCATGTAGATAATTTACTCGGTGCCAGCGATGATGTCGCGACGGGCCCGCGCAACCCGGGACCGGATGGTGCCCACGCGCACCCCTGCGATCTTCGCGGCTTCCTCGTAGGTATAGCCCAGGACCTGCGTTAATACGAGTGCTTCGCGGCGTTCGGCGGGGAGTTCGTCGAGAAGCGAGCGCGCGTCGATGACGTCACCCCACGTGTTGGGGTTGTCGGGGCTGGGGTCGGAGGCGGCGACCGTTTCGTATTCGGCGGCGGACTTGCGGGGGCGGGCCATGTCGTGGCGGACGGAGTCGACCCAGGCGCGCCGCGCGAGCGAGAGCAGCCACGTGCGGGCGGATGAGCGTGCCTGGAAGCGCGGCAGGGAGCCGAGGACGCGCAGGTAGGTCTCTTGGGTGAGGTCGTCGGCGTGTTGGGGGCCGGCCAGGTGGGCGAGCAGGCGCCATACGTCGTCTTGGGTGAGGCGGATGAATTCGGTGAGCGCGGCTTTGTCACCGCGGCCGGCGCGTAGCGCCAGTTCGGTGATGTAGCCTTCGTCGTTCCTGCTCACAACCTGTAGAGATTACAGTTTGTCGGACACCGTCACGCCGTAGAGGGAGCGGCCCATGATGAAGGAGGCGACGGAGCCGACGATCCAGACGCCGAGGATGGCGATGATGGCGCGGATGAAGTCGTTGAGGTCGAAGCCGGTGGTGGACCAGGAGTAGATGAGTTTCGCGATGACCAGGATCGGAAACGCAATGACTACCAGGGGGCCGAGCAGGTTGACGCGGGTCAGCGCGTCGGGGGCGCGTAGTTGCAGGATGGTGGCTGCGATGACGCAGATGGTGGCCAGGATGACCAGGGCAGCGACGATGATTTCGTAGGTGGTCATTAGCGGCGTCCTCTCGAGATGATGCGGGCCATGGAGATCGTTGGGACTACGCCGCAGACGATGCCGGCGAGGATGGGGATCTCGTAGGCGATGGAAGAGGTGTTCCACAGGGTCCAGACGAGGAAGATGGCGATCATGCCGTAGAAGATCATGTCTGCCATGACGGCGCGAGATAGTTCGTCTTTGGTCAGGATGACCGCTGCAAGGGAGATGAGCAGGCAGATGGCCATGATGATGAGGCAGGCCTGCATGATGGTGACAAACATTTAGCTCATCCTTTCTGCGGGCGGGACGGTGTCGTCGTCAGGCGTGGGGCCGTGGTCGACGTAGGGCTCCCAGGTGACGGTTTTCGGGTCGATGGGGCTATTGCGTAGCGACGGCCGCACGTGCTCCTCCATATTCGCCAACCCTGCGATGATGTCTTCCGGGTCGGAGCCGAACGCGGCTTGCACCAGCAGGGTGATGGGGCCGCCGGGCTCGGTGGGGTGGCGCAGGCCCATGGAGAGGGTGCCTGGGGTGGCGGTGATGGAGGTGGTGAACCAGAACACTTCCCAGTCGGTGCGCAGGCGCATGGGGTAATAGATGACAATCGGTTCGATTTTGGCGGCCGGGTTGAATGCCTTGAACACGGCGTCGAAGCCGGCGGCGAAGATTTCTTTGATGATCCAGCAGGTGTAGCCCGCGGCGTGGATGATGCCTCGCATTAGTTATCGCCTCCGATGGAGTCGTCGCCAAGTACGGCGCTGGTGTAGGCGTCGACGTTGAGTAGGTCGTCGACTGCGGTGGTGGTGATGTCCCACATTTGGCCGGCGAAGATGAACATGCCGAGCGAGAGGATCATGAGCACCGCGGACGGCAGCATGAAGCTCACGCGCACGTTGAGCGCTTCGGGGTAGTGCTGCATGGGTCGGCCCCAGAACACGCGCTGCCACAGGCGCATCATGGACAGCAGTGCGCCGAAGGAGGCGACGATGATGGCGGTGATGGCCACCCAGGAGCGCCAGTCGCCAGGTGTTGCGGCGGCGAGCACGATGGTGACTTTGCCGAAGATGCCGGAAAATGGCGGGAAACCAACGATGGAGAATGCGCCGGCGACGAAGACCGCAGACGTCCATGGGTCGCGCCGGGCGATGCCGGAAAGTTTGGCCATGGTGCCGGTGCCGTAGGTTTCTTCGATCGCGCCGGAGTTGAGCACCAGTGCGGCGATGGTGATCATGTGGTGCAGGGTGTAGAGCAGGCCGGCGGCCAGGGCGTAGCGGGCGTCGTCGTTAGTGAATGCCAGCATGATGAGGATGAACGGCATGCCGTTGACCATCTGGTAGGCGAGCACGCGGCGCATGGTGGATTCCGCCAGGCCTGCGTAGCCGCCGATGATCATGGAGATGACCATGACCACGATCAGCAGGGTGTTCCAGCGCGGGTCCATGTCGAACATGATCACCCAGATGCGGAACAGCATGTAGACCGCGACTTTGGTGTGCAGGCCGGAGAACAGGCCCATCACGGCGGCCGACGTCGATGGGTAGGTGCGCGGCAGCCAGGTGTAGACGGGGAACACGCCCGCCTTGGCAGCAATCGCGATGACGACGATGCCGGTGGCCACCGTTGCCGGGCCGTTGCCCGCAGCCACACCCTGCAGGGAGGCGAGGTTGACCACGCCGGTCACCGCGTAGAGGTAGCCCACGCCGAGCACAAGCATTGTCGACGCCGCCAGGTTGACCAGCACGAACATACGCGCCGACAGGAGGCGGTGGCGGGTGCCCGACATGGCGATCAGGCCGTAGGAGGGCAGGAGGCAGACCTCGATCATGACGAAGAAGTTGAACAGGTCCGCGGTGAGCAGCGCGCCGCACACGCCGGTGATCAGCACGAGCGACAGGGGTGTGTAGAAGCGTGCTTGGGTTTCGCCGACGGCGATGGCGAACCAGTTGGAGGTCAGCGCCACGATCATGGTGGTCACGATCATCACCGCGGAGAACGTATCCGCGGCGAACGAGATGCCAACGCCGCCTTGGTACAGGCCGATGACGTGGGCGATCGTGCCGTGCTCAGCGGTGTAGAGGTAGAGCCACACACCCATTGCCAGGTTGATCGCCGGGATGGCGATGGCGAGCGTGTTGTTGAGCTTCCTCCAGGGGCTCAGCGCCGTGACCGCGGAGACGATCAGCGGTAGCGCAACGAAGATAGGCAGGATTGCGTCGACGGCCATTAGTCTTTCACCTTCAGATCATCGTTGGTGACGTGGCTGATCTCGCGTGCGCGGATCTCTTCCAGCTTCTTGGTGTTGAGGCGCGCGTTGCGGCCGGCGGTGGACAGTGCGGAGGGGCTGAGCCACATCTTGGAGTAGCCGGCGTCGGTGCCGGTGGGTTGCTCGGCGGTGTCGTCGTTACGCCCGAGCGATGCGAGCATAAGCAGGATCGTGGTGGTTGCCATTGCGATGACGATGGCGGTCAGCACGAATGCCTGCGGCAGGGGGTCGCCCATGTCCTCGAACGGCACGCGCGACGGGAAGGCCTCGCCGCGCCACGCGCCGACACCGGCGGCGAGCAGGGTGAGGTTCGTGGCGTGGCCGAACAAGGACATGCCGAAGACGATGCGCACCATACCGCGCTGCAGCACCAGGTAGACCGATCCCGCGACGAGGACCGCGATGGTAAGTGCCATGACCATGGGTTAGGGCTCCTTCGTGATAACCGGTTGCGGGTCGTGCGCCGGGTTGATCGGTTCGGGGTGGGCGTCCACCGGGTTTTCCGGCGGCAGCGGCTCGGGGATGCTCGGCAGCGGGTTTTCGGCTTCGTCGCGCGAGTAGTCCAGGTCGGACAGGTCGGCGCCGGGGCGCAGGTAGCCGCCGAGTGCGTTGATGGCGGCGGTGACCATGCCGAGCACGGCGAGGTAGATGCCGAAGTCGAAGATCAGGGAGGTGGTCATGTGTTCGCCGGCGATCTCGCCGTGGATGGCGTACATGAAGCCGCCTTCGATGAACCCGAGGAAGCCGGAGGAGATCGCGATGATGATGCCCCAGCCGGTCAGGCGGATTGGGGTGAAGTTCTTCACTACGTCGGCATCCGAGCCGCGGGAGAGGTAGTTGATGGCGAATGCGGTTGCCATGACCAGAGCTGCGACGAAGCCGCCACCTGGTGCGGTGTGGCCGCGGAAGAAGATCAGCACCGACAGCACGACGAGCACTGGGGCGACAAGCGCGGCGGCCTTGCGCAGCGGGATGGAGTTCAACTGCGATTGGCCGAACGGGCGCGGGCGTGTGCCGGCTTCGAACACGTGGCGTGGCATGGAGGCGACCACGGCGGCGATGACCACGGCGGCCATGCCGAGCACGGAGAGTTCGCCGAGGGTATCGAAGCCACGGAACTCCACGATGATCACGGCGACGATGTTGTCGGCGCCGGTGAGATCGCCGCCTTCGGTGAGGTACCACTCGGCGAGTTCGGAGCGGCCGCGGCGGCCGGTCAGCCCGTAGACGCCGAAGAAGGCAACGACGCCGGCGAGCAGTGCGAAGACAGCAGCAAGTGCTTTTCGACGAGGCTTTGTCTCCGGGAAGACACGCGGCTGGTAGCGCAGCACAACCAGGATGACCACGACGGTGAGTGCCTCGACGAGGAACTGGGTCAGGGCCACGTCGGGGGCGCCGAGCATGAACATCTGCAGAGTCATGCCCACACCGACGGTGCCCAGCAGCACGGCGGAGGCCAAGCGGGAGCGAGTGAACACCATGCCCAGGACCGACATGGCGATGATGGCGAATGGGATGAGGTCCCACCACACGTCGAGGCCTTCGGCGCGGTCAGCTGGGGTGACTCCGTCGATGCCGTCGGTGAGTGCGATGACGCACAGGCCCATGGCGGTGACGGATGCCAGTAGCGGGAAGAGGTGGCGTGACGGGTTGAAGCCGTCGGCCAGCTTGCCCAGTTGCTCGCCGAAGTCGGACAGGCCGCGGGTGATCCGGAAGAGAACGTCGGGGCCGTCGGCGGGCAGGAGTTGCTTGTTGCGCAGTGCCGCGAAGACGGGTTTGCGGAAAGCAATTGCGAAGATCACGCCGGCGATGAGGACGATCAGGGAGACGATGAACGGCGGGGTCAGGCCGTGCCAGATGGCCAGGTGGGTGGTGAAGGTGTCGTCGCCAGTAATTGCGCGCACACCTGCGGAGACGGGGTTGTCCACCCAGAACAGCATGAACGGCAGGACGACGGACATCCAGCCCGGCAGTGCGGCCGGCAGCCAGAGGGCGACAGGGGCTTCGTGGACGTGCGACATGTCCTTCGGGCCGTCCACGAACGCGCCGAAGACAATCTTCAGCGAGTACAGGAACGTCAGGAACGCGGCGAAGCCGGCGATGATCAAAAGGGCCATGCCGTAGGGCGCCTCGTGGAAGGCGTCCAGGATGGATTCCTTGGACACGAAGCCGAACAGCGGCGGTACCGCAGCCATGGAGGCGGCCGCCACCACGGTGGAGGCGAACGTGAACGGCATCTTGTCGTAAAGCTTGCCCAGGCGGCGCATGTCGCGGGTGCCGGTCTCGTGGTCGACCACGCCGATGAGCATGAACAGTGAGGACTTAAACAGTGCGTGCGCCAGCGTGTGGGTCAGCGCGGCGGCCAGGCCGATGGGGGAGCCGACGCCGATGGCGGCGACGATCCAGCCCAGGTGCGACACCGTGGAGTAGGCGGTGAGGTGCTTCAGGTCCGTCTTGGTGATGGCGAAGCACGCCGACATGATCGCCGTGAACAGGCCGATGATGACCAGCAGGTAGTTCCATGCGGCGACGTCCGAGAACACAGTGGAGAAACGCAGCAGCAAGTACACGCCGGCCTTGACCACGGCGGCAGCGTGCAGGAACGCGGACACCGGGGTGGCGGCCGCCATGGCTTCCGGCAGCCAGAAGTGGAACGGGAACTGCGCAGCCTTGGTGAATGCGGAGAACGCGATGAGCAGCGCCATGACAACGGTGATGCTGTTGTCGCCCCACACGTCCGCGGCCAAAATGCCCGCCAGGCGCGTCGTGCCTGCCTGGATGGAGGCGACCGCAAGGCCCGCCAGCAGGGTCAGACCACCGAAGAACGTCAGGATCAGGGTGCGGTACGAGCCGGCCTCGCCAGACGAGCCGGATCGGGCGATCAGCATGAACGACGCGATGGAGACTAACTCCCAGGCGATGAAGAGCAGCACGGCGTCGTCGGCAAGCACAAGCAACAGCACGGACAGCGTGAAGGCCGTCATGATGGTGTAGAAACTCGTGTTGCCTTGCCTTTCGGGCAGGTAGGCGGCGGAGTAGACGAACACCACACCGCCGATGACCAGCGCAAGCAGTGCGAAGAAGATGCCTAAACCGTCGGCGCGCAGTGCGAACTCGATCGCGGAGCCGGTACCCATCACATCGCGCGCCCACACAAACGACCACAACAGGTCGTTGCCTTGGGAAACGTCGGTGAAGTTGGCGCCCAGCACACCAGCGGCAGCGAACAGCAGCACTGCGAGCGGGTACCCGGCTTTCCTGTCCATGACTCGCACCAGCAGCGGCGAAAGCACCACCGTTGCTGCAACGAGCCCGATGACGAGGGGGAGAGTCATGGTGAACCCTTTTCAAAGGTTTGTAAGGGATTGGCAATGAACGTTAAAGACAGTATCAAGCTGTATAAGCGGGCGGTGCGCCTCCCGCAGAACACATGTGACTGGTGATAAGAACAGTTGCATGAAATCGGACAACGCGTTGCGGTTGGTGTGTGCTCTGTTGGCGCTGGTGGTTGGCGTGTTTATGCCGTTATCCCCGACGTCCACGTGGGCCAACGCCGCGCGCGACGCGGAGGTGTCCGGCGCGCCGCAGGTTGGTGCGGACAACCTTGGGGACGCACGCCGTGCTGCCGGTGAGGCGGGCCAGCAGGCGAAGGTGCTCAAGGAGGGTGCCGGCAAGTTGGCCGAAGGTGTTGGTGAGGCGCAGGGGCAGACGCAGCAGCTTCTCGACGCCCTCGCTGCCGCCCAGACCGGCTCCCAGCAGTTGTCCGACGGCATGGTGCAACTCCAAGCCGGTACCGGCCAGTTGGGTGCAGGTGCGACCCAGTTGGCGGACTCCATCGGCGAGGTGGTCAACCAGGTCACAGGTTTTGAGGCGGTGCGCGGCCAGGTGGTCGGCGCGATTGACCGCTCGCTCGCCGAGTTGAAGGATGCGAAGGATCCGGATGCGGTCCAGGCCCGCGACTCGCTCAAGGGTCTGCGTGAGCAAGCCCAGACCGCCCAGTTGCCGCCGGATGTGGTGGCGAAGATGAACCAACTGCGCGATGGTTCCCGCGACCTTGCCAACCAACTCGCTGTCCCGGGCTACGGGTACCACGACGGTATATATACAGCCACCAACGGCGCTGCCGAGTTGGCAGCGGGCCTGCGGGAGTTGCAGGGGCAGACCGCACAGGCCACCGGTGGTATCGACGAGTTGGTCGCCGGCGTGCAGAAGATCGACCAGATGGCCGGCATGAACGCTGACAAGGTATCCGCAGTACGCGCAGCCCTTCCAGTGCCCGCAGCCGCGCCGGGCACCCCGGGTGCTGAGCAGACAGGCTCGACGCTTGCGCCGATCGCCGCGATGTTGCTCGCGGCAATGGCGGTGCTGGGCGGTACGGCGCTCGCAGCAGCATTTTGCCTATCGACGCGCACCCGCCGGTGGATCATCATCCCCGGCGCCATCATTATCGCGGCGGCCGGCACCATCCTGGCCGGCGTCCTCGGTGAGGGGCTCGGCGCACAGGAATATGCAGTGGTGGCCGCTGGACTGTTGGCTGGTGCACTCGCCTCAACGGGGCTAGCCGCAGTGTTGATGCGTTTGTGTGGTGTGGCTGTCGGGTTGGGGGCCGCGGCAGTGGTGGCGCTGGCGCAGACCGGCCTCGTCGGTTGGGTGTGGCGCACGGCCACTACCGCACAGGTGGATGCAGTGTGGGCAGCAGTCTCGCAGGCACTACCCATGCACTGGACAACTGTCGCTGTGTCCGCAGCCGGCAATGGCGGGGACTACCGAGGAGTGGTCGCAGCATTGCTGCTGTCCGCGTTGCTTGCCGCAGCGGGGCTGGCGGGGGTGTGGCGCCGGTCCGCCGAGCAAACCGCCACCTAGACATGCGTCCAGTACGCCTCTAAAATGTGATGTCATCTATTGCTTAGCTGTTCCAGCTAGGCAAAGGTCACAATTTGAATACCTGATAACGAGGTTGCTTTCGCAGCCAACGTTCAGTGTCTCGACAGAGGAGTATCACATGGCCGAATCATCTCGGCGTCTACGCAAATCAACCTCAACGGGCATCGCAGCCTCGTCCGTGATCGCACTCGCCCTCGGCGGCCTGAGCGTCGTCGCACCTGGCCCACTTGCACCGGAGGCTGCAGCTGCCACCCTCAGCGGCGGCATCCGCGACAAGTCCGGCGCGGTAGAGAAGGATGACCAGAAGGCCTCCGACCTGCCGGCCGGTTCGTGTGTCGTCTCGGAGAGCGCTCCGGAGGGCAGCCAGGCTGGTTTCAGGTGGTATACCTCTGAGCCGGCTGCGAACAGCCCCGACAGGAAAGCCTGGGGCTTGAGCGTCTCCTTTGATAACTCGAAGGACCGCACGTTCGCTGATTGGGGTTTTACCAATTCAGGCCTTATGGGTGCGTACCTCGACACGGCTCAAGTTCCCGCTACGGACGCGGGCCAGACCCTTGGTGGCAAGGTTACGCACAAGGCCGACGAAGCCCTCGTCATTGATGGCTCTGGGCGACAGCGAAACCTGAACCTCAACGCAGAACTGACCGATGCGAAAGTCAAGCAGTTCGCTGAGGCCACTGCCGCGAACCCGGTACGTTACGCCTGGCAGGGAAACTATAAGCAGGAAAATCCCGACCCAAAGACTAGGGCCACCAGGGGAGGCAGTGCAGCCTTTACGGCCGTCGTGAACCCGTGGCCGAGCGAGAACATCGAATGTAACCCGATCACGGTGTCGTGGGAGAACTTCGAGAAGCACGTTATCGTCCCTGGTGACGAAACCAAGGTCGGTAAGATCAACATCCCGGCACTGCAGGGTGAAGGCAATGGCACTGATGACTCCATGTCCCGCATGGTCGTGGAAGCCTACGACGGCAACGGCAAGTTCATCGGCACCACGGACCCAGCGTCGTCCGGTGGGACCAAGAACCTGCGTATCGACGAAGAAACCGGCGAGATCTTCTTCACGTGGCCTGAGTACCGTGGTACCGACCTGGCGACTGATAAGAATGTGAACTTCTCCGTTCTCGCAAAGCCGCGCAGCGTGGACCAGCTCAAGGCCGCAGCTAAGAGCAACAATGAGTACATCGAGCATGATGGAGCCTTCGACAGCTCCAACTCGCTGACGCGCTACAACAAGGCGAACGTCATCGACTCGAAGGCGTTCTCCCTGGACGACACCGAGTACCACTCCCCGAAGTACGATAAGACGGATGCGTCGATCATCTCGGGCGTTGATAGCGCTACCGGTCCGATTGCTACCGAGCCGCAGAAGGTCACCTTCACCCAGACCCCTGACCTGATCAAGGACCTGGCGAAGAAGAAGGGTGACAACGGCTACGAGGCCAAGGTCGAGCTGGACGAGAAGTACGTCTACGACGGCTGGACCGTCGAGATGGACGATGACTACAACGTCACTGTCACTGCTCCGGAGAACCCGAAGCCGGGCACTTTCGCACGCCCGACAATTACGGTGGAATACTCGAATGGTTCCACGGATGTGCTCGAGCTTCTCGTGGTTGTTGACCCGAACAACACCCAGGTCACTGACCTGGTGCGCCCGAGCCTGACTAAGGGCCACATCGGTGATGACCTCACCGCTCAAGTGGGCACCAAGTCCATCATGAAGGGCCACAAGCCGGTTCACCCGGCCAAGTTCGAGATCGACGAGTCCACTGTTCCTGCTGGCTGGACCGTCACCGTTGACGCGACCGGCAAGGTCACCGCTAAGGCGGATGACTCTGTTGCACCGGGTACGATCATCACCCCGAAGGTCAAGGCAACCTACCCGGACCAGACCACGGATGAGATCGAGACCCAGTTCCAGGCGATCGTCGACATCAAAATCCCGACCTATGACACGGTCACCAATAAGCCGGCGGCAAAGGTCTCACTCAAGCCGGAGGTTCCGGAGCGCGGCCTGAGCGGTAACACGACCGACGAGGCCCCGAACCGTTACACCTTCCCGGACGGCAAGACCGAGTACACCCACACGGATGACAGCGGCACGTGGACCGTCAAGATTGATGAGAACACTGGTGAGATCACCACGACGATTCCACGCACCGCTCCTGAGGGCTACACCCTGAACGTCCCGGTACTCGCGTACTACGACAACGCTGACAAGCCGCAGGAAGTCAAGGGCACCGTCGTCGTTTTGAAGAGCGACTTCTCGCCGACCTACTCCGTGGAAACCACTGGCCCGAACCAGGCTGTGAACCACCAGGTACAGGATGCACCTAAGGGTTCCAAGTTCTCCTTCGGCAAGGACGAGAACGATCAGCCGATCCTTGAGCAGGAAGTTGACGGCTGGAAGTACAAGGTCGACCCGAACACCGGTGTTGTATCTTCCACCCCGCCTGCAGACTCCAAGCCGGGCGACAAGAAGACCATCAACGTCACTGTGACGACCCCGGATGGCTCCACCCCGCTGGTACCAGTCACCACCGTGGTGAAGTTGTCCAACAACTGGGAAGCTGAGCCGGTATACCCCGTGGAAACCGTCTACCCGGGTGAAGCTGCAACGTTGCCAATTGATCTTCAAAAGCCGGAGGACGTCAACGTCGCGAAGGAAAACCCCTACAAGCTGGGCGATGTTCCGGCTGGTTGGAATGTCAGCATTGACGACAATGGCCAGATCACTGCAACCGCACCTGCGGATGCAAAGCCGGGCACGCAAGTCAAGATTCCGGTCACCGTGACCTACGAAGACGGTTCAACGGATATTGCATACGCTGTCGTCAATGTCCTCGGCCTTCCGACGCGTGAGGAACCGTTCAAGGTCGAGTACAAGTACGACGACACCATCCCTGCCGGCGAGTACAAGGTTGAAACCAAGGGCGAGTCGGGTGCAGCGAAGATGCACAAGGACGGCACCTGGGAGCAGACCAAGGCGCCGGTCAACGAGGTCGTCGTCATCGGCACCAAGCCGGCCGAGAGCGCCAAGGACGTGACCTGGAAGTTCCCGATCCCGTACCCGACTGAGGTTCGCGAGAACCCGGACCTGAAGCCTGGTGAAACCCGGGTTGTTCAGGAAGGCGAGAACGGCGAGAAGACCTACACCGCTAAGTTCACCGCCAAGGGCTCTGAGGCACAGGTCGCTGAGGAAGAGACCACCAAGGAAGCCAAGCCGCGCATCATCGAGTACGGCCCGGGCATTGCTCCGAGCGAGCTCGTGACCACTGTGAAGAAGCCAGTGCCGTTTGATACCGAAGTCGTATTCGACGACACGCTCGCTGCGGGTGAGCAAAAGGTGGATCAGGAAGGCAAGCTCGGCGAGGACACCGTGACCTCCACGCAGAAGCTTGTCGACGGCAAACCTTCGGGTGACCCGGTCGTGAAGACTGAGCGCACCGCGGAGCCGACGAAGCAGATCATTCGCGTCGGTACCAAGACCACCGGTGAAACCAAGAAGACCGTCGAGTCTGAGGTCCCGTTTGGTGTGAAGATCGAGTACGACCCGAACCTGCCTGCTGGCAAGTCCGAGGTTGTCACCGAAGGCAAGCCGGGTAAGAAGACCACCACGGTGACCCAGAAGGTCACCAACTCCCAGCCGGATGGCGAGGCCACCGTTGAGGAGAAGATCACCGAGCAGCCTGTCGATCAGGTGATCAAGGTCGGCACCAAGCCGTCCGAGACCTCTGAGAAGGTCGAGTGGAAGGCGCCAGTTCCGTTCGAGGTTGAAACCCGTCCGAACAAGGATCTGAAGCCGGGCGAGATCAAGATCGTCCAGAAGGGCGAGCCGGGCGAGAAGACCTACACGGCCAACTTCACCTCCAAGGGCGACGACTCTTCGGTCACCCCTACGGAGAAGCAGACCAAGGATCCGGTCAACGAGATCATCGAATACGGTCCGACCGCTCCTGACCAGACGCTGACGTCGAAGACGACCCGCGAGGTCAACTTCGAGACCGAGTTCATCGTGGACAACACGGTGCCGGTCGGCCAGACCAAGGTCGAGCAGGAAGGCGAGAAGGGCGAGGAACTGATCACCTCGACCCAGAAGATCAAGGACGGCAAGCCAGACGGCGAGCCGAGCATCACCGTCGAGCAGACCAAGGCGCCGAAGAAGAAGATTGTCCGTGTCGGTTCCATGACCGATGGCTCGTACGAGCTGGAAGAGAAGCTGCCGATTCCGTTCGACACCGTGATTGAGTACGACCCGGAGATCCCTGCCGGCGAGTACAAGGTCGTCACCGAGGGCAAGCCTGGTGAGAAGATCACCAAGATCACCCAGAAGATCGTGAACAGCAAGGTCGTCGAGGCAACGCGTGGCAGCGAAACCACCACCACCGAGCCGGTCACCAAGGTGATCAAGGTCGGCACCAAGCAGGCAACTGCTACCGACAAGGTGGAGTGGAAGGAGCCCATCCCGTACCCGACGGAACTGCGTCCGAACTCGGAGCTCGCTCCGGGTGAGGTTCGGGTTGTTCAGGAAGGCAAGGACGGCGAAGCCACCTACACCGCAACCTTCACAGGTACCAGCGGTGAAGCCACCAAGACCGAGGTCACCGATCGCACCGAGCCGACTCCGCGAATCGTCGAGTTCGGCCCAGGCCTTGAGGACGACAGCGTGGTCTCTTCCACGACCCGTTCCGTGGAGTTCGGCACTGACGTCATCGAAGACCCGAACCTCGAAGAGGGCAAGCAGGTCATCGAGCAGGGCGAGTTCGGCGAAGAGGTCGTGACATCGACGCAGAAGCTTGTCGACGGCAAACCGTCCGGCGATCCAGTCGTCGAGACGAAGCGCACGAAGGAACCGAAGAATGCGGTCATCCGCATCGGCACCAAGAAGCCTGCGAATCCGACGCCGCCGACCGATGAGCCGGAGCAGCCGACTCCGCCGACCGACGAGCCGACCCCACCGGTCGAGCCGAAGGAAGTCGAGCTTCCGTACACTACGAAGATCATCTACGACGAGACGCTCGAGCCTGGTCAGGAAATCGTGGACCAGGAAGGTGCGAACGGCAAGGTCGAGGTGACCGTCGAGAATGGTCAGCCTTCGGTGAAGGTCGTGAAGGAGCCAGTCGAGAAGATCATCCGTGTTGGCACCAAGCCGCCGGCTGGTCAGGAGTGGAAGGAGCGGATCCCGTTTGAGGTGAAGGTCAAGCTTGACCCCACCATCCCGGCGGGTGAGCACAAGGTTGAACAGGAAGGTAAGCCCGGCCTGGTTCAGCACAACTCTGACGGCACCGAAGAGACGCTCGTTGAGAAGCAGGATCACGTCATCCTCATCGGCACCAAGCCGGCCGACCCGACTGACCCGGAGAACCCGGATCAGCCGACGCCGGAAGGTGAGCTCGATATCAACGTCCGCTACACCACCCGGATCGTTTACGACCCGAACCTGAAGCCAGGCGAGGAAGTCGAAGACGTTGCTGGTAAGGACGGCCGCTACACCATCAAGGTTGTCGACGGCAAGCCTGTCGCCGAGATGGTGGAGAAGCCAGTCGAGCGCGTAGTCCGCGTTGGCACCAAGCCGCCGGCGGGCACCAGCTGGACTGAGGAGATCGCCTACGACTACGAGGTCATCGAGGACTCCGAACTTGAAGCTGGCAAGCACGAGGTTGTGCAGCCGGGTAAGCCTGGCGAGCGCATCCACCGTGAAGACGGCAGCTTCGTCGAGGTTCCTGCGCAGAAGCTGATCATCAAGGTTGGCACGAAGAAGCCGGCTGATCCGAGCGAGCCGACCGACCCGAGCAAGCCGACCGACCCGTCGACGCCTGCCGATCCGAAGGACCCGCAGGGCTCTTCCGATAAGGCGAAGCGCTGCGTGGCCAACGCGTTTGCGAAGAACAGCCCGATCCTGTGGCTGCTGCCGATCGGCGTCCTCGCCGGCATTGGCTACGGCGTGAACGAGGCGTTCGGTCCGCAGATCCAGAAGGCATCCGCGGAGCTCAACGCTCGCTTCCAGGAGTCCATGCCGAAGCACGATTGGGGCCACGGTAACCGCGGCCGCCAGTGGGAGCAGCCTGAGTGGGCTCGCGAACTGCAGATGAAGGCAGACGCCATCAACCGCCAGTTCGCAGGCTACGGCGAGCAGCTCCAGCCGCTGGGTATTGCGCTCGGTGTCATCGCCGCAGCCAGCCTCACCGGTGTGCTGATTGCACAGGCCTGCCGTGAGGAAGGCTTCAACAACGGCATGACGGTGCTGGGCTCCTCGGAGCGTGTGACGTCCTCGGGTGAGACGGGCTCGTCGTCAAGCAAGGGCTCATCGGAGAACGCAGGTTCGTCGGAGAACGCAGGCTCCTCCAGTAAGTAGTCTGAACGCGTAAGCGAAGGGCGGTACCCGGTTGGGGGCCGCCCTTTTCGCATCTGCAGTTACCTAAAATTCACCTGAGCGTTCCTTATTAGAAATTTGCTGTGTTTAGGGTGCGTATCGGTTCAAAAACCGTTTCATATTCTTCGGCTTCTCGTTATAAGGAACCCAACATGCGTTTCTCGCTAAAAGCAGCTACCGCGGTAGTCAGCGCTTCTGCGTTGGCTATTGCGAACCTGCCTACCTCCCTCGCACAGTCGGCGGAGCAGTCCTTCAACGGCAAGGACACCTGCATTTCCATCGATTCCAACGGCAACATCGTCGCCCCGCAGCCGGGTGACTGCACCCAGTTTGGCAAGGGCGGCCAGGGCAACACCGACGCCCAGGCGCGCAACGTCATCTTCATCCTGGGCGACGGCATGGGCCACCAGGAGATCACTGCTGCTCGTAACTACCTCAAGGGCGCTAACGGCCGCTTCGAGGGCCTCGACGAGCTGACTGCGGCAGGTGCTTACACGACCTTCGCCGTGGGCAAGGACGGCAAGCGTCAGTACGTCACCGACTCCGCCGCGTCCGCAACGGGCTGGTCCACCGGTACGAAGACCTACAACGGCGCGTTGTCCGTTGACATCACCGGCAAGCCGCACGAGAACCTGCTGGAGATGGCGAAGAACGCCGGTATGCGCACCGGTAACGTTTCCACCGCCGAGATCCAGGATGCGACCCCGGGCGCGATGCACTCGCACATCTCCAAGCGCGGCTACTACGCGCCGTCCGGCGACGCGAAGCCGGTCAAGGGTGCTGAAGCTCGCGAAAACGGCGGTCTCGGCTCCATCTCCGAGCAGATCATCGACACCCGCGCCGACGTCACCCTGGGCGGTGGCCGCAAGTACTTCGACGCCGAGGTTCAGCAGGGTGGCGAGAACCGCAACCCGTTCCTGACCGACAAGAACGACGGCGGCGTCGACTGGGAGGCCGGCAAGTCCGTCCGCGAAAACGCGATTGCCAAGGGCTACCAGGTTGTCGACGACAAGCAGGGCCTCGAGGGCATCACCGTCGCGAACCAGGACCAGCCGGTGCTCGGCCTGTTCCACGACAAGAACATGACCCGCAAGTTCGAGCAGACCGTGCCGGTGAAGTCCGATGGCACCACCGAGCCGAAGGTCTGCAAGGAAGCTGATCGCGGCGACGAGCCGTCCGCAGCGGAGATGACCAAGAAGGCCATCGAGCTTCTCGACGACCCGTCGGCGGACAAGGGCTTCTTCCTCCAGGTCGAGTCCGCCTCCATCGATAAGGCGGACCACGCAGCCGACGCCTGCGGCATGATCGGCGAGACCCAGCAAATCGACGAGGTTATTAAGGAAGCCCTCGACTTTGCCAAGGCTGACGGTGAGACCATGATCGTTGTCACCGCCGACCACGCGCACACCGCGGAAATCATCCCGGACGGCCGCCCGTCAGTGTCCGCCGTAACTCGCCTGAAGACGCCGAAGGACGGCACCACCATGTCCATCGGCTTCGGCACCCAGCCGTGGCTGGATGAGAACGGCAACCCGGTCTTTGACAAGAAAGCCAACGACGACCCGTTCGACACCCCGAACTTCTCGATGATGCACACCGGCACCCAGGTGCGCATCGCAGGCTTCGGCCCGGGCTCCGAGAACGTCAACGGCCAGCTCGACCAAACCGACGCCTTCTACGTCATGGCGAATGCGCTCGGCCTCAACGGTGGCACCGAGGGTGGCCAGGAGCCGTGGAAGATCAACAAGGACAACAAGGTCATCTCGCTGGCCAACCGCTCCAAGGCGAAGCCGGGCGACCAGCTCTGCTACCTCGTCTCCGCAGGCGAGGCACCGAAGGTCGGCGACTGTGCACAGTTCGGCACCGAGGGCCAGGGCATCGACAACGCCAAGGCGAAGAACGTCGTCCTGCTCATCGGCGACGGCACCGGCGACTCCGAGATCACTGCAGCGCGTAACTACCTTAAGGGCTCCGCAGGCCGCTTCGAGGGGCTCGACGACCTCGACTACACCGGCTACCTGACCACCTTCTCCCTGGACAAGGAAACCGGCCTGCCGAACTACGTCGGTGATTCCGCTGCGACCGGCACCGCCTGGAACTCCGGTGTGAAGACCTACAACGGCGCGGTCGGCGTGGACAACGCCGGCAAGCCGGTTGCCACCCTCGGCGAGATCGCAAAGGCCAAGGGCCTGAAGATCGGTAACGTCACCACCGCCGAGATCCAGGACGCTACTCCGGCAGCCTTCGCTGCACACGCAATCAAGCGTTCCTACTACGCACCGTCTGGCGACAAGAAGGTCGCAGAGGGCGAGCAGCTGCGTGAAAACGGCGGCCTCGGCTCCATCTCCGAGCAGATCGTGGACCTGCGCGCAGACGTCACCCTCGGTGGCGGCCGCAGCTACTTCAACACCGAGGTCGTCCAGGGCGGCCAGTGGGGCGAGAACGGTAACACCTGGACCGCAGGTAAGACTGTCCTGGAAAACGCGAAGGACAATGGCTACCAGGTTGTCACTAACGCCTCCGAGCTCGACGCGATCGCAGAGGCAAACGCCGACAAGCCGGTCCTCGGTCTGTTCTCCGAGGGCAACATGCCGCGCGCGCTGAACCAGTCCATTCCGACCACCGACGGCGGTGACCTCGAGCCGGCCACCTGCGTTGCTAACCCGGAGTTCACCGCTGAGACTCCGCGACTGGCAGCCATGACCTCCAAGGCGCTCGAGCTGCTGCAGAACGACAAGGGCTTCGTGCTCCAGGTCGAGTCCGCATCCCCGGACAAGGCTGACCACCAGGCTGACGCCTGTGGCCTGATCGGCGAGGTCGGCCAGCTCGACGAGGCCGTCCAGGCTGTTCAGGATTGGGTGGAGAAGACCGGTGAGGAGACCCTGATCGTCGCCACCGCCGACCACGCTCACACCGCACAGATCACCTACGAGAACCAGAACACCGCTGGTCGCGTCACTCAGCTGACCACGGTTGAAGGCTCCACCATGGCCGTCAACTTCGCCACCTCCAAGACCAACGAGGACGAGGATGCGCTCGGCGGCCAGCAGCACACCGGTGCGCAGCTGCGTGTCGCAGCCTCCGGCCCGGGTGCCGCGAACCTCACCGGCCAGATCGACCAGACCGACCTCTTCTTTGCCAGCCTGAACGCGCTGGGCATCGATCCGGTCAACCACAATCTGACCTTTGAGAACAAGATGCAGCCGGTGGAGGAGACCACCGACGAGAACACCGCCGCCGGCTCCTCCGTCGACTCCCCGGCGCTCATCGCCACCCTGGCCATTGCAGGCATCGCGGGCCTCATCTCCTTGATTGCCCTGCTGGCCCCGTTTGCTGTCGACCGCGCCCTCGGCCCGATCGCGAAGTTCTAGCCAGAACTACATGCCCAGCATCGGCAGTTTGATGCCGAAGTGGGGCAGCGCGAAGAACAGGCCTGCGATTACCAGCAGCGCCGCAATTACCCCACCGACAATGGCCGGCACGTTCACGTCTGTGTCCATCTTGGCGGTGGGGTATTTCACATCCGCCTGCATGCCCTTGGTGCAGGTTTCGGCGGCGGTGGCGTCGGCGTCGTCGATAAGCATGCGCTTCGCGGCGACCTTGCCGGACGGCGTTTCCGCCCACGCCTTGTACACGTCGCCATCCTTCGCGGTCAGCGGCGTCTCGGTGCGCTTCGTGTCCGGGCCAACGCGCCACGAATCCGTGTCAATCGCCTCCAGCGTGCGATTCACAGTCGGCTCCGACTCCTTCATCGTCTTCTGCGCATCCGCATACTTTGCGACGAGACCCTCCGGCAACACCTTGCCAAACTCCGCCTTCTCACCCTTGAGCGCCTTCTCGTTCTCCGCGACAACGCCGGGGTAGACCTGCTCGATCGCCGCGATGAGGTCGCGAGCCTGCTCGTAGTCACCAATCGCCTTCGACTCGTCGAACCACGACTCGATGAAACGCTTCTCGGCCGGCGCGAGCTTCACGACGCACACGCCGTCCTTGTCCTTTGCTGCGACGGTAGCGGCGTTCGCCGGGGTGGCCGCGCCGACAACGCCGGCTGTGCCGAGCGCGAGCGTTGCTGCGGTTGCGTACGCGGCGATACGGGTGGTGGTGCTGGTCATGGTTTTCCTCCTCGGAGTGTGAGTGTGTGTACGGGCTGTACCACCTCAGTATCGAGGGAGACGTGTTGCGACAGCGTTAACGCACGATGGTGGGGGCGCTGCCGGGTAGGATCCTGGGCGAAAACACCGTGTCAGAAGCAATGTGATGAACCAGGGGTGATGGAAATTTCACAAATGCAGTTAGCCGCTTTGCTAGGCAATGGAGTTTCTCCATTGGAACCATCACCGGTCGATTACGTTTTTATGCTGCTCACGTTGGTGGCTGTGGTGCTATTAGTTGCCAGCGTGATTGTATTTTTCAGGCAACCTAACAGACGACCTAACAGACGATGGTCGGATGTCTGGATCGTGCTCTTTCTAGTGTTCATACCCGTGGTAGGACCGTTGGTGTATCTGCGGCATGTGCGGTCTAGCAAAAAGAGCGACAAAAAATCGTAGATGTGTGAGGCAAGGCCCAGCTTTGGGTTAACCCGTGGGGGCGTGGCCTGGGCAAAATAAAGAGTGGCCCCCGCATCCCACTGAAGAGATGAAAGGCCACTCAAGTTTGAAGCGCGCAACCACTTGCGCTTTCCGGGACTGCGAACTTAATCCCAGCCGGCTCGAGAGGTGGTGGGTTTTAGCCCAAATCCCTCGAGAACCCCAGTATAGAACTGGCATCAGTTAAATCGGGTTAAGCGACAAAATGTGTGTCCGGAA
>NZ_KV833310.1:0-25666 GCF_001837615.1 Corynebacterium sp. HMSC070H05
GGCTTCGCCAACATGATGCTCTAAAACCAACACACCCAAACCACAAAGAGAGTGTGCCCCAAAGAGGGCACACTCTTTTCGTTGCTGCCCCTGATCGTCTAGCACCCCCGCAAACCCAGCTAGACGGTCTCGAAACCGCTTTCACAAACCCCCAGGTGATAACGACCACCATGGTCAATACGGAGCTCATCGTCTGGTTCCACAAACACAGAGCTAGACGACCAGCGGAAAACAGCAGGCCAGGACCGTCGAGCAACACCCGAACAAGCACCGAACTTCGCGACCAAGACAACCCGCTGAGTGCAAAAGTGCAGTGGCCCTGAGGGCAAAAGAAAACGCCCGGTACCTTCCCGAAAGGGGAGGTACCGGGCGAGGGCTTTAGCGCTTAAGAGTTTGCGCGCTTGCCGTGATTCGCCTTCTTCTTGCGGCGATCCTTGCGCTTACGACCACGCTTGCTCATGAGGGGCTCCTTTATATATCTGTACCGGTTACAGACCTATCACTGTATCGCCTGCGATACCGGAGAGGAAAATTAGGCGGACATGCGAGCGCGGTTGCGGGCGAGTGCCTTGTTGCGACGCTTCAGTGCGCGACGCTCTTCCTCAGACAGGCCGCCCCACACGCCGGCGTCCTGGCCGGTCTCGAGTGCCCACTTCATGCACTGGGTGGTTACTGGGCAGCGATGGCAAACAAGCTTCGCCTTTGCGATCTGAGCGAGGGCGGGGCCGGAGTTACCAACCGGGAAGAACAGTTCCGGGTCTTCGTCGCGGCAAATTGCTTCGTGGCGCCAATCCATGATGATGCTCCTTAAAAAATAAATCGGTACTGCGTGGTCGGTTTTCGTGCACCACTAAAACACCCAACGATGTAGGTGCGTTGCAAACAAAGTTTGGTTCCTGGCTCCGGGCGGTGCCTCTCGGTGGATTCGAGATCCCGTCTTCCGGTTTACCGGGCGTTAACCCCGTGGTGTCTGAGGGTTAAGGGCTGAGTTACCAGCCCGTTGTTTTTGCTACTTGTGAATAATGACATGTTCATGCAAAGCCCGCTAGGGTTCGAGGCCAAAATGTGCGCGGAATCACAGAATGTATCTACGTCATCGCGGTCACATTTGCGCTTCTGGGCCGATCCGCAAGCCAATGGTCTACCCTCTGACCTGGGGTGATAGTAAACGGGTGGTGGAGGTGCCCGGGTCAAATCGTGTTTTTCGGATTTCTGCCGGTTCGCTGGGGTTCATCTGCCGTATCGGTGGCGATAGACTGCTTTGTTGTGACTACGAATCGGAATCAATCCCACGCGCCCGTCCCAAATGACCCGGAGCAGCAGCCGTTCGCGGATGCTGAGGTCCCACCCCTGATGCGTTTCGGCGCGATGGTGGTGCTGGTGCAGTGCTTGGCGATCTTTGTTTATGTGGTGACGCTGATCCGTGATCAGTTCCTTGCTACCGAGCACACCCTGGAGTCCGACTCGCCGGTTGCTGGTTACGTCAACATCGGTACTGCGGTGTTTTTGCTGATCATTTTCGGCTACATCGCGTTTGTGTCGGTGGAGACTCTGCGCGGCCGTCCGCGTGCGACTGGCGCGGTGGTCCTCATTGAGGCGATTCTTGGCGGCGTGGCTATCTATATGTTCCGCGGCGGGGCGGTAACGCTCGGCGTGGCGACACTGATTTCGGTGGTGTTGGTGCTGGTCACCGTGTTCCACCCGCGTTCGAGGGCGTATAACGAGGCGCAGTATGAGGAGCGTAAGGCGCGCCGCTAATCGACGACACCGCTCACCCCTCCGGCCTCGCTAAACCTTGGCGTCGAGGACGACGATGTCGTCGCCACGCTTTTCCACAATGGTTGCGCCGGCGGAGGAGATGTGGACGGGGCCGGTGTAGCCGCCGCGGTCGACGGGAATGATCTCGTCGACCGCGTTTTTGTCCCAATCCACAACCGCGATGCCGTCCTGGGAGGCGTAGAGCAGGCGGTCGCCGGCGGCGAAGCCGGTGCCGAGTGCGCCTTGGAACACGCCGGTGACGCCGAGCCCTGCCGGCTCCATGAGCAGGAGGGAGTCGTCCTGCCAGTAGGACATATGGTGGGGGAGGTCGGCGACGGGGAGGACGGCGATGGCGCCGTCGAGACGCTGTGGCTCACCCATTGCTGGCACCGAGGAGGAGCTGGTGTTGTTGCCTTCCTTGTCGTAGGCCAGGACCTGCTTCTTTGACGGGTCGTAGACCGCGGCGGCGTCTTGGGAGACGGCGACGAGGTAGGCCTGCGGGTCGATCTCAATGTTGGCGTCGACTTCGGGTTCGCGGGAGTCTTCCGGGGTTGCCTTTTGGATGCGGAGGAAGGTGCCGTCCCCACACGTTTCGGTCAGCGCGACGAGTTCGGTGCGGGTGAGCGCGGAGGTGATCACGCAGCCTGGGTTGGGCTGCATGTCGGATTCTTGCGGGGCTTCGATGTAGCCGTATTCCATGGTGCGCACCATGTCGGAGCGCCATACTTCGATGCGTTCGCTGGAGGCGTAGCCAATGCGGTCGTTCGAGGCCAGGCGCGTGACGTTTTCAGACGCCGGGGCGGATCGGGTGCCGGCGTATTGGCCGGTTTTCGCGTCGATGGCCACCACGTCGCCGCAGCCAGCGTTGTCGCGGTAGACAGCCACAACCTTGTCCCACGCCTGATCCATCAGGCACAGGTCGTTGGGGCGTTCGTAGGTCCAGACGGTCTCGCCCTCAGGGTTCGTCGCGGTCAGCGTGTGATCGTTGTAAGTAATGATCAAGCCGTTAGCTACGAGCGGTTGCGCGCGTCCGGAGGTGTCGGTGAGCCGGAAGCCCTCGCTTAGCGACGACGGCACCACCGCCAACTGACCAAAATCCTCCTGAGCTTCGGCTGCTGGAGAGAGATCAGCCTGGCGCACCGGGGCGGTGAAAAAGGCGGTGCCGACAAGCAACGCCGAAACGCCGGCGATGACGCCGGTGGCAATGAGGTCGCGGCGGGTGCGACGCAAAGGCTTACTCAACGCCGTTTCCTTCCTGAACGCTTGCCCGGAGCCGCCGGGCGGGATGGACGGTTTGGTCGTGCCCCGAGCACTTTACGCGGGCGTCCGACATGGCCAGTAGCTGACTCCGGGAAACCGAACTCCTCCTGCAGTTCAGGGGAGGTGGAGAACCACTCGGGCAGGTTGGGTTTGCCCAGGTCGAGGTCGGTGTTGATCATGGACCACTTCGTCGCTTCGTCGTAGCCGACGAGGGTGACCGCCACGCCGGTGCGTCCTGCGCGGCCGGTTCGCCCGATGCGGTGGACATACGTCATGGGGTCGTCCGGGGTTTGGTAGTTGATCACGTGGGTGACGTCGTCGACATCAATGCCGCGTGCCGCGACGTCGGTGGCGACGAGGATTTCCACGTCGCCTCGTCGAAAAGCATCAAGAGCTTTCTCGCGCGCAACCTGGCCGAGGTTGCCGTGGACCGCGCCGACGGCAAAGCCACGGCCAGCAAGATCCTCGGCGAGATCGGCCGCCGAGCGCTTCGTGCGGGCGAAAATAATGGTGCGCTCGCGGCCCGGAGACTGCAGGATACGGGCGATGACCTCGGCTTTATCCATGCGGTGAGAGAGGAACGCAACCTGACGGGTGGTGGCGTGGGTAGCGGAGGCATCTTCGGATTCGGCGCGGATGTGCACCGGCTTGTTCATCTTCGAACGGGCAAGGGACAGGATCGGGCCCGGCATGGTGGCGGAAAAGAGCATGGTCTGCGTTGCGCCCACGGCGGACCAAAGCTTTTCGATGTCGGGCAGGAAGCCCATGTCGAGCATCTCGTCGGCCTCGTCAAGCACGAGGATGGCGACCTTATCCAGTACGAGCGCGCCACGGTCATGCAGGTCAATCAGGCGGCCAGGCGTGCCGACGACAATGTCCGCGCCCGCTTCGAGTGCCTCGAGTTGTTCCTCGTAAGGGCGGCCGCCGTAGACCGTGGCCACGCGCACCGGCGTGTGCACGGCAAGGCGTTCGATGTCCTCGCCGACCTGCACCGCAAGTTCGCGCGTCGGGGCGATGAGCAGTGCGCGCGGGGTGCCGTCGAGTTCGGCAATGTCTGCGTCGTCAAAGACGCGGTCTAGCACCGGCACACCGAAACCGAGCGTCTTACCCATACCCGTGCGGGCCTGGCCAATGATGTCGCGTCCGGCCAGCGCGATGGGCAACGTGAGCTCCTGAATGGAGAACGGGTGGGTGATGCCGTGGTCCGCAAGCGCGTCCACAATTTCAGCCGCAACCCCCAACCCGGCAAACGTCGTTTTCTTTGGCGCACGACGAGCAGCGCCACGTTGTTCACTCTCAGCTGCGTAGGGCACGCGTTCATCTTAGCTACCGGCCGTTACAATGGGGCCGTCCGCCAGCAGGTGGTTACGTTTAGCTATTGCACCTGCGGGCACACAAAGCGCAACAAGAAAAGGACAGTGAGCGAGAAAATGGATATCAAGATTGGTCTTGCAGACACCCCGCGCGAACTAGCGATCAAGCTTCCGGAGGGCCAGGAAGACATCTTTGCCACCGTCGAGCAGGCGATTGCGAACGGTCAGGCAACCTTCAAGCTGGAGGATGCCAAGGGCCACTCCTACCTGATCCGCACTGACCGTGTCGTTTACGTCGAGCAGGGCAGCACCACGGCCCGTAGCGTCGGCTTCATGCGCTAGATTACTCAGACATGGCACAACAGCAGGGCACTCCGTCTCACGGTGGGCGCCATAGTGAGCACCACGGGGGCGCTGAAGAGGACTTCGGCGACTGGTTTGATAGCTGGGGCATGGAGTCTGGCGACGACACCCCGCAGGGCGCAAGCCGTGAAGAGGGACGTCTTGTCGCCTTTGCCCGCGAGTACGGGTGGCGCGCGTATGCGATCCCGGTGCTTGCGGTAATTACCGTGTTTGTCCTGCTGGACATGGTGCAAAACCCGGATGAGCAGGCGATCGGGACGGTCGCCGAGTCCGCGTCGGCTCCGGCCGGTGAAGCGGGCATGGCTGGTGCGGATGCGGATCAACCGAAGCCGCTGGAGCCTGCGAAGATCGCGGAAGGCATCTTTGACCCGCACGATCTGCCGCCGGGTGGCCCGTACACCACGACGGGTGAGGGCACGTTCTACGAGGTCGGCATCCCTGGTGCCAATGCGGGCCAGGGCACTGAGATTGTGGTGCGCTACATCGTCGAGGTCGAGCACGGCATCGACGCCTCCGGTTACGGCGGGGATCAGTCGTTTGCCCAGATGGTGGATGCAACGTTGATGGATCCGCGCGGGTGGACGAACGATCCGCGCTTCCGCTTCGAACACGTGTCGGCAGATCAGGATCCGACGCTGAAGATCCGTTTGACCTCTCTGGATACGACGGCGGAGCTCTGTGGTGCCGCGTTGGGGACGGAGACGAGCTGCCGTACCCGGATCACGGGCGAGGACACGGTGATTATTAACGAGTCGCGCTGGGTGCGCGGTGCCGTGCCGTTCCAGGGTGACATCGGTTCGTACCGCCAGTACCTGATTAATCACGAGGTGGGCCACGCTGTGGGCTTTGCGGAGCACGTGCCGTGCCCGGAGGCGAATGCGCTTGCGCCGATCATGATGCAGCAGACGCTGAGCCTGAACAATGCGCAGTTGCATGAGATGAGCCCGGAGGAGAACTACCCGAACAACGACGACACGTGCCGGCCGAACCCGTGGCCGTATCCGCGTCCGGCCGTGAATTAAGAAGGTGGTGTCGGTGGTTTCTTTGCTTAAGCCGATTCCGGCACATGTGCTTTCCGCATTCCAGATCGACGACATTGAGCCGGTTGCGGTCCCGCAATTTTGGAACAATGGCCTGCGCTTCGGGCGTGTTGTGTTGTCGCATGCGCGTGAGACGTCCGCGTGGTCTGGCAAGGCGCGTGAGAAGGCAGTGCCGGGGGAGGGGCTGCGCATTTCGCGTCCTGTGCGTGCGACGGATGGTCGCTTGATCGTTGCGGGGTATTGCGCGACTGAGTTCGCCACCGGTGAGCCGCGCGAGCGTGTCGATGAGGCGGTTGCAGCAGCATTGCTTTACGACGACGCCGTGGCCGGCATCGAAGCCCCCTCCGGCGAGCGCACCGGGCTGGTTGCCAATGCTGACCGGGCGGTGTGGCGCGAGGAGCACCTCGGGTCCGAGGGGGTAGTCGCGCACCTGGATTTCTTGTCGCATTTGCTGTTCGATGGCCACGCTGAGCCTGTGCTGACCGAGTTTGATCCGTCCGTTGGATTGCGCCCGCGTGGATTTACGGCAGCGCTGGTGATCGTCGATGGTCTGCTGGCCGGTGCTGTGGATCCGGACATTGTGGCGCGTTGGTCGCATATCCCCAGGCTGGACTGGTTGTTGGAGAAGGCGATCGAGTACCGTCGCCACACGACACGCGGGCTCGGTTCGGACGTATGTTCGATAGATGATGTTGTTGAGATTGTCGTGTCGTACTGACCTGGCACAATCGCCTTTATGTTGTTTCCACACCCTTCACCAGTGCCTCCGGCAGCGTTAGAGCCGAAGGCGTACCTCGTGCCGCGCGAGCGCAACATCACCCCGCGGACCTGGGACAACCCACTGCCTGAGGCCGGGTTGTGGAAGGCCACCGGCCGGCCCGGCTCAGGCGTGAGTAGTTTTCTTGTGGATACGGCGGCGGCCGCGGTGCGTCGTCACGCAGGCGCGGGGGACCCGGGTGGCATTTTGGTGCTGACGGACTCGAAGGAAACCGCCGGACGGCTGCGCTCGCAGTTGTCGGACACGCTGGCGCAGTCGGGGTTTGTTACCGATGAGCCCATGGTGCGCTCCGTGCACTCGCTGGCCTTTGCCATTTTGCGCTCGCATGTAGACGAAGAAATCCGCCTGATCTCCGGTGCGGAGCAGGACGCAGTGATCCGCCAGTTGCTCCAAGGCCAAGATGAGGATGGTCGTGGCTCGTGGCCGGAGGATCTGCGCCCGGCGCTTCCACTGGTCGGCTTTGCCCGTCAGCTGCGTGACTTCCTGCTGCGTGCAGTGGAACGTGGTCTTGGCCCTGTCGAACTGGAGGAGCTGGGCAGCCGACATGGTGTGGGCATCTGGAGCGCGTCTGGCGAATTCTTGCGCGAGTACCAGCAGGTGATGGCGCTTTCGGGAGCGCGCAGGCTGTCCGCCTCGGAGCTGGTGGATCAGGCGGTGCGACTGCCACTGCCGCGCAGGTGGCACACGGTGATTGTGGACGATGCCCAGCACCTCGCACCCGCTGCCGGCGCGCTGGTCAAGCGCCTGCTGGATCAGGCGGACTTGGGTGTGGTCGGCGGGGACGAGGAGCAGTCGGTGTTCCACTTCCGTGGTGCGTCGCCTGAGTTCTTCCGCACCCTTGGCGGGCTGGAGCACACCACGATTGACCTGGGGGAGTCCAAGCGCGATCCGCGTCGCAGCGTGGCAATTGCGCCCGATTCTGCAACGCAACTGGCGGCGGTGGCGGATGCGCTGCGCCGTGCCCACTTCGAACACGACGTGGACTACCGGGATATGGCGGTGATTGTCCGCTCGACCACGGGCATTGATCCGGTGCGCCGCGCGCTGTTGCGCTCTGGGGTTCCGGTGTCGCTCAACCCGACGGACCTGGTGCTTTCGGAGCAGCGCCTGGTGGCATCGCTGTTGCTGGGCATCCGGGCACTGTACGAGGAGCTCACGCCGAGCGAGTGGCGCGACCTGCTGCTTGGGCCTGTGGGTGGTGCGGATCCGGTAACGCTGCGTCGCCTCATTCGTGGGCTTCGCCGCTGGGCACCTGAGCGTCGTGCCGAAGAGTCGCTGCGCGAGTTGCTGACGGATCCCGCCGGGTTGCCTGACTTTGATACGTGGTTGACCGACCGTGAGCTCGACATCCTCCAGCACGTGCGTGGCGTGCTTGACGCGGGACGTCAGGCCTACGCGGAAGACGGCAGCGTAGAAGAGATCCTTTGGGCGCTGTGGCAGGCCACGGGCCTGTCGAATCGCTTGTTGGCCTCGGCGCTGCGCGGTGGTGCGACGGGCTCGCAAGCGGACCGCGACCTAGATTCCGTCATGGCGCTGTTCGATGCTGCGGGCGACTACACGGAGCGCCGTCCCGCTGCCGGGGTGGAGTCGTTCGTGGACTTCATCCTGGAACAGGAACTGCCCACCGGTGTGCGCGACCGGCGCACCGCAACCCCCGATGCAGTGTCGCTGCTCACCGCTCACGGTGCTGTCGGGCGAGAGTTTCGCCGTGTCATCGTGGCGGGCGTGCAGGACGATACATGGCCAAACCTGGGGGAGACCGGCTCGCTGTTCCGCCAAGAAGACTTGATCGACCTGGTGGATCATGACGTGGATCCGGACGTGCCGGTCTCCCACACCGTGGAGCGTCTGATTGAGGAACGCCGCCTGTTTACCGTCGCCACCACCCGCGCCACCGAATACCTGCTGGTGATTGCGGTTGACGACGAAGACGCGGAGAAAGAAGGTGAACCCTCCCGATTCGTCGAGGAATTCTGTGAAGACCACGGCCTCACCCCGGCACGCTTGCGGCTGAGTTCGGCATCGCAGGCGGATCTTGGCGACGACACCGAGACGCTCGTGCGCGTGCTCGCCCACGACGATCTGGTGGCGGAGTTCCGCCGGGTGCTCACGGATCCTTCGGCGGATGAGGCGACGCGCTCCCAGGCTGCCCGACAGTTGGCGCGCCTGGCGGACGCGGGTGTGCTTGGTGCGGACCCGCGGCAGTGGTGGACTACCACGATGGTGTCTACCAACGAGCCGCTGAGCGCCAGCCCGACGCTGTCGCCGTCGCGAGTAGAAGGCCTGCTGAAGTGCCCGATGAGTGAGGTATTGCAGCGCATGGTGGGCCTGGACGAGTCGATGGACATGGTCTACGGCGTGATGGGCCACGCCTACCTGGAAGCGCTCGGCCGTGGTGTGGATCCGGACGACGCGTATAACGCCGTGATCGCCGCACGCAAGGAGGTCAGTGACGCACCTGCGTGGAAGGCGCAGCGCGACATCGAGGAGTTTGAGCGCTTGCTGGAGCGCACCCGCACCTGGCTAGAAACGAGCCGTGGCGCGTTTGAACAGGTCGCGGTGGAAACATCCGTTGACGTGCAAGTCAGCGACAACGTGCGCGTCCGGGGTCGTGTGGACCGCCTCGAGCGCGACGGCGATGGTGCGCTCTACGTGGTGGATCTAAAGACTGGTGCGACGGCGCCCACGAAGAAGGAGATCGGTGAGCACGCCCAGTTGCTTACCTACCAACTCGCGCTGGCTCACGGCACGTTCGACGGCGAGCGGGTCGTTACCGCACGCGGGGAGTCGGACATCACCGTGGGTGGTGCGATGCTGGTGTTTCCGAAGAAGGACACCAAGGCCATCACGGTGCTTGAGCAGGCTGCCAAGACACCAGAGGAGCTAGCAGAGTTCGCCGAGGCTATCGATACATTGCCCGCCGAAATGACAGGACCTACGCTGCTTGCCACAACGGGGAAGCATTGCGATCGCTGCAGTGTGCGCGCCTTGTGCCCGGTGCAGCCGGAAGGGGAGATGATTCACAATGTTTAACCAAGAAACCATGTCCCCGAAGCTGCTGTCGCGCTACCTCGGGCAGAAGTTCCCGCCGACGGACCAGCAGGCGGAGGTTATCGGCGCCCAGCCAGGCCCGCTACTGGTTGTCGCAGGTGCCGGCGCCGGCAAGACGGAGACGATGGCCGCGCGTGTGGTGTGGCTCGTCGCTAATGGCTTTGCACGCCCCGAAGAGATTCTGGGTCTGACGTTTACCCGCAAGGCCGCCCAGGAGATGAAAAAGCGTATCCGCGACCGCCTGGCCACGCTAGCGCAGAACCGCGACCTGGTTGCGCGCCTCGATCCGTCTGGGGAATTAGCCAAGCGTCTAGAGGTCATCGCACCGCAGGTGTCCACCTATGACTCGTATGCAGGCACCTTGATCCGTGAATACGGCCTGCTCGTGCCGGCGGAACCGGACGCGCGGTTGATTACGGATGCGGAGTTGCACGCCATCACCACCGAGGTGGTGCGCAACTACGCCGGTTCGTTGCTGCCGGACGGGAAGAACCGTGCACTTGGCAGCGTGGTGCAAAACGTGCTCAAACTCATCACCGCGATGGGCAACGAACTTGCCACCCCGGAGTGGGTCACAGAGCATGCCCACGACTTCCTTGCAGAGACGGAGTCGTACCCCTCGGCGAGCAAGATCGAGTTTTCGAAGATTCTGCAGGGGTGGCGCGATATCCAGAAGGAGCGCGTGAACTACCTGCCGCTCGCACAGGCAGTGAACGAGGAGCTGCGTAAACGTGGTGTGATCACGTTCAACGAACAGATGTCTCTCGCGTCTGCGTTGGCACGTGATCATGCGGTGGTGGGGGCGTCGCAACGCAATCGCTTCCGCGTGGTCATGCTGGACGAGTACCAAGACACCTCGCACTCCCAGCGCGTGTTGCTGCGCAGCCTTTTCGGCGAAGCGCAAGATCCGGGCCTGACGGTCACAGCGGTGGGCGATCCGATGCAGGCGATTTACGGCTGGCGTGGCGCGACCGCGGCGAACCTGCAGGCGTTCGTAGAGGACTTCCCGCTTGAAGGCGGCTCACCAGCGCCGAAGTTGCAGTTGACCACCTCGTGGCGCAACCCGCCTGAGGTGCTGGATCTGGCCAACGGGGTGTCCGATGCGATCCTGGGCACCGACGAGACAAAGCGTGCCGTGGCACCGTTGGCGCCGCGCCCGGGGGCGGATGCTGGCGATGTCACGCTCGGGTTCTTTGGCACGCAGGCCGAAGAGATCGAGTTCGTCGCCGATGAGCTGGCGAAGACATACGCCCAGGCCCAGGAAGTCGAGGAGCCGTTTTCGGCGGCCACGCTTGTGCGCAAGAACAAGCACTCGCAACTCATCGCCGCAGCACTCGAGGCCCGCGGTGTGCCCTACGAAATCGTTGGCCTGGGCGGGTTGCTGGACGTGCCGGAGGTCGCCGATACGGTTGCCGTGGCGACAATGCTTGTGCGTCCCGACGACACCGCGGCAGCACTGCGTGTCCTCGGCGGGCCAGCTGTTGGGTTGGGCCTTGCGGACTTGCGTGCGCTGGCATCGCGCGCGAACAACCTGCGCGGCAAAGAAGACCACCGCGAAAACACGCAGCGTATCAGCGACCCCTACGCCCACTTGGTCAGCCAACTCGAAGAGGCGATTGCCCAAGCCGACGACATCAAGGCGCGCACCGACCGCCCAGAAGGACTCACGGATGCGCTGGCGGATCTCGGCGAGCCGGAACGCTACAGCGAAGAAGGCCTGCAGCGCATGCGCGATACGGCCGCCAAGCTGCGTTGGCTGCGCACCCACAGCCTGGGCAAGCGCTTAAGTGACCTGTTCGCGGACATCATCCACGTCTTCGGCATCCGCACCGAGGTGCTCTCCCGTCATAGCGCGACGGGCGCGGTGCATCTGGATCGACTGCTGGAGGAGGTGGCCAATTACCCCGGCGCGGGCCTGGACGGGCTGCTGGACTACTTCGAACTCGCCCGCGAGCACGAAGACAGCCTGACTCCGGGTGCGGTGCCGGTGAAGGACGACCGGGTGCAGATCATGACTGCCCACAAGGCGAAGGGCCTGGAGTGGGACACCGTCGCGGTACTGCATGCCGATTCGGAGACGTATAAGCCGAAGACGGAAACCTTCCTCACCTTCGTGCAGTTCCTGCCTACGGAGACCTACGGCGATCCGGAGATCTTCCCGGAGTTCGGCGAAGTGGACACGCGCACCGACTACCAGAGGGCGAGCGAGGCGTGGAAGAAGCACGTCACCGCGGACCTGGCGGAGGAAGCAGCGCGTCTGTTCTATGTTGCGGTGACGCGTTCTGGCGGGAAACTCATCGTCACCGGTTCGCGCCGTAGGCCTGACGTGGTCAAGGAAGCAGCGCCGTACGAGCACTTTGCCACCATGCGCGACGTTGTCGCACCCGAGTGCGTGGTGGTCTGGAACGACGGCACGGATGCTGAAGCAGACAGCGACGCAGACGCCAGCGCCGACGCTCTTGTCGACGACGGCGAGCGCACCGGCCGCTGGCCAAACTACGCCCCGCTGGCCACGGACGAAGCAGCCGCGCAGGCGGTCAACGCCGCGCGCGAGAACCTGCCAAAGTTCGTAGACGGCGAACTGTTTACCCTCTGGGAGCGCGACGTCTCTGCACTCATCGAAGAACACGAGCAGGCCCAGGCCGGCGACGTCCCGGTGGTCATGCCGGGCGAACTGACCGCGTCCGATGTGGTGGCGCTGAAGGCCGACCCGGTGCAGTTCGCGCGCCGGGCACGCCGCCCAGTGCCGTTTAAGCCGAACACTTACGCCAAGCGCGGTACCGCCTTCCACGAGTGGTTGGAGGAGTTCTACGGTGCACGCCCGTTGCTGACCGAAGACGAACTTCCCGGCGGGGATGAGGCTGAGGTGGATCGCGCGATACTCGAGCGGCTCAAGCGAAACTTTGAGGCCAGTGAGTGGGCGTCGCGCACCCCGACGTTTGTGGAGCATCCCTTCGAGCTCGCCGTGGGCGAGGGCGTGGTCCGCGGACGTATGGATGCCGTCTTCGAGGATGTGGACGGCTGGACCGTCGTGGACTGGAAGACCGGCGAGAAGCCGAAGCGGGATGCGATGGAAGCGGCGCAGTTGCAGCTTGCGGTTTACAAGGCGGCTTGGGAGCGTATCTGTGGTGACGGTCGACCCGTGCGCGCTGTATTTTTCTACGTGCGCACCGGTGAGACGTATGCTCCGCGTAGTCTGCCCGATGCGGCAGAACTCGAAGAGCTACTCAGCAGATCTGCTGAAAGCAAGGGTAAGGACGAAACGGAATGAAACTGCGCAGGGTTTTTACGCTGAGCGCGAACGCCGCGGATCAAACGGCGATCCCGGTGCACCACCTGCTCGATGTGGTCAGTATCCCGGCCCTCGAGCGGGCGACGCCGTGGTCGTTGATCGCGCGCCGGTTCGGCTACGCCCTGCTGCTTATCGTTGCCGTCGCGATCGTCGCGTTCATTGATCGCAATGGATACTCCGAGCCGTTGACGTTCATTGACGCGTTGTATTACTCGGCGGTGACCCTGTCTACCACGGGCTACGGTGATATCACTCCGGTGACGCAGTCGGCCCGAGTCATCAACATTTTCTTCGTCACTCCGGCCCGTGTGGCCTTCCTGATGCTCCTCGTCGGTACGACTTTGTCGGTGCTGACGGAGGATTCCCGTAAGACGCTGCAGATCCAACAGTGGAGGAATACCGTGCGCAACCACACCATCGTTATCGGCTACGGCACGAAGGGCCGCTCGGCGGTCGACGCATTGGTGGCAGGCGGTGCGTCGCCGTCGTCGATTGTTGTCATCGACCCGGACCCAGCTGCGCTTGCCGTCGCGGAGAAGCACGGTTTGGTCACGGTGCACGGCAATGGCACCAAGTCGGACGTGTTACGCATTGCGGCGGTGAGCCGTGCGCGTTCGGTGATCGTGGCACCGTCTTCGGACGATACGGCTGTGCTGATCACGCTGTCGGTGCGTGAGTTGGCGCCGAGTGCCATGATCGTGGTCAGCGTGCGAGAGGGTGAGAACCAACACCTGCTTATGCAGTCGGGCGCGGACTCGGTGGTGGTCTCCTCCGAAACGGCCGGACGTCTGCTTGGCATCGCAACGGTGACCCCGCCCGTGGTGGAGATGATGGAGGATCTGCTCAGTCCGGACGAAGGCTTCGCGGTGGCGGAGCGCCAGATTGCGGACGACGAGGTTGGTGCGAACCCGCGTCACCTGGCCGACATCGTGCTTGGTGTCGTGCGTTCCGGTGAGCTCTACCGCATCGATTCCCCCGAAGCAGAAACGGTCGAGCCGGGCGATCGCCTCCTGTACGTGCGCATGAACACCCCGGATATCCGTCGCCAGGCGGAGAAGGCAGTGCGCGATGAGGATTGATCTGAGCGTGCTTGATAGCGACCAACGTGTCGCCGCCGAAGCACCCCGCGGGCCTGTGTGCATCCTCGCCGGTGCGGGCACGGGTAAGACGAGGACGATTACGTATCGCATTGCCAACCTGATCGATCGCGGCACGGTCGCCCCGAACAAGGTGCTCGCCGTGACGTTTACCCAGCGCGCGGCAGGGGAGATGCGCGACCGTCTGCGCACCATGGGTATCGGGGGAGTGCAGGCGCGCACGTTCCACTCCGCGGCCATGCGGCAGTTGCAGTACTTCTGGCCGCAGATCGCCGGTGACCTGCCGTGGCGGCTCTTGGATAACAAGTTCCCGTTGGTCGCCCGCGCCGCGCGCGCCGGTGGGCTGGATACGGGCAAGGAAATGGTGCGCGACCTGCTTAGCGAGATCGAGTGGGCCAAAGCCAGCGTGATCGGCCCGGAGGATTACGCCGCACGCATCGCCGATACCCCGCGCACCCCGCCGACGGATCCGCAGCGCGTGGCCCAGGTGTACCGCCTCTACGAGGAGGCGAAGACGAGCCCGGATGGCATGCTGCTCGATTTCGACGACCTGCTGCTGCACGTCGCCGGCGCGCTTGAGAACGCACCTGCGGTGGCGGAGGAGTTCCGCGCCCAGTACCAGACTTTTGTGGTAGACGAGTACCAAGACGTCACCCCGCTGCAGCAGCGCGTGCTGGAAGGCTGGCTGGGTGATCGCGACGATTTGACCGTGGTGGGCGATGCCAACCAGACCATTTACTCGTTTACCGGCGCCACCCCGGATTACCTGCTGAACTTCTCGCGCACCTACGAGCACGCCACAGTGGTGAAATTGCAGCGTGACTACCGCTCCACGGTAGAAGTCACCGAGCTGGCCAACACCGTCATTGGAAAGGCCAAGGGGCGTGTCGCGGGTACTCGCCTGGAACTGGAGGGCATGCGCGGGCGCGGTCCGGCGCCACAGTTCAACGGCTACGACGACGAGCCGTCTGAGGCCCGCGCCGTGGCCCGCGCGATCAGGCGTTTGCTTGATGACGGCGTCCCCGCCCGCGAAATCGCCATCCTGTACCGCATTAACTCCCAGTCGGCCGCGTTTGAAGCGGCGCTGGCGGATGCCGGCATTGCCTACCAAGTCCGCGGCGGGGAAGGGTTCTTCCACCGCGCCGAGATCCGCGAAGCCATCGCAGCCCTGGTCCGAGCCGCCCGCCGCACCGACCTGCCGGACGACCCGGTGGCGGTCGCCCGCGCCGCGTTCGCACCCATCGGCCTGACCCAGACCGAACCCGAGGGCGCCCAGGCTCGTGAGCGCTGGCAGTCACTCAGCGCGCTTGTGGATCTCATCGAGGAGATCGTCCGCACCCGAGAAGCCGAGGATCTCCCGCAGGTGTTGCGCTCGTTGCGCCAGCGCGCAGAGGCCAAGCAGCCACCCGCTGTGGACGGGGTGACCCTGGCCAGCCTGCACGCCGCGAAGGGCCTGGAGTGGGACGCAGTATTTCTCGTTGGCCTGGTGGAGAACACCTTGCCGATCTCGCACGCGATCAAGGCCGGCGACGACCAGATCGAAGAAGAACGCCGCCTGTTCTACGTCGGGGTGACGCGTGCGCGTGAGCACCTGCACTTGTCGTGGTCGCTGTCGCGCCAGGAAGGTGGGCGAAAGAACCGGTCGCGGTCGCGCTTCTTGGACGGCATCGCACCGGAACTTGATGTGGAGCGCTCCCCGGAACGCCTCAAGCGCAACCGCCGCTGTCGCGTATGCGGCAACCCGCTGTTCAGCCCAGCAGACAAGGCGCTCGGACGCCACGAGGAGTGCGAGCCGAGTTACGACGAGAACGTGCTCGCCGCCCTGAAACGCTGGCGCCTCGACGTCTCACGCGCAGCGGGACGCCCGGCTTACATGGTGTTCTCGGACGTGACACTCATGGCAATCGCCGAAGCCATGCCCGCAAACGAGACGGAACTGCTTGGCATCTCCGGCATCGGGCCGGTGAAGGTGGAGGAGTACGGCGCGGGCGTGCTGGCAACGCTTGAGGAGCACCGCCACTAAGGCGGGCCCCAGCCTCGCTAGCCCAGCCGCGCTAGCCCAGCTGCGCCAGCCCAGCCAGCGCTAGAAGCACATCGGGCAGTCCGGGTGCGACGGCACCCGCTGCGACACCACAGGCACAGGCGCGAACGGGTCTGCGACCACCACGTCACCAGCCACAGGTGTCGGCGCCGACACCCCGGGCGGGTCGGGTGCACCGGCGAGCCTGCCTGCCACCGTCGCTGCCGCCACCGCACCGGCCGCCAAGGACACCGGCTCGGCCGCGATCGCCGGCGGGAGGTGCTCCTCCACCTGGGCGATGTTCGGGTCCCGGTCCAAAAGGTACAGCCGGGCGCACACCGGGCACGGCCCAGACGGAGCGCACACAGGGCCGACGACCACGCGCGCGTCGAACTGCGTCACCGGCACCACAGGGCCACGCCGGCCACGGGTCGCGGCGGCGATCTGATCCACCTCGGCAGCACAGTTCACGGCAAGCACCGGCAGGTGCGGCTCGTGATCGAGCAGGAACTTGCTCACCGACTCGTCCTTCATCGGGCTGCGCGTCACCACACCACGGCGTGACAGCAGCAGCGTGATCTGGGAGGCCAGCGCGTCGCGCCCCACCACCAGCACTTGTGGGGTGGTGGTGGGGATGAGGAGCCGGTAGGTGATGAGGTCGTCGATAAGACTGCGCGCACGCGCCTCACCGAGATGCACCGTAAGGGCTGCGACAACGGTTTTGAGCATCCGCGGATGCGTCAGTGAGTCGAGGACCGTGACCACCTCGTCGGCGCTGGGCACGGTGATGAGCCCGGTGCGTGTCGCGTCTGCCCCGAACTGGATCGTTTCTGGCGCGCGTACGAAAACGCGGACGCCGCGCGCGAGTTGTATGCGTGTGTGTTCTTGGATTGCCACGTGTGTTCCACCCCCGCGTCGCATCCTACAATGTTGCGCTATGTCTGGGATGCAATATCGCGTGATCCGCTCCGCCCGTCGTGCGAAGACGGTGCAGGCCAGGGTGGTTGGCGGGGTGGCGGAGATCCGCATTCCGGCGCACTTCACCAAAGCGCAGGAGCGCGAGATGGTGGAGCAGATGCTGGCCAAGTTGGAGAAGAAGACGTCGACGCGTTTGCTTGACGACGACTCCCTACGCACCCGCGCCGAAACCCTGAACAAGGAAATTCTGCAGGGGCGGGCAACGATTGGTTCGGTGCGGTGGGTGTCTAACCAAAACACGCGCTGGGGCTCCTGCACCGTATCGACAGGTGATATCCGCATCAGCGATCGGCTGCGCGACGTACCGGCCTACGTGCTGGACGCGGTGCTGGTGCACGAGTTAACGCACACCTTCATCCCGAACCATTCGGCAGAGTTCTACGCCTGGGCGGATCGGGTGCCCAAGGCGGAGCGCGCCCGCGGGTTTTTGGAGGCCTACCAGCGCTACGGCTAGCCCAGCCCCGCCGCGCGCCTACAGTTCCGTGCCGTCCTGGCTGCCGTCGTCCTTGCCGTCGCCGTCTTCGCGCTTCAACTCGGGGTTGTTGCGCAGTTCCTCTTCCAACTTGGCAAATTCGTCGTCGAGGTCGGTGTCGGGGGTGTCGTCGAGAAGCGTGTCGATGAAGGACGCCGGGTTGTCCAGCTGCTCACTGGACGGCAGGAGGTCGGGGTGCTCCCAGACGGCGTCGCGACGATCCACGCCCACAGCAGCGCCTGCGCGACGCCACAGTTCGGCGGCCTCACGGGTGCGAGGGGCTGCGAGTTCGATGCCGACGATGTTGGCAAAGGCCTGCTCAGCAGAACCACCGGTGGCGCGGCGGCGTGCCCACGCCTCGGCGAGTTGCGGGGTGGTGGGGATGCGTTCGCTGAGGGCTTCGTCGACGACGACGTCAACCCAGCCTTCAACAAGCGCGATCAGGGTTTCCAAGCGGGACGTGGAGGCAGCGTTGCGGGTGCCTACGCGCGGGGAGAGGTCCTCGTCTTGCAGGCGTTGCATGGCCTCCTGGATCTGTGCGGGGTCGCCACCATCCAGGTTCAGGTCGCGGACGGCCTCTTCGATGTGGGAGGTGTCAATCTGCAGGCCGGCGGCGTATTCCTCCACGGAGGACACGAGGCGCTCGACCAGCCACGGCACGTTGCGGAACAGGCGCTGGCGTGCGGCCTCGCGTGCGGCGATGTAGACCATCACTTCCTGGCCCGGCAGGTCCAGGCCCTTGGAAATCTCCGCGATGTTGCGCGGCAGGACCGCACCAATGCCGGCGGGTGCGACAGGCAGGCCGAAGTCGGTGCCGGTCAGCGCCTGCTGGGCAAGGTCACCCAGTGCGTGGCCCAACTTCATGCCGAACTGCATGGAGTTCATCTGGTTAACCATGCTGACCATCGGGCCCATCATCTCGCGGGCCTCTTCCGGCATGGTGTCTAGCTGGGCGCGCGCCATGTTGGCGGCGACCGGGTTGACCAGGCGCTTCCACATCGGCATGGTCTGCTCCAGCCAATCTTGGGCGTTCCAGGCCTTGGCCTGTGCCTGGCTGGCGGGCAGTGCAGTGGCACCGTCGAGCCAGAGCTCCGCTAGGCGGAAGGACTCCTCGGCGGCGCGGGAGTCTGCCTCGCTGACCGGGTTCACCCCGGCGATGCGCTGACGCGCCATGCGGGCGGCGAGGTCGAAGTTGACGGCGTCGCCGTCCTCCTGGGCGTTCATGGAAGAGCCCATGCCGGAGAGCATTTGGCCGAACTGATTCAGGATGTCGCCAAGCCCGCCAGCACCAGCGCCACCAGCGCCACCGGGGCCGCCGGGGCCTCCGAATCCACCGAACCCGCCGGACCCAAAGTTTCCGCCGAAACCGAAGGCTGCAAACGGGTTGGTCGGCTCGCCACGCCCGTTGTCGTTGTTGTTGCCTTCGTTGTCCCTGCCCTCGTTGTCGTCGTTGCCGTCGTTGGGAAAGGAGAATCCGAATCCGTTACTCATAGGCGCCACAATACAGCTGCACAACGGCGCGGGTTGGAGCTGCTGGTTGCTGCGCTAACATGTGCCACCATGACGAACGCGCACACACCAGCGGACGCGGCAGAACACACGCCCGCGACCAAGACAGCGAACAAGCGTTTTTCCACGCTGGTGTGGGGTGCAGTGCCTATCGCGTTGCTTGCGGTGGGAATGACGATGGACCACATTCCCGGCACGGACATCAAGCTCACGGTGCCGTACGCGGCGGAAGGGGCGGGCCCGACGTTTGACACGCTCAGCGAGATCCAGGGCACGCCCGTGGTGGACATCGAGGGCGCGGAGACCCTTGAGACTGGCGGGCAGCTGAATATGACCACGGTGTCGGTGCGCACGAATATGACGTTGGGCCAGGCGTTGGCGCGTTGGGCGGTGACTAAGGACACGCTGGTGCCGATCGAGCAGGTGATGCCGGCGGATCGCAGCGAGGAAGAAACGCGCGAGTTTAACCAGCAGATGTTTGTCGCGTCGGAGGCGTCGGCGACGGTTGCGGCGATGCACTATCTGGGCAAACCCACAACGGTGAACATCCATGACGTGGTCAAAGGCGCTGCCGCGGACGGGACGTTGCAGCAGGGTGACAAGATCCTTGCCATCGACTCCACTCCGGTCGCCAAGCCGAGCGCGGTCCAGGACGTGGTCTTTGCCAAAAAGCCCGGCGAGACGGTGGATGTGACCATCAGCCGCGACGGCAAGGAAGAGACGAAGACCATCGAGCTGAAGGAGAATCCGCACGAGAAGGGCAAGCCGATGCTTGGCATTCTCATGGATTCTGAGCCCGCCGATGGCCTGAAGGTGCACTACAACCTCAACGACATCGGTGGTCCGAGTGCGGGCATGATGTTCTCGCTGGCGGTGATTGACAAGTTGACGCCAGGCGAGCTCAACGGGGGCAAGTTCGTTGCCGGTACCGGCACGATTAACGACGACGGCGAGGTCGGCCCCATCGGCGGCATCACCCACAAAATCCGTGGCTCGCGCGATGAGGGCGCCGAGTTGTTCCTCGCGCCGAAGGGCAATTGTGATGCGGTGAAGCGGGCCGACGCTGGTGATATGACCGTCGCTGCCGTGTCCACCCTCCAGGAGGCAGTGGATGCGATGGAGGCGTTCGCCGCAGGCCGCGACGTGCCAACTTGCGACGGCTAAGGGTTAGGGCTTCTTCGCCAGGCCGAGGTCGTAGATCCGCTGGCGCGGGTCCTCCTGGTCGGAGGAGATCAGTTGCTGCATGACCAGGCCCTCGCGGTTATCCACCACGGTGATGATCGCGGAGGTGCCCAGCGTGGACCAGCCGACTACGCGGTCGCCGGAGTCTTCCACCACGCGCGAGGAGCGCAGCTCAGTAAGAAGTTGGGTCGAGGAGGCCGCCTTCGATTCGGAGTCGAAGAATTGGAACTGGCCGATCTCGTCGCCCTGGCAGTCATAAGAACCGCTGATCCCGCCGGCGCCGCAGCCTTCGAACTGGTCGAAGAACTCCTCAGGCGCAAGGGAGGCGAAGCGCTCGCGTACCTTCTCCAAGGTTGCCTCCGCAGACGAGTCCGCTTTCTCCCGCTTCGAGGAGCTTGTGCTTGTCGACGACACCGTCTCGGAAGCAGACTCAGACGCAGACTCCGACTCCGACGCCGTGCCAGATTCAGACGCAGCGATGGTAGTTGTCACGGAGGTGGTCGTTTCAGGCGTGGTCGTCTCCGAATCCGAGGAGGTGGTTGGGTCCTCGCTGATGTACGACGTCGAGATGGGGCTGCTGGTCGCGTTGGCCTCGTCGTTATCGCCACCACCACAGGCGGCGAGAGACAGCGAGCCGACAAGGACAGCGGAGGCGATTGCGCGGCGGGACACAGACACGGTCAGAAGCTCCTTGGATTGGGTTTCGGGTGTCTAGCTTAAACCAGGTCGTCCGGGTCTTGCTCAAGCCCGTAGCGCAGCGCAGCAATCACACCCGGCGCGACTTCCGGGCCGCCACGCAGCTCGATGTCGTCCTGTGCGAAGGGGCCGCGCTCCTCCAACTCTTCATCCGTCAGGCGCATCTGCAGCAGGGTCTGCTCGATGTCTTCGGTACGCAGCACGCCGGAGAACAACCGCGCCGGGCGCGCCTCGGCATCCGCCGGGGCAGAGGCGTCGCGGAAGAGGATCTCCTGCGCCAGGATCACGCCTTCAACCTCACGCGGCCAGGCCAGGCGGGTGACGTACTCGCCGAGCTCCTCGGAACCGGGCAGGATATTCTCCGGCAATTCCTGCACAACCAGGGTGAGGGGGGAGGAGTCGTCGAGGGTGCCCAGCTCGTCGACAAGCAATTGCGTTGGTACCAGACCGAAGAGGGTTGGCGGGGCGTCCCAACCTTCGGCGTGGACGAAATCGACGGCCTCCATCATGGCCTTATTCAGGGCTTGTTGTTCGCGCACGGGAACCTTTCCGGATTGTTGGCCGTTAAACTTTCTAGGCTGTAATGCACATAGACGTTGGACAACACTATTCCTAAGGAGCAGGCTTGGCTACCCGCCTCACCCGGCCACAACCACGGTCGCAGAAACCGAATAAAGGCCTCATGGTCACACTCGGTGTACTCGCCGCACTTTTCTTCCTCCTGCCAGTGCTGATCGGTATCTATACCGATTTTCTCTGGTTTGGGGAGGTTGACTTCCGCGGTGTTTTCAACCGAGTGATCCTCTTCCGTGTCGTGCTGTTTGTCATCTTCGCGCTGCTTGGTGCAGCCGTCGCATGGGCAGCGGCACGGATTGCGTGGCGTGGCAGGCAACAAGACAGCGGCGATATTTTCGGCGAGACCTCGCAGCAAGCGCAGTACCGCGCCGCCGTGCAAGACGGTGTGAAGGGGCTGCTGACCTGGGTGCCGGTGATCGTGGGCATCATGTCTGGTCTTGCTGGCCAGCGCATGTGGCGTGTGTTCATGATGTGGTTCAACGGTGGGGACTTTGGCACCACCGACCCGCAGTTTGGCAAGGACCTAGGCTTCTACGCGTTTAGCCTGCCGGCAATCTCTGCGATTGTGGGCACGCTGTCCATGCTGCTCGCCGTGGCATTTTTGATCGGTGCGGTGGGCCACTACATGCTCGGTGGCATCCGCATTGGCAACAACGTCACCGGTGTCAAGGGCATGGTGTCTAAGCCGGCGCGCATCCAGCTCGCCGTCACCGCAGGCCTGTGGATGCTGACCAAGGCCGTGACCTACTGGCTGGACCGCTACTACCTGCTATCCAGCCAGAACGACATCTTCACCGGTGCCTCCTACACCGCGGTCAACGCGATGCTGCCCGCGAAGATCATCCTCACCGTCATCGCTGTGGTTGTCGCAGCGGCGTTTTTCGCCTCCATCGTGTTCAAGGACTTCCGTGTCCCGGTGCTGGCAACGGTGCTCATGCTGGTGTCCTCGATCGTTGTGGGCAACGTGTGGCCGGCGCTGCTGGAGCAGTTCTCGGTCAAGCCGAACCGTCAGGCCAAGGAATACGAGTACATCGGCCGCAACATCGAAGCCACCCGCGAGGCGTACGGGCTGACCGACGACAAGGTCACCTACATGGAGAACTGGGGCGGCAACACCTCGAATGCCGATGTGGCCAAGGACGAGGCGACGATTTCCAACCTGCGCCTGCTGGACCCGGACATCATTTCCCCGACGTTTACCCAGAACCAGCAGCTGCGTAACTTCTACGGCTTCCCAGACCAGCTGGCTATGGACCGCTACGAGGTCGACGGCCAGATGCGCGACTACGTTGTCGCCGCGCGTGAGATGGACCCGAACGCGCTGAGTGAAAACCAGCGCGACTGGATTAACCGCCACACCGTGTACACCCACGGCAACGGCTTTGTCGCAGCGCAAGCCAACACTGTCGACGAGGCCGCGCAGGACGCCGGCTCCACCCGTGGTGGCCTGCCAATCTTTACCGTGTCCGACCTGCAGGCCAACGCTGCCGCCAAGGAGTCCGGCGAGGCTGAAGAGCTGGGTATCAAGGTGGAAGAGCCACGCATCTACTTCGGCCCGGTGATCGCCTCTGCCCAGGATGGTCTGGACTACGCCATTGTTGGCGACAACGGCCAGGGCCCGGTGGAGTACGACACCGACAACTCCACTTACACCTACACCGGCAAGGGCGGCGTGGACATCGGCAATCCGATCAACCGTGTGGCCTACGCCGTGAAGTACCAGGAACTGAGCTTCCTGCTGTCCGATCGCGTTGGCGGCAACTCGAAGGTGCTCTACGACCGTGACCCGCGCAAGCGTGTGGAAAAGGTCGCCCCGTGGCTGACCACCGACTCCAAGACCTACCCGGCTGTCATCGACGGCCGCGTGAAGTGGATCGTGGATGGCTACACCACCCTGTCCCAGCTGCCGTACTCCACGCGTACCTCTCTGCAGGACACCACGCAGGACGCGCTGAACCCGGACGGCACCACCCAGCGCCTGATTACGGACAACGTCGGCTACATCCGCAACTCCGTCAAGGCCACCGTGGACGCCTACGACGGCACCGTGGACCTCTACGCGTTCGACGAGTCCGACCCGGTACTCAACGCGTGGATGAAGTCCTTCCCGGGCACCGTGCGCCCGAACTCGGACATCACCGACTCCCTGCGTGACCACCTGCGTTACCCGGAGGACCTGTTCAAGGTCCAGCGTGACCTGCTGGCGCGCTACCACGTGGATGACCCGGGCGTGTTCTTCAACAACGACGCCTTCTGGTCTGTGCCGAACGACCCGACCGCACCGGAAGGCCGCGACCAGCTGAACCAGCCGCCGTACTACGTTGTGGCCGCTGACCCGGAGACCAATAAGCCGTCCTTCCAGCTGATCACCCCGTTCCGTGGCCTGAACCGTGAGTTCCTGTCCGCGCACATGGCAGTGTCTTCCGATCCGGAGACCTACGGCAACATCACCGTGCGTGTGCTGCCGACCAACACGCAGACCCAGGGCCCGAAGCAGGCCCAGGACGCCCTGATGTCTTCCGACCAGGTGGCGCGTGACCGCACCCTGTGGGAGGGGACGAACGATCTGAAGAACGGCAACCTGCTCACCCTGCCGGTGGGCGGCGGCGAGATCCTCTACGTCGAGCCGATCTACTCGCAGCGCAAGGACCAGGCCTCGGCCTTCCCGAAGCTGTTGCGCGTGCTCGTGTTCTACCGCGGCCAGGTGGGCTACGCCCCGACCGTGTCCCAGGCGCTGAAGCAGGTGGGTATCCACTCTGACGCAGCCCAGGAAGTCGAAGTGGTGGACGAAAACGCACCACAGGGTGAGGCTGAAACTACCCCCGCTGAGGAAAACAAGGAAGCCACACCGGAGGGTGATAACGCTCCGAAGGTAAACCGCGACGAGGCTCTGAACAGGATCAATGATGCTCTTCGTAACCTGGAGAGTGCCCGCAACGGTTCCTTCGAGGAGTACGGCCGCGCCATCGACCAACTCGATCGCGCAGTGGCTGAGTACCAGAAGGCGCAGTAACGGGTTATAGTTATCCCGTCCCCCCAGGACCAGGTGCATCGCGCGAAGTGGGCGCGCGATGCACCATTTTTGTATCTAGCATGGTTTTCACAACCAACTCTTTGAGAGAAAGGCTGGATAGACCATGGGACGTTTTGACGGCAAAGTCGCGCTTGTGACCGGTGGCGCATCGGGAATGGGTGCAGTAGACTGCAAACTCTTCGTCGAAGAAGGTGCAAAGGTTGTCATCGCTGACCTCAACGAAGAGCTCGGCGGGGCACTGGCAAACGAGCTCGGCGACAACGCAATTTTTGTGAAGCTCAACGTTGCCGACGAACAGGACTGGAAGGACGCCATCGCGGCGACGAACGAGGCGTTCGGCCGCTTGGACATCTTGGTGAACAACGCCGGCATCCTTCAGATGACGGGCGTGGAGGACACCACCCTGGAGCAGTTCCAGAAGATCATGGCCGTCAACGTGGACGGCGTGTTCTTGGGCATGAAGTACGCCATCCCGGAGATCCGTAAGCAGGGCGGCGGCGCGATCATCAACATGTCGTCCACCGCGGGCCTGGAAGGCCAAGTCAGTGCGACCGGCTACGTGGCATCCAAGTGGGCAGTGCGCGGCATGACCAAGACGGTCGCCGCCGACGTTGCTGACGAGAACATCCGCATCAACTCCGTCCACCCGGGTGCGATTGCAACCCCGATGACGGCAGATTCCCTTGTGGAGGGTGCACCGCTTCCGCTCGCAGCAGCGAACCGTCCGGGCCGCGCCGAGGAGGTTGCGAAGACGGTGCTGTTCCTCGCGTCCGACGACGCGTCCTACATCAACGGCGCAGAGATTGCTGTCGACGGCGGCCTGACCCTGGGCGCCTCGAAGCACATCTACGGCATCCTCGGCCAGCTCGCTGCCCAGCAGTAACGGCAGTAGTAGCGGTAGCGGCAGTAGTAGGGAAGCCCCGATAATTGGATCGCACCAAACCGTCGTGAACAGGCGGTTTGGTGCTCTCTGTCGGTGTATGTATAGTAAGTCCACGTTGCTGGTTACGGCGACAGGCGAAAATCACATATTGCGCCCGACGCGGGGTGGAGCAGCTCGGTAGCTCGCTGGGCTCATAACCCAGAGGTCGTAGGTTCGAATCCTGCCCCCGCTACCAACTTCCAAGCCCCTACCAGGAGAAACACTGGTAGGGGCCTTCTTCATTTTGTGATCGGATCGCCATTTGGTGCACTAGCTGGTGCACTAGGGTCAAAATCGGGTTAAGCGACAAAATGTGTGTCTGCTA
>NZ_KV833311.1:0-408 GCF_001837615.1 Corynebacterium sp. HMSC070H05
CGCCACCGCGACCTCGACACCCGTGTCGGCACAATCGATGTGGCAGTGCCGAAGCTGCGCCACGGCGCGTTCTTCCCCGACTGGCTGCTCGAGCGACACTCACGTGCCAAACGCGCACTATCGACCGTGATCGCGACGTGCTATCTCAAAGGGGTTTCCACCCGCCGAATGAACGATCTGGTGGCAACCCTTGGCATTTCCAACATGTCGAAATCCCAAGTCTCACGCATGTCGGAAGAACTCGACGAGATGGTCGCAGACTTCAGAAATCGCCCCCTGGACCCCGGCGGGTACGCCTACCTGTCGTGCGACGCGTTGACAATCAAAGTGCGTGAAGGTGGCCGGGTGGTCAAATGCTCCGTACTGCTTGCCACTGGGGTCAACGCCGACGGGTACCGCGAAATGCTC
>NZ_KV833311.1:508-6183 GCF_001837615.1 Corynebacterium sp. HMSC070H05
CTTCCAGGACTTAAAAGCCCGCGGACTTCGCGGTGTCTTCCTTGTCACCAGTGACGCCCATGAGGGCATCCAGCACGCGATATCTGAAGTGCTGCCCGATGCGTCGTGGCAGCGCTGTCGCACCCACTTCGCGAAAAACCTCTACGAAAAAGTCCCCAAGACCCAGTGGCCGATGGTCTTAAGCGATGTTCCAGACAATCTTCCAACAACCCGACGCCCAATCCACCTGGCGACAAGCCCGCGAAGTTGTTGACCTGTTAGAACCAAAGTTCCCGCAGGTTGCGGCCTATCTAGAAGAGTCGCTCGATGACGTGTTGGCGTTTACCGCAGCACCGAAACCAGTCTGGAAGAAAGTCTGGTCCAACAACCCCACCGAACGGTTAAACCGGGAGATCCGCCGGCGCACCGATGTTGTGGGCATCTTCCCGAACCGTGAATCCATCATCCGGCTTGTCGGCGCGGTGCTTGCCGAGCAGCACGACGATTGGATCCAGCAAAAACGCTACATGTCACTATCCGCACTCGAGCACACCAAACACCTCATGCACCAAACTGGAGGTGAACATGGCGAACATCACCAGCTAACCGCCTAACAAAACCCCGAACTTCATACCGAGCCGAAAGCACAAACGGCTACACCACTACACGGGACTTGACCTGCGATCCCTCGCTGAAAATGGACTGAATCAGCGGCGCAGCAGTAGCGTTGAGGCACATCTCACCACATGACTGCGGAGTCTGACGGCATATTTGTTCGAAAAGTTTCACGGCGACGTCTTTGTGCTCTCTATGCTCGGTGGTGTTTGACGCAGTAGTGAACTGAAAGGAACACCATGGGTTTCCAGACTCCCATGTACCGGCTGGATGAGTACCTCAAGGACACCACAACCGGCGTTATCCAACTGCCGGATTTTCAGCGGCAGTACAAGTGGGATGAAGAGCGCGTTCGTCAGATTCTGGTCACTGTGCTCCGTGGGCACCCCATGGGAGTCGTGATGCTGCTGGAAACCGGTAATGACCAGGTTCGTTTCAAGCCCCGCCCCGTTGAGGGCACTGACGTGCAGGATAAAGAACCTGGTTACCTGCTTCTCGACGGACAGCAACGCTTAACCTCCCTGACCCAGGCTCTGACCGGAGACGGAGTTGTCCACACGAAGGATGCCCGAGGGAAGCTCCTCGATAGAAGGTTCTTCATCAATATTGCAGATGCGCTCGCCGACCCCGATAGGGTTGAAGACGCAGTGATTGCGGTCCCGGCGGACGGGATCATGAAGAAGAACTTCGATCGCGACGTAGTGCTGGACCTGAGCACCACAGAAAAGCAGTACGAGAACGGCTACTTCCCGTTGAACTTGCTCTACTCAAGCGAGGGCACTCGATGGCTGATGAAGCACCCGAATAATGATGTCGCGCTTGAGTTTCTCGACACGTATGTGCAGCGGGCTACGCAATATCAGATTCCCGCGATTGAGCTCGATAAAGAAACCGATAAAGCGGCAGTGGCCACGGTCTTTGAGAAGGTGAACATTGGTGGCCTCCCGCTCAACGTATTCGAGCTGTTGACTGCGGTATTCGCGGGTGACGGTTCCTATTACGCCGAGACTGGTGAGGACTTCAGGCTTAACGACGACTGGCTGGAGACCAAAAGGCTCTGGGAGGACTATCCGGTCCTGAGGAAAGTGGAGAACACTGACTTTCTCCAGGCGGTCACCATGCTCGCGAGCTTGAAAAAGCAGCAGGTCGCACCACCGGAACAGCGAAAGGTCGCGGTAACCGCGAAGCGTGAAGACGTGCTTCGCCTCACTCTCGCGGATTATCTCGAGTGGCGCGATCCGTTGCGAGACGCCTTCCTATGGACCGCACGATTTCTCGCAGACCTGCACGTGTTCACTGCGCGAGATATTCCGTATCAGAAGCAGTTGGTTCCGCTCGCTGCAATCAAGGTCGTGCTGGGAAAGGATGCTGACCTTCACTCGGTGCGTGCTCAGCTTGTCCGCTGGTACTGGTCCGGTGTGTTCGGTGAGTTGTATGGCAGTGCCATCGAAACCCGTTTCGCGCGCGATCTAGAGATGGTCCCTGCTTGGTGCAAGGACGAAACTAGCCCTGCACCGCGTACCGTCACCGATGCAAACTTTGTTGAATCCCGTCTTCACTCGATGCGCACCCGTAACTCTGCAGCGTACAAGGGTGTGATGGCGCTGCTAATGGCCAATAATTCCAAGGACTGGATGGAAGACAAGATGTTCGGTGCCGTCCAGTACAAGGACATGAGCGTCGACATTCATCACATCTTCCCGCAGGCTTGGTGCAACAAGAACAACATTGACGACGAACACCGCGAGTCCATCGTGAACAAGACGATGCTCAGTGCCCGTACCAACCGCGTTATTGGTGGCGTCGCACCGTCGAGCTACGTGGGCAAGATCGAGCGGACTGCGAAGATCGCAGAAGCAGAACTCGACGAACTGCTTCGACCTCACCTCGTTGACCCACAAGCGTTGCGTTCGGACGACTTCGACACGTTCTTTGCAACCCGCCGTGAAGCGCTGTGTCAGTTGGTTGAGAGCGCGATCGGCAAACCAGTCCAGCGTGATATCTCTGCCGGCCAAGGCGAGGAGGACTCCTCGCACTTCGAGCAGGAAGAGATGTAGCGTGCAACTTCCCGAAGGGCGGACTATAGACGTTCGAGATCTTTCATCGCTGGCTCCCGCGTTCATATGGATTCTTCTGCAGTGATTCTTTTCTAGGCGCGATTATTTGGAATCGACGGAAACAGAGCAAGGTTTGGTTTGATGAACTCCGCAGGTCTCGAAGAGTTGAATATTCAAAAGTAGACGAGAATTTCAGTCGTTCCAGTCATTAGACTTTGAAATTATTGGAGCAAAGCACGAGTATGCTGCTCGTTGACTCACTAGAGTTATGAATCGTGACTGTGCTCAAAGAATTAGAGGAAATTGGTGAGGAACTCGTAGGGGCGCTTGTGCCACGGCCAAGTGGTCAGCTATCCGGCCATGCGGGTGGTCTTCCCTTTGAGGCTCTCGTTGACGATGCGTTGAAGCAACGCTTTCCAGGGAGCGCATTCCGGCATTTCGAAGCTCTTAATCACGCGCTAACAATTGAACTTGACTCTAAAGAAGATAAGTTTCGTCCTGGAGAGTATAAGTTTGGGCCAGAGCCGGTCAATTACTTAGCGAAGCGTGGAACGGCCCCCACATCGAGGTGGAGTCCCACTAACAGATTTGAGGAAAAGCAGAACGATACTGCAGAGACAATCGTCTTTTCCGATAAGAAGAAGCTTTTTAATTCCGAATTGGTTTCCTTTGTTGATGTCAAGTCCCAAAATGCAATGAAAAAGTCTCAACAACCGAATATCATTTCTGCACGAAAGATAAAAGACATCGGTTTGATTGCTTGGGAAACAGGCTCTGACCTACCACTAGAGATTCTTTACCTCGGGATCAAATTTATGCCCGAAGAAGTTGACGGGCGGAGAATGCTTCGAGCGAACGAGTGCAGGGCCATTGATCTTTTTAAGACGGACCCTAAAGAGATATACATCAACTGGAGTGCAGCGCTTCAAATTCAGTTTTACCCACTCGAAGTTGAGCAAAACTTTGAAGGGAGTAATAAGGAGTGGCTGGGGATGTTTCTCGAATCATATGCGCGATCGCTTGAACACCGCTCGAATCAACAGGTTATGGAAGTAACCAAGATTAGGAAAGCTCTTGATGGGTAGCGTTGATGTGCGATATCTGCTCTTCGAACTGAGTGCTTAACCATTGTAGAGTGCAGGGATCTGAGGCTTTTTTCTTGGATAGGATTTCTTTTACTGCGTTTGTAATGTGATTGTGGAAGGATATGCTGCTTTCGCTATCCCAGTCGATGGGGAGAAATGGGATGTTCATTAGCGGCTTTTCGGAAAACTCTGCAATCCCTCCTTTCATAAGTCCGCGGACCCGAAACCAGTCTGAGACCTGTTTGGTGGACAGGTATCCAAGAATGTACTCGATTGACTCTCTTGTGTTTGGGGTCGGAATGATTGCAGTTACATCCTGGGTTGCCAAAATACCCCCTTCGACATAAGCGAAACGGGCTGTATCTTTGTTGGTCATGCGTTCTTTGCAAGGCGTGAAGATTTTTGGGCGATCGGTATAGAACAGTTTCTGGGACCGCTTAAAAGCCCATTCCCAGTAGGGGAGGCTGCGGCCGTATGAGTAACGCTTATCAAGTGCTTCTTTGAAGAATGCAAGTTTTGCGGATATCTGGGGGAATGCATTATTAAAGTCACGCTCTGACATACCTTCTGGGACATCGATATATGGTGTAATCCCTAAGTTCTTAAGGTGGCCTAGATCCTTGGCCTTCGCGACGAAGCTGACGCCGGTCAGTTCTTCTTGCGGAAGTGACTCATATTCTTCTGGAGACAGTCTAAAAGCTTTGTCGAGGCCAGAGACCATGCCGTTCGCAATTTCCACATAGTTACCCAGAGTGTCAGGCTGATTCCCATCCAAAAGACTGTGAGGTGTTTGACTGCCTAAAGTGGCGGCAAGTTCTAAGCGATTGGCTTCCTCTTGTGTCTTAGCTGGCGCAAGGGTCCAGTGTTTACCCCGCTTGAATGTTGGTGCCGAATGAGTCTCGAAATACTGATTTCCCAAATTAATCGTGGTGGGTACGGCTCTAGGGCCGATGTAGCGGTGGTAGTTGAATGAGTCGGACTCTGAAGCTGACTTCACGAAACGGAAAATGATAATTGCGCTAGAAACGCCGTCAAAGACCTTGCTTTCTCCAAAATCGACGACGTCGGAAATGTGTCCATGTTGTAGCATCCACTCTCGTAACTTCAGGGAATGCGAGGTGTGCATCCAAAAGGATGGGGTAATGAAGATTAGTTCCCCGCCAGGAGTTAGGTGGGTAACCGAGTTTGCGATGAAAACGGTTAAGTAGTCGGAAAGGGAATTGAAGAGTGTTCCCCAGAGTGGATGATCTTGCATCTCCTCACGTAGTTCTGGTGTGAGATTTTTCCATCGAATGTAGGGAGGGTTGCCGATTACGACGTCAAATAAACTTGCTTCACTAACGGAAACGAAGGAGCGGTGGGTGACTTTGTGTGCAGGATTGTGAGTCAGACGTTCGTCGATTTCATAGCCTTGCGCGTTAGTGAACCCCTGATCGTATAGGGCGTCAAGGAAGACACCTTCGCCGCTGCTAGGTTCCAGGACCTCAGCGGTTCGTTCCGATTTAATCATTCCAACCATTAAGTCGGCGATATGGCGTGGTGTGAAATACTGGCCAAAATCATTCTTTACGGGCAACGTGATCTCCTGTCTGTGGAAGTGCTTTTCGAGCTGTGGAGATAGTACCGCCTCCAGCGATGCGCGAAAGAAAGATGTCGAATATATGTTCGCATATATGGATTCTATTCGCTGCCAAGTTGCAGATTTGCCGCCACCATCCTTGGTGAGGCTGTGTTGGTTATCGACTATTGTCCCATGTGGACTGTCCGCTTCTAGGTGTTTATTGGTTTCTCATGTAGATGCTTGATTTGGGATGAATTTTTCGTACTACGGGCGATGGGCGTGACATTAGCGATCAATAATATGGACGAAGTGCTGCGCGCTTTCTTGTAGAGACGGTTGGTTTCGGTCTGAAGTGTCCCAGGTTTTGTTCCGTTTGAG
>NZ_KV833312.1:0-1774 GCF_001837615.1 Corynebacterium sp. HMSC070H05
TTGCCCCTACCAACTACACGGAAACGGCAATTTGCCCAGCACATACCGGGCACCGTGGTCTGTTTTTACTCACCCGGAAAGCACACCAACCCCCGACTAGCACATGCGGGTGCCATTCCGGAGGATTGAACGCAATTCGGGCGGATATAAGGTCTTGATGCCTATATCCGCCCGATTTACCCAGCCTGATCAGCAATAACGCCGAAATTCAGACACACTTTTTGCTACTTACCCCGGGATGGTCTCCTTTTTTCGGCTTTGGTAAACAGCAAAGAACCGGTCCCAGCACAGTACCGGGACCGGTTCATGATGCGAAGGTTATCGCTGCATACCCTGCAAGAGTTGCGGCAGCCACTGCTGGCCGACAAAAGCTAGCGCACCACCAATCGCCACGAGGCTGATGAGAGTAGCGATGATCGGCACGACGATTTTGGTGTTGTCGGTCTTGGAATCGACAGAGGATCCCTCAGGCTTCTTCGAGCCTTGCTCAGCCGGGGGGACGCTCGGGGACGACGGAACGCTCTTCTCCGGGGACGGTTTCGCGGACGACGAGGAAGGAGCCGGCTTCTCCGGAGACGGTTTCGCCTTAGGTGCTTCCTTGAACTTCAGGTCTAGATCGAGTAGCGCGTCCTCGTACTGCTCCGCCTTGTAGAAGCCGATCATGACGTTTTCGGCTCCCTCCTTGGTGAGCGTTGTCTTAATGCCACTGTCCTTACTAACGTCACCTGCTGAGGTGGAGAAACTGCCCCCTGCGGTAGCCTTGATCGGCTCTGGAAGTGTGAATGTGGCAAAAATCGCGTCGTCTCCCTTGCGATCAAGTGCGCTCTGATCGCCCGTGATGTTAGTGCCACGCACGACGTAGTCGAGGGAAATCTTTCCTGACGTACCGTCCAGAATGAGCTTCACATCGGAGAACTTGACATCGAGTCCATACTGCTGGCCCTCGGGAGCGAACTTCTCATGCCCTGTCCAGCGGACCCCACCATCAAAGGCCAGCACACCCTTGCCTTTTGCATCCAGCTGCGACTTGGCAGCATTCAACTGGAACCCATACTTAAGTGGCGAGGTGTTGTCCTGGAACGTTTGGGCTGGCGGGTTGTACGCGGTGTGGCCGCCGAAGTTCTTGAGATCGGTTGGATTGACTGTAGTGACCTTGCCCTGTGCGACGGGGCCGGTCACGTAGTTGGTAAAGCTGCGCTTCACATTCCAATCCAAGCGACCATTCTCAAGCACAGGCGCCTCCGGTGCAGCCGAAGCCTGAGGCGCAACAACTGCGCTACCCAGCAGGGCAAGAGCGGTGAGTGGTACGAGCAACGGGCGTGTTCTCATGAATCCTCCTTAGAGAACAAGGTAAACCTCACCTAAGTATGGTATTGCTAACCAACTTCAAGGGCAAGGAGGTTCCCGTTGAGGCGATGACCACTATTTGGCCAGCATGGGCCTCAGAAAACGGTCGAAGGCGAACTTGCCGAAGCCAGAAAGCACGCCGAGCAATCCAAGTCCAGCGATGACGAGGGTGACACTGGTGGTGATCCGCTCGGCTGGTGATCCTTTGTCCGTTGAGCTGAGTTCCTGCGACGAGCTCGCCATTGACTCGGACGGCGCAGGGGACGGCGTTGACGTCGGTGTCGGCTGTGGTGCAGGCAGCGTCGGAACACCAGCGGCGGCGCCAGCGAAGGTGACGCTGAGATCAAACAAGGCGTCGTCGTATTGAATCGGCTCGTAGAAGCCGATCATGATCTTTTTGGCGCCCTCCTCGGTGAGCGTTGTTTTC
>NZ_KV833313.1:0-39045 GCF_001837615.1 Corynebacterium sp. HMSC070H05
ACTGGACCACCTACATCAGATCAGACACACATTAAGCCAGAACTAGCCAGCGCTGACAAGACCGCTCCCTACCAAAATAGGAGACAGGGAGGGTTCTGGTTCGCGCTTGGCTGCCCGCTCTCGCATGTTAGGACCACGGATTTAGTAACACCGTGGTGAGTATCCAGTAACACTCGGGTGATGATCGAGTAACAAGTCGTTTCTGCTGCCGTAGAGACCGTCTTCCGCAGGATCGCCGATTCGGGTTGGTTTGCTTCAATGGTGCTGCCAGTGGGCTACATTTCGAAGAGCACTCACAACTTGGCCCTACTGATGCTGACAATCCAGATCGGTTTGAGAAGTAGTCCGTTTTGGCGGGCTGTTTTGGGCCGATTCGGCGTGGAAAGGGAGTCATTTGTTATCCGTCGATGGGAAGCAACGAGGTTCGAAGTTTTGCAGGCTAAATCGTCAGCGCGACTACAGGACCGACCGCCGTCGGACTGTTACTCGATGCCCGCTCAAGTGTTACCGGATAGTCACCACGGTGTTACTAGATACGCGTTCGCAACAGCCGGCACGCGAACCTTAAGACTGAGCATTCAGGAGCTGGTAGTTCGTCGAGCTGGAGATTATCTAAAAATGGTTAAATAGCGCCTGTGAAAATCAAGAGTGTTGAAATTAGAAACTTCAAAGCGATTCGTGAGTTCAAGGGCGAGTTTGGGAAGCTCACCACATTCATCGGACCGAATGGTGGTGGAAAATCTTCGATTCTTCATGCAATTGCGTGGTTGTTTAGCGGTGATCTCAAGACTGCTGACGATTTCTTCTGTCAAGCGAATGGTGAACGTTCCACCGAGATCTCCGTAAAAGTCACATTTGATTCCCTGACTGCAGGAGACCGACAGGCGTTTGGGAAATACGCGTTGGGGGAGGAAATGACCCTGCAGCGTACACAGCGATCAGATTCGGAAAAGACGAAGCTATGGGGTTCCCCTACAGTTTTCCCTGGATTTGAGAAGTTCCGCGATGCAAACGTCGGGACAATTCGAAGTGGGTTAACCGAGCTAATCGAATCGGACCCGAACTTTTCGAACTTCCTAGGCGGAAACGTTCAAGGTGTAAATAAAAAAGAACTCCAGCATGCAATGGATAAATGGGAGATGGATCCGGCCAACAGGCATCTCCTTCAATCGAGGGAGGAAGTGGACGCGACCGATTTCTTTGGTGCAGTCGGTACGGGGAAGTTAGCGAAAGATGCAGGTTTCGTATTTGTGCCTGCTGCACCTGATCTGACGAGCGAATTTGATCTGTCAAATAGAAAGTCTGCGATGGAGCTCCTCGTTGGTGCCGTGGTGAAGAACGCTACTGATGGGGCGATTGCGGAATGGTCTGAGGAGCATAAGGACGTACTTGATGATTTGCAAGCTCGGTTGAAAGATTCAACGGATAGTGAACTTTCGGCGCGAAGCGAAAAGATTAATAACCACCTAAGCGATTACCTGCCAGGCGCAAAACTGTCCATCAACATTGGATTAGACGATTGGACCCCGAAAGCGAACCCAATCGCGACAACTAAACTGTCCCGTTTTGGGGCAGAGTGGCCCTTGCCGCACCACGGTCATGGGGTTCAGAGGGCAACGCTCCTCGCTGTCCTGCAAGCACTTGCTGAACTTTCGACAGAACCAGGAGGCTACGCGCCCAACTTGATCGTTTTCGTCGAGGAACCCGAGGTCTATCAGCACCCCGTGCAGGCGCGAATGATGGCATCTGCTTTTCGTCGAGCAGCTTCGGCGACGGGTATTCAGTTCGTGTTTGCGACACACAGCCCCTACTTTGTTGACCCCGCATTCTTGCCGTTTACTTATCGCGTTTTGCCTTCAAATACTGGTTCCTCGGTGCTTCGCGCAGAGGAGGATGATTACTATTCGAAGAAAAATAAGGACGGTGAGCTGTCCAAGTACTTCTCCAAGGCCCTAATTGAGGGGCTATTCTCACGGGCCTGCGTATTGGTTGAAGGAGATACCGATAAAGCAATTCTGGAACTTTTGGAAGACCCAGAAACCGGTAGGACACTCCCGGAGTCGGGGATTTCCGTGATTGATGTTGAGGGTTCAGAAACGCTGTTTACGATTTTCTCAATCCTGAATTCCTATGGCGTTCCGAGCTATGTGGTGCGTGATGGCGATAGCGATGTTGGGGTTGCTGGTCAGAAGGCACGCGCGAAACTCAAAACCGGGTCGAATCAAGAATTCGAGAAAAAGCGCGACCAAATTCTTGATTCGTGGAGGAATGGCGTGGAAAAGTTCGTTTCTACGGCGGCAAAGACGACTGGGGATTCTCAAATTGCGTCGTATGTGTGGGGTTCCGGTGAATATGTCGGTGATCGATGCGCGATCCTCCGGCATGATTTGGAGGCGGAATTGGAAAACTGGGACCAATTTGTCGAAGAGAGTAACCACATAGTGAAAGGAAAGAACCTGCGGCAGATAAAGAAGGCGGGTATTCACGCCCGCATCGTAGAAGCATGTGACGTGTCTACAGCACCGGAGGTGCTCCTGCGAATCGTTCGTGCTGTGAACCAGATGGTGGATAGCCATCAAGCGGATCAGGGTTAGCTTTCGTATCAGACCGGCCGCCATACCAAAGCCCGGCGAGTTCGGGTTTGCCCCTAAGCTCGCCGGGCGGCATCTATACCCCCAGCGTGGGCTCGACAGGCAAACCCTGTAAAAGCCCAGCCAAGCCCCCCTAAAAACTCAGCGCTACTTTGCCTCGCGACGAGCAAACTCCCGCAACGCCCACTCAACCGCGTCCAACGGCAGGGAAGAGTCGTAGGCGTCTCGCGCGGCGGTCAATGCGTCGAGGTACTCCTTGTATTCGTCGGCGGTCCAGTCGGCGTCCTTCGCCAGGCCAGCCAGGCGCGCGCGGTTGGAGCAGATGATCGCCGGCGCAGCAGCACCGTCGACACCCGCGACCCCAGCAGCATCCTGCTCACCCGCCAGGAAGTACGCCACGGCGGACGCGTACTTCGGTGCCAGGCCGGTGGCGGCCAAGGAGGCGTAGGCGTCGACAGGCGACAGCCCGCCAAGTTTGCGGATCGCGCCCAGCAACTTCGAAGCGTTGCCCTTGTTGCGCAGGAACGCCTGCATTTGCATGACTTGGTTGGATTGACCGGCGATGTAGGCGAAGCAGGCGCCGAGGAAGTCGATGATCTGCTCGCGTGCGAAGTCGGAGGAGCGGACATCCGAGGCGAAGGAGAAGACTTCGGCGCGGGTGATGGAGGCGGTGGCGTCGTCGCGGAAGGGCGGTACGCGGCGGAGGTGGTGGGGCCAGCCGGTTTTCCAGCGGATGGGGGAGAAGATGACGGAGTCTTGTAGCGCGTCTTGGGCGTTGGGTTTGATGGTTTCGAGTGCTTCGGCGATCTGAGTCATGCGCTCCATCATAGAGGCCTTAGACTTCCCTTCATGACTGCGACCGTGTTGCTTCTGGATGCCCGTTGGCCCGACATGATCCCGCTGAATCTCGTTGGCCAGATTCGTGGTCGTGTGGAGTTTTCGCCGGAGGTGCCGGTGTCGGTGCGTTGGGCGTTGGATGTCGTAGACGGCGACGGGCATTGGATTGTGACTACGGATCCGAAGTTCGCGGAGCGTTTGCTTGACGACGACTCCACCGCCCTGATCAAAGTCCCTTCCCTCGAGGATCCTGTGTTGCAGGCTGTGGAGACGATGCGTGAGGCGCGGCGCCGGGGTGAGTGGGAGCAGGAGATGACGCACGAAAGCCTCCTGCCGTTTTTGACGGAGGAGGCTGGTGAGGTCGCGGATGCGATTCGTGCAAAGGCGCCCGACGCGGAGCTCAAGAAGGAGTTGTCGGATGTGCTCCTGCAGGTGTTGTTCCATGCGGAGATTGCCGACGAGCGGGGTGCCTTTGGTTTTGGTGATGTGGCGGGGGCGTTCGTCGATAAGATGCGCCGCCGTGCGCCGTATTTGTTCGACGGGTCAGACGGGCCTGTGGATAAGGCCACGCAGGACCGTCTGTGGGTCGAGGGGAAGGCTAGCGAATAGCCGGCAGTGCCGGGATGAGGGTGCGGATGTCCGGCAGGCCTGCCTTGGAGGACATCTGGGAGGAGCCGGCGAAGAGCTGGTCGAGTGGGGTGACCGGGTCCGGCTTGACGATGCCGCACTCCAGCGCACGGTCCGCAACCGCACCAACGGTGCTTGCGGAGACGAGGCGCAGGGCTGCGTCGTTGCCCACGGCGGTGTTGAGGTTCATGACCAGCTGGCTGCGGGTGGTGTCCTTGTTCACCATGCGGGTGGCGGTCAGGCCGGTGCGCAGGCTGTCGCAGTTGGCGGTGGCGATGTTGCCGTTGAGCAGGCGGACGAGTTCGAGGGTCTGGGCCTTGGCTGGGGTTGCGGTGCCTGCGAAGCCGGTGACGGCGATGAGGCCTGCTGCGAGTGCTGCGGTGATGCGGCGCATGGGGTGTCCTTTCGGGGAAGTTTGATAGGTCGCAAAGCATCATAACTGTTACAGCTGTGATTGTTGTGACTTGTGAGGAAATTGTTACTTCCGGTATCGCCCAACCTCCGCACCGCGCGGTAACCGCACCCGGTACACTCTGCGCCCATGATCACACCGCGACGCATTGCTCGCGGCTGTGGCTGCGTGGGCATTCTTGGCGCGGCCATGGCCGTTATTCTTGTCGTCGCGCTTATCGCGTGGCTGCTGTCTGCCTTTAACTTCGACACAATCGAGCCGAAGCAAAAAGCCCCGCTCACGGTCCCACCTGCGGCTGCGGAGGCGCCCCCGCGTATCGACGTCCACGCGCCGGGCAGAACCTCCGACCAACTCTTTGACTGGTCGCAAAGCATCGGCGAGGCCACGAACATGTCCGGCCAGGCCGTGCGCGCCTACGCCAACGCCGCTCTGATCGCCGAGGAGGCCTGGCCCCACTGCAACCTGACCTGGAACACGCTCGCCGGCATCGGTTGGGTGGAGACCCGCCACGGCACCTACGGCGGCCGCTTCGATTACTCCAAACTGGACGAGAACGGCTACCCGCAACCGCCCATCATCGGCCCGCAACTGAACGGGGACGGCTTTGCCAAGGTCCCGGACACCGACCACGGTCAGTTAGACGGCGACACGGAGTTCGACCGCGCCGTCGGCCCGATGCAGTTCATTCCGGAGTCTTGGGCGCGCTTTGGTCGCGACGCCAACGGCGATGGCACCCCGAACCCCCAGCAGATCGACGACGCCGCCTTAGGTGCTGCGAACCTCCTGTGCAATTCCGGCGGCACACCCCGCGACCTGGCCACCGAGGAGGGGTGGACCCAGGCCATCTATGCGTATAACCAGTCCAGCGACTATTTTGCCCGTGTGCGCGACGCGGCCGCGAACTATGCCATGAACCAGCCTGCCCACCGTTAGGGCAACGGCTAGACTTGTGGACGGAATTTTTCGCCAAGTCATTTTCCACGTCACTATCCACGTTAAGGAGACATCATGGCCGACATCATGCACATCTTTGCTCGCGAGATTCTGGATTCGCGCGGTAACCCGACCGTGGAGGTGGAAGCGCTGCTGTCTGATGGCTCGCATGGCCAGGCTGCGGTGCCGTCGGGTGCGTCGACGGGTGAGCATGAGGCTCACGAGCTTCGCGATGGCGACGACCGCTACGACGGCAAGGGTGTTCTCAAGGCTGTTGAGAACGTCAATGAGACCATCGCGGATGCCCTGATCGCGTTTGAGGCGGACGATCAGCGCCTGATCGACAACACGATGATCGAGCTCGACGGCACCGACAACAAGAAGAACTTGGGCGCGAACGCTATGCTGGGTGTGTCCATGGCTGTGGCGAAGGCCGCCGCTGAGGCTGCCGAGTTGCCGCTGTTCCGCTACATCGGCGGCCCGAACGCGCACACCCTTCCGGTGCCGATGATGAACATCCTCAATGGTGGCGCACACGCCGACTCTGGCGTGGACGTCCAGGAGTTCATGATCGCCCCGATCGGCGCGGAGACCTTCGCCGAGGCGCTGCGTATGGGCACTGAGGTCTACCACGCGCTGAAGTCCGTGATTAAGTCCAAGGGCCTGTCCACGGGTCTTGGCGACGAGGGCGGGTTCGCCCCGTCCGTCGAATCCACCAAGGCCGCCCTCGACCTGATCGTGGAGGCCATTGAGAAGGCGGGCTACAAGCTTGGTAGCGACATCGCGCTCGCACTCGATGTCGCCTCCTCCGAATTCTTTGAAAACGGCACCTACAACTTCGAGGGCGGCCAGCACTCCGCCGAGGAGATGATCCAGGTCTACGCGGATCTGGTGGAGCAGTACCCGATCGTCTCTATCGAGGACCCGCTGGATGAGAATGACTGGGACGGCTACGTCGCCCTGACCGAGAAGCTTGGCGACAAGGTCCAGATCGTCGGCGACGACCTCTTTGTCACCAACCCGAAGCGCCTCGCCGAGGGCATTGAGAAGGGTGCCGCGAACGCCCTGCTGGTGAAGGTGAACCAGATCGGTACCCTCACCGAGACCTTCGACGCTGTCGAGCTGGCGCACCGCAACGGTTTCCGCACCATGATGTCGCACCGTTCCGGCGAGACCGAGGACACCACCATCGCCGACCTGGCCGTCGCCCTGTCCTGCGGCCAGATCAAGACTGGTGCCCCGGCTCGTTCCGAGCGTGTGGCGAAGTACAACCAGTTGCTGCGCATTGAGCAGGTGCTTGGTAGCGCCGCCGTGTACGCCGGCCGCGACGCCTTCCCGCGCTTCAAGAAGTAGGGAGTACTATCGCGCGGTTGATACCAGCGCCCCGGATTTGCCTGGGAAATTCCGCAGCAGAACCGGGGTGCATTCCTGCGTTTTCTAGCCGTGGTCGATCTCGATCGTCACCGGCTGACGGACTGGAAGTATAGGCCTGAGCTGGGTGCTGTAGGTTTGGGCCACTCGCTCGTATAAATCCTTAATTGACTTTGCCTCAACCGTAATTACCAGTGCGTATGGGATGGGGGTAGGTGATATTGCGTTGCCGCCATTCGTCCGGGCGTTGTAGTGGATGTCGAAAACTGGGTTATGTAGTGAGCTAGTGCGCAGCGTTTGGCCAGAATTTAGAGTGGTTTCCCATTTGTGAGTATCCGAGCGCAAAAGGTTCTCACTATCGAAATCAGATTTTCTGAAAAAAGGTCTACTCTTAGCTTCGAAAGAATTTTCGTTTTCGAATCTGGTCTCATCTGGGCGAAAGACAACGTCAAGGCCTGAACGGGAGTAATTGCCAGGGTCTTCCGGATCAACCTCGCAGGCGTATACAACCGTTGCTTTCACATTTACCAGTCCCCGTGAAAGCTGAGTGGGGAGTGGAATTGGTGCTCTAAGGTACCGGCTCGGTTCTAATTCGCCTTGATAAATGATACGTACTTGCCCATCTTTGCACTGCATTATTTCATTCAAGTCTGCAGCCACACGGCCCCACCCTACTTCCTTTCTAGCTCGCTCATTAGCATCAGCAGTGTGAATAAGTAGTGCTTTCAAAGCGAGAGGGGACAACCGATCGCCGTATAGCGCGCGCAGGCCTACCGCTTGTCGTAACGCGCTAGGGGCCGCAAAAGACGTACCAAGTGTGGTCGCTACGCGATTGGGGATTACGCGGTCCGAGACGTAAAAAGGCTCTTGGTAGGTGCCGCCGAAATCAAGCAAGTCCGGCTTTATGATTCCTGGTGTGCGTCCCGGGCCGATAGCGCTGTATGCAGCACGATCCCAACCACTCTTTGTAGAATTGGCCGCTCCGATAGCGATAGCGTTAACGCAGTCGGAGGGTACTTGCACCCGACGATCAAGTCGATCAAGGGCATCGCCGTTATTGCCAGCAGCAATCGTCATCAATGTTTGACCTTCTGACAATAGAGAGTCTAAAACAGCTGTCCAAGGGTGCACGTCTTCGTCTTCAATGCACACGGCGGGACCTAGGCTGAGGTTAACGAAATCGTAGTGTTTTGCCGACAATACTGAACTAATGCGTTGTAAAACGTTGTAAAGTTCATATGGATCTTCTTCGTCTCCTTCGCCTAGCACGCGGTAATGGTCGACATTGCAGTACGGTCGCTGAGGGGTTTGTCCAGGTGAAAGTGAGCCGAACAGAATGGCCGACGTTACGTCGTGCCCGTGAGACTGAAGACGTGATTCAGGCGGCGGCATGGAAGGGGGATCGAAACTCTCCACCCAGTTATCCAGCTGGTGATCCTCGGGTAGGCCCCCATCGAATATGGCGACGTTGAGCGACGGATCTAACGCTGATTCCTTGGGGAGGATTGTTTTCGGTAGATCGGGTCGTGAACTGGATCGTTGAAGATTCGGAAAATTTCTCAGCTGGGATAGCGGACGAATGGATCGAAGAAACGAAAACTCCGCCAGCTTCTCAATCTGGCGTTTGTCTGCCTTGGCAGGAATGAAGCACAGGCCACCTGCAAACAGGCGTTTATTAAACTTGGCTTCAGCATCAATCTCGGTGGCCCAATCCTCAAGACCGGAGATCACGTAGGTGTCTTCTCTTGATGCATGAATCAGTAGTTCGATGAATATCTCGTCATCGTTTCTTTCCGCTGATTCAAGGTGGCGGATGCGATCTTGGGCATAAAGCGCCCGCACTCGTTCAACGCGCTGGATGGAATCGGTCAGTTTATTTTGGTCTTGCTCGAAGTCAGCGGCCCAACTGGCAAAATCGTTCTTTTTGCCAGCAACGTAAAGCTCAGTAGTTGGGCTTATCTCTGGTGCGTTTTTGCGTGACCACTTATCCGGTCTGATCGAAACTGGTCGTGACCCCACTTGCCTCAAGTTATAGGCGTCCAAGAGTTTTCTCGGATGGTAGCTCTTAGCTATTCCTTGTGGGTGGAGGGTTACGGCCGCAACGACTTCATCGCGTGGGCAGGCCTGACTTGGCACCTCGAAAAGTTCGGAGGCTGTTTGTCTAACCATTGGGCCGACACGCTCGATTGCCTCTTCAAAGCTGTATGGCGGGTCGCCAGCTTTGCCTCCGCCTGGATACGGGGTTTCGTAAGTAAGAGCTTCTCCATTGCCGAGAACGTAGCGTTCATTCATGTTTAGTCCTGTTGAAGTTGGGAGTATTTCCGAAGGGTGTCCCTGCTGACACCGGTTATGTCGTGAATCGCGCGCTGGCTCAGTGTCGAATCGGCCATAAGCTTTGCTGCGATAGGCCCCCGTTTGTTGGTTGGAACCGCGGCGAATCGGTCGCGAATACCCCAGAGGAATGCCTCAATCGGATTCTGTCCGGTGAGTACCGCTCGTCTTTGGGCTCGCATAATGTCATTCTGAATCTGGCTGAGGGTTTGGCCGTCATATAAAGCCGCAATTGCGCGCGCTAACTTAGGGTTCATTTCGGGGTCGTCGAATTCTTGGAGAACGCATTTCGTCCGTGATTCGAGGATCGGAAGCGGGAAGTCAAGAACCAGTTCGAAACGACGCCAAATTGCTGGGTCGAGGAGTTTAGAGTGGTTCGTTGCCGCCAATAAAAGGGAACCTTCAGGCCAGTTGTCTATTTCCTGCAATAAGATCGTCACTAATCGTTTGAGTTCTCCGACCTCGGTCGCATCATCTCGGTGTTTCGCAATCGAATCGAGCTCGTCCAAGAACAGGACGAGCGGTGCGGATCTTGCATATTCGAACACTCTGCGGATATTCGTCCCAGAGCGGCCGAGGAAGCTGTTCATCACCGAAGATAGATCCAGCGTTGCGAGAGGCATATCTAAGGACATCGCAACCCAACGTGCTGACAAAGTCTTTCCAACCCCGGGTTGCCCGACGAATAGGGCGGTACGGGTGGGGGATAAGCCTGCTTCCAAAAGTAGTTCTTGACGGATGTGCTCCTCCACCAGGTTGTCGAGGTTAGAACGTAGGGGCGTGGGGAGGATCGGCTCGTGGGGTACCGTAACGTGGCCCTCAAGTCGAAGAAGCGAAAACTTTGTATCCTCATCAAGAGGTTGATCTATCGGCGATTCGTGGCGCGGGCCGCGTACGCTTCGATCACGCAGGGAATGCACAATTGCTGAGTGCAGTTCAGGATAAGTGCTCCGATATTTTCGAGCCAGTCTCCTCAATGAAGCATTTGCCCCGGCGGCATTGGAACCCGCAGCTAGCTTTACTAGGTGGGCTAAATCATCTGGTTGGAGGGTGTGAGGCTCCATCTGGCGGATGTTCATGCAAGTTAAGGTACCAGACGTTGTGGACTAATCTCTCGAAAAATGCGGCGGACTAGTCCAGCGTGTCGCCTCTGGGAGAATTCAAAGTGATTGGGCCGTCGCCCTGTCCTGCGGCCAGATCAAGACTGGTGCCCCGGCTCGTTCCGAGCGTGTGGCGAAGTACAACCAGTTGCTGCGCATTGAGCAGGTGCTTGGTAGCGCCGCCGTGTACGCCGGCCGCGACGCCTTCCCGCGCTTTAAGAAGTAGGCAGTAGCTCACCGCTACGGCCTGGCCCCGCCCCGTCTTTGGTGCGGGGTCGTTTCTTTACCCGCAGAGTTGACGTTTGTATCGAAATTGGCGGACGATTGTAACGTCCTGAATGATACAATCGTCCGCAATCTCGGATACAAACGCAAAAGGAGGGGCCGGTGAAGCGTGCAGATGTGTTGGCGACCTTGGAGATGGTCGCCTCGGACCAGTGGGGCATCGTCACCACCGGCCAAGCTGGACGGGAGGGGATTGAACGTCTGCAGCTCTCCCGCCTCGTGGAGCGCGGTGATCTTGACCGGGCGCGGCATGGCGTCTACCTGCTGCCGTCTCATCAGGGTGGACCCCACGATGAGATTCGGGTGGCGTGGCTATCTCTCGCGCCAAAGAAGTTCATCGATGAGCGCTGGGAGGACGAGCAGCCCGTGGTGGTCTCGCACGAGTCGGCTGCTCTCATCCACGGGATCGGCCGCCTCGTCCCACCGAAGCTGACCTTCTCCACTGAGGGTACGAAGCAAACACGGCAGCAAGGAGTCCGTATCCGGACCCGTCGTGATCTTCCTGAGGGTGACATCGTGTCAGTAGACGGGTTGCCGGTGACCAGTGTCGCGCGCACCGTTGGTGATTTGGCCGAGGCCAAGATTGAGCGCGGGTACCTAGCAGATCTTGTCGCGGATGCTCTCCGGAAGGAGGGCGTGCGTATCGATGACCTCGCGAGCAAGCTCGCTCCTTCAGCTCGCTACTACGAGGCGAAGTCTGGCAAACAATTGGTCGCCGAGCTGAGCGCTGAAGCTTCCTCTGTGGAAGACAGCGCGGAGTGGCGCAATCGTTATGCAATCGTCGCGAAAAGCCTAGAACGCCAAAACTTTGATCGCGACTTGTCGCGACTCATCGACGAAGTGATGAAGAATCTCGATACACGGATAACAAAAGAATTGGCTCCTTTTCGTGGCCAAATACAACAAATTGCAAGGCAGGTTGGCAATGACGACAAGTAGACGCGAGAGTAAGGAGCGACAAAAGAAACTCAACCAAGGCATCGCGAAGCGGGCTAAGGATCTCAACTTGCCTAGCGAGTTGATTCGCTACCAGATCGCGTTTGAGGGGTTTCTGGAGCGAGTCTTTCAGACGGGATCCGATGAGTGGGTGCTTAAGGGTGGGGCTGCTTTATTGATGCGTAACGGCGAGGGGCGCACAACTGCCGATATTGATCTCGCTCGAGTCGCCGAATTGGGGCCGCTAGCGAGCATTGAAGCCGAGATCAGGCAGATCGCTCAACGCCCAGGGCAAGGCCCGCTGACTTACCGGGTGAGGAATGTGCAGCAAAAGCGGATAGCCAGTGGTGACGGCTACAGGGGACCGACATATGAGGTGTCGCTCGACGCGATGATGGGTGCGGTTGTATTCCAGGCTTTTAGTCTGGATCTCACCGAACAGCGTCATACTCAAGAACCACATGAACAGGTAAAGATTAATCTGACACTGGGCAAGATCAGTTCTGAGAATCTCCAACCCGTTTCGGTCTACGCCACTGCCATAGAATCCCAACTCGCAGACAAGATTTGCGCGATGAGAGAACTGCATCGTAGTGGGTATAGCAACCGCTACCACGATCTGGCTGACATCATCACCATCTTGCTCACCCAGACATTTTCCGCACGGGATCTGAAGAGCACATGTGAGCATGAGGCGCGGCGACGGGGAATCGAAATCCCGACGGAGTTGTGGGTGCCACTGTCGTGGGAGAAGGAGTATCCCAGACGTGCGGAAACCTATTACGGTCTGCCCGTGAAATACCACGATTTTACTCAGGCGACTACGTTTGCATCGGAAGTGCTCAACCCAGCGCTTGCTGGAGAACTCTCCGCAGCCCGGTGGGATCCCGATACGCGAAGTTGGCGATAAACCCGTACGTCTTGGGCATTATGTTCCCCAGCCTCACTGTCGAGGCCGCGGCCGCCGAGCGCCGTAACGGGCGTATCGACGACCCCGTGACCGCTCCGCTGGCCGCGCCGCAGTCCGCGAAACCCTCGAGCGCATCTAGACTGATTACCTATGAAGAAGCGCCCGTCACGTCCCCGCAAGTCGCACACGGTGCCCGTCGCCAGCCGCGACGCGGAGCGTGCCCAGCGCGCTGCAGAGCGCGCGCAACGCTCCCGCACGAGGCGGGCGCGCGTGTTTCCAAAGCAGGACATGGCTAGCGTGGTCATTCTGATCAGCGTTGTCCTGCTGGTGTTGTTGGCCATCGCTGCGCCGCTGCGAAACTACTACGAGGGCCGCGCCGAGATCGCCCGCGCCCAGGAATCTATCGAACGCCTGGAGGCGCGCAAGCAGGCGCTTGAAAGCGACATCGCCATGTACGAAGACGATGCCTTCATGCGCCAAGAAGCACGTCGCCGCCTAGGCGTAGTGGAAGAGGGGGAGACCGTCTGGCGCATCCTTGATCCGCGCATGTCCGCCCCCGACAACATCACCACCGCCGCCGACGAGATCCCCGACGACCGCGAGTGGTCCGAGGTGCTGTGGGATTCACTCCGCGACATCCCCGAGGCAGAGGCTCCCGAGTCTCCCGAAACCGATGCGCCTGAGCAAAATACACCGCAACCCGACGCCCCGCAATCGGAGGCGCCAGAAGCCGAGGCACCCGAACACGGTGCACCGGTGGAGCAAGAGTAGAGCTCATCTGGCGTGGATTCAGTAGTGAGTGACGTTTAGCGCTGGAGTGCGCATGAGGGAAGCACTAGCAAGACAAGGCAGGAAAGGCTATTGCGTCATCTATGGGTAGCCTAAACGGTACCGCTCCCTGAGAAGCACCTGTTCAACGGGCTCTCCGTTGATTCTTCTCCAGTGAATCATTTCGTCTTCGACCCAGCGGAGTGATGTAATGATGTGGGCTAGCTGTTGGATGTTTTCGGCGATGACGTTTCCATCCCAGTCTTGAAGAACATAGTCTGCAGTCCAATAGACACGAGGCTGTCTCCCATTAATGTGACCTCCAAAGATGGCAGTAGCTGCCAATACAGGTCCGGCGACGCCTTGGGTCGCAATGTCTGCGATGTGGTTGTTGTGAGTAAGGGGTGGTAGGAGGAGGTAACGCATCTCTCCTGACGCGTCTACGATTGGGTTATCGGGGTCTGGGAATTGGTTCTGGTTGTGCATAGCAGAATCTTTCTTCTTGAGGTTGTGAATATCACTTGCACTACAATCTGATGATGGCGTCTCGTCAAAGGTAGGGTCAAGGTTCACTCAGCAATTTGTCGTGAGTTGACCTGCACTCTGCTACCTGAGTCTGTCCGGTTGTGGATTTCTTGTAATGGCTAATTTTGAAGATCAGTGGCAGCATTCTCGCAGAGCAATCGGGACCTTTTGATTCGACTCTCGGCTGCGTAGATGGGACCGACCTTTCGGGATGGGGCGGAGTTAGACGAGAAAACACCGATAAGTGATTGCCTGGAGCGGACCCGGTCCAAAGGGCGTGTTATGAAACAATGGGGCGCATGCATACTCCTCCTTCCGATGAACCGCTCGCCGTTGTCGCTGAGCAGCTCGGCCGCACCCCACGCGGCGTCCTCGCGATTGCCTACACCACCCCGGATAATCAGCCGGCTGTGGTGAAAACGGCGCCAAAACTTGACGACGGCACCCCGTTCCCCACCCTCTACTACCTCACCGATCCACGCCTCACGGCTGAAGCATCGCGCCTCGAAGTGGCTCAGGTGATGAAGTGGATGGAGGCCCGCCTCAACGCCGATTCCGACGAGGGCGAAGCTTTACGACGCGACTACCTCGCCGCCCACGAACACTTCCTCGCAGAGCGCAACGCTATTGAGGACCTCGGTACCGACTTTTCCGGCGGTGGTATGCCGGAGCGAGTGAAGTGCCTCCACGTGCTCATTGCTTACGCGCTCGCGGAAGGCCCGGAGCGTGTTCGCTTCGGCACCGAGGCTGTCGCCCTCGCCGCGGAGCACGGCAATCTGCGTGGCACCGCGATCCCGGAGGATTGGCCGACGCTTGAGGATCTCGGCATCACCCTCGCTGAAGCAGGGGAGGGACTGGAGTGACCCGCGTCGCCGCCGTGGATTGCGGCACCAACTCCATCCGTCTGCTTATCCACGACACCGAAACCGGAGAAGTGTGCCGCCGCAACACGATTGTGCGCCTCGGCCAAGGTGTCGACGAGACCGGCAAGTTCGCGCCAGACGCCATCGAACGCACTCGCGTAGCGCTTGCAGACTATGTCGACGAGATGCAGCGCGAGAACGTCACCCGCGTACGCATGGTGGCTACCTCTGCCACTCGCGACGCGAGCAACCGCGAGGACTTCTTCGCCATGACCCGTGCGCTCCTTGGCCAGATCCAGCAGGGCGCAGTCGCCGAGGTGATCACCGGCGAGGAGGAAGCGGCGCTGTCGTTTGCCGGCGCAACGGCTGGTCTCGATCCGGATCGCGGGCCGTTCTGCGTGATTGACCTTGGCGGTGGGTCGACCGAGTTTGTCATGCAGACCGCTGACCAATTACACGCTGTTTCCACCCAGATGGGTTGCGTGCGCATCACCGAGCGCTTCATGCGTACAGATCCACCCACTGCAGAAGAAACCGCTGCCGCTCGGGACTACATCGCTGACCGGATCGCCGAAGCGGCGAAGGAGCTGCCGTTTGCCCAGGCACGTACCTTCGTTGGCTGCGCCGGTACATTTACGACGCTTTCCGCGCTTGCTCAGGATCTCGAGTCGTACGATCCGGCACGGATCCACATGTCGGAGATTTCCTTTAACCGCTTCCGTGAAGTTACGGGCAACCTTCGAAGTAAAACTGCCGAGGAACGCCGTACCAATCCCGTGGTGCACCCAGGAAGGGCCGACGTGATCGCAGCAGGCTCGGCTGTTGTCGAAGAACTGATTTATTTCTTCGAACGAGAAGCAGGCGCAAGCCGAATTGTCATCAGTGAGAAGGACATCCTGGACGGGATTGTGACAGGGATAGTGGCAAAGTAAAAGCACATCAGCCGGTACGAGGGGACTATTAAATTTGCTTTGTATTAAGTTGTAGTGAGTACCCCTGTGCCTAGAAGTCTCACGAGGAAAGCATGTCTACCAAGCCCAAGATCATGACCGTCTATGGAACGCGCCCGGAAGCGATCAAGGTTGCGCCGGTTGTGAGTGTCCTTCAGGACAATGATCGATTTGAATCGGTGGTAGTTTCCACTGGTCAGCACCGAGAGATGCTTGAACAGGTAAACAAGCGGTTCGGTATCGTTCCTGATTACGACATGGCACTGATGAAGCCTGGGCAGACCCTCAATGAGTTGGTTTCGCGTGCCATCCAGGGACTCGACCCGATTATTGAAAAAGAACAGCCCGATGTGATCATCTCCCAGGGCGATACTTCTACCGCCATGGTTGCAGCTTTGACCGGATTTCATAAAGGTGTAAAGATCGTCCACCTCGAAGCGGGACTTCGTACCGGCAATATTTTCTCTCCGTTCCCTGAGGAAGCCAATCGCAAGATCATTGGTCAGGTAGCATCACTCCATCTAGCTCCGACGAGTGAATCGCGTGAGAACTTGCGTCGTGAGAATTTCCGAACCAAAGACATTGTGGTCACAGGGAACACCGTTATTGATGCTCTTCTAACCGCAGCGAAGTGGGACGTTAAGTTTGATGACCCACGCTTGGAAGAGCTCCGCAACACTGATGAAAAGCTTGTTTTGGTCACAACGCACCGTCGAGAGAACCTTGATGCTATGAAGGAAATCGGAGGGGCTGTCCAAGACCTTGCGAAATCCTACCCAGATCACGTTTTTGCACTGCCACTGCATCTCAATCCAAAGGTACGAAATGCGGTTCTTCCTGAGGTTGAGAATCTTTCGAACGTTATTATTACGAACCCGCTACCTTATGACCAGTTCACTGCATTGATGGGTCGTGCTTATCTCGTACTTACAGATTCAGGGGGTGTACAGGAGGAAGCGCCGTCGCTTGGCAAACCAGTTCTTGTGATGCGCGAAAATACTGAACGCCCAGAGGCCGTTGTGGCAGGAACAGTGAAGCTCGTTGGCACTGACCGGGAACGAATTGTGGCTGAGGCACGTAATTTGCTCGATCAAGAAGCAGCATATTCAGCGATGGCTAACGCCGTAAATCCCTATGGTGACGGTAAAGCTGCGGCGCGTGCAGTAGCAGCGATTGCCGAGATCACAGGAGTTGGCAGCCGTATCGATGAGTTTTCGGCAGAAAGCTAACGAACTAGATGTCACCGTGATGTAATCTCGGGGGATGCTTCACGATATAGTTAAGCCCGCGCACGTCGCGCTGGGGCTATAGCTCAGTCGGTTAGAGCCGCGGACTCATAATCCGTTGGTCGCGGGTTCGAGCCCCGCTAGCCCCACAGGACCAATGCCAGGAAGATAAGGAGGACTCGAAATGAGAATTCTCCTTATCACCCAATACTGGGCTCCCGAAAACGGAGTTCCTCAAAGAAGGTGGGCTTGGTTATCGAGAGTCCTCGAGCAAGCTGGGCATGAAATCCTGGTTGTAGCACCCCCGCCACACTATCTTCGAGATGTCGATCTGCGAGAATGGTTTAACCATAAAGGATACCGGTCACGGGTAGAGGCAAGACCTGACCGAGAATCGCCTACCGTGATTCGGTCAGGTTATATTCCAGGCGGACCTTCGATTACCCAAAAGGCTCTCAACCAGCTCGCAGTTGCGTTCGGTGGCATGCATGCAATCCTCAAACCTGGTAGTCGAGTGCGAGACTTTGATCCTGACTTGGTGATAGGCACAGTACCAGCATTGCCTACTGCCCTTGTAGCAGCAGTTACAGGAGCGTATTTCAAAATTCCGTACATTATCGATCTGAGAGATGCTTGGCCCGAACTTCTTACAGTTTCAGATCGGTGGAACATCGCCACGGGGAAGCCGTCGATCCGTCAACGACTACTACGCCACGGGCCGTTGCAAATCGCTGTCAAAGCTACGGACGTAGGATTGAAAGCTCTCTTAGCTCGAGCTGATGCCATAATTTCTACCTCCGAGCGTTTGACAAACGAAATAGCAGGTGCATCAGACTCTAGGAGTCGAGCTTGGACTGTGCGGAATGTTTTTCCCGCTGAGACCCTAATTGAGAAAGCACCAGTGGATTCTTGTGAACCCGCGAAATTGAATGTGCTGTATGCGGGTACATTAGGGCGAGCTCAGAATCTGCTCAATGCACTTTACGCAGCAGAGAAAGCTAAACGAAGCGGGGTAACGGTAAGGCTTCGCTTCGTAGGTGCTGGAGCGGCGAAATCAGAATTGATCGAAGCAGCTGAACGGTTAGGGGTTGATGCCGTCTTCGAGAATCGCAGAGGTGCCGAATTCCTAACGGACTGTTACAAATGGGCTGATACAGCACTAGTTCATCTCACTGATTGGCCACCACTAGAAAAGGCGGTTCCATCGAAGACATACGAGTTGATGGAGCAGGGGATCCACATATCAGCGGTCGTTAGCGGCGAAACTGCGGACTTGATTCGGTCACTGAAGGCTGGGGATGTAGTGGCTCCAGAGGACCCATGTTCTTTGGCAGATTTGTGGGTTGGTTTAGCGCGAGAACGAAAACGACTTGTAGTTTCTAATGTTGGCCGCAAATGGGTAAGAGACCAACGAACAATTTGGGCGCCTGAAGCACTGATCGAGTGTGTGAATTGGGTAGAGGGCAAGCGATGAGTAAAGCGAAGTACTTACCGCTGTTTATAACTAACCATACTTTTCAATTTGTCAATGGCCCCAGAGATTTCATATCGAACGTGAGTTTGCGACTTCTCGGACGATCGATTGCACCCTCTGCCACAAGTGCTCCTAGGTTTCCAGAGTCATTGTTTCGCGTTCCGATAGTCGAGTCAGAACGGTGTGCCTTCAATGGGAGGGTGCTACACGTGCTTACAAACTCACTGCCTCATTCAAAGGGGGGCTATGCTTTCCGAAGCCATCATATTCTCCAGGCTCAAGAGAATGCTGGCGTGTCTGCCTTTGCTATCACGCGCTTGGGGTACCCAATAAGCGTGGGGCAGTTTCCAGAAGGAAATGTCGAAGTTGTGGACGGGGTAAAGTATCTCAGATCGCTCCCGGCGTATTTCCCGTTTAGTGTGGAACGGCAGATAGAAGCGCAAGCTGAGTCCATCTATCGGGAAGCACAAAGGCTCGGAGTGAGTGTTTTGCATGTGACCACTCCCTGGATAAATGCAGCCGCTGCGTCAATAGCCGCGAGAAAGCTACAGATCCCCTGGATTTATGAAGTTAGGGGAGAGCCTGAGGGAACCTGGGTAGCCTCGCAGCCTGCAACTTCAAACCCGAAACTGACGGAGTATTACCTGAAGTCTCGTCGAAAAGAAGAAGAAGCTATGCACAGCGCTGCTGCGGTTGTGGTGCTCAGTGAAGTCTCGAAGAGCGTGCTCAAACAGCGAGGTGTCGAACGTCCAATAGTGATAGCACCGAATGCGGTAGACCGGGAATGGAAGGCGAGCAAGATGCCTAAAGAAGAGGCAAGAGTTTCGCTGGGCCTTCCACCAAGGCGTTATGTCGGCGCGGTTAGCTCACTAGTAGATTACGAGGGGTTTGACGATCTAATTAAGGCTCTTCACCATCTCCCTAAAGACATAGCAGCATTGCTAGTTGGAGATGGTAAAGCTGCTTCTTTTCTGAAAAACCTAGCCGTGTCCGAGGGGTTGGCAGATAGGGTCGTTTTTGCTGGGCACCAACCACGTTCTGATCTATCTCGGTGGTACAGCGTATTAGACGTGTTCGCAATGCCACGGAAGGATTACGAGGTAACTCGTTCGGTTACCCCAATGAAATCGCTCCAAGCGCAGGCTTTCGGGATACCAATAGTCGCGTCTGATCTTCCCGCACTGCGAGAAGTGACACGCGGCGAAGCTTCATACGTGGTACCAGGTGATCCTGCGAATCTAGCGGAGGCCATTCGCACTGCGCTAGAAGAATCTGATCCTGAGCCGACTGGGCTACCGTCTTGGGACGAAGTGGCAACAACTTACCTACGCCTTTACGGAGGACTTTAGTCCGATACGGGCTTGAACCCCAGTGATTGAAGCGTAAGTTCGTCACGCAGTATCACCGCGTTCAGTGTCGCTTTGAAAAGAGATTTGGGTGGTGCGATATGGCCACTACCCCAATCGTCTGTGAGCAAAGAGACTTTCATCTTTCCCGCCGATGCTTCAAGGAAGGGATTGAGATGACCGTTGATGTGAAATGTATCGGTGGAGTTCTGCAAATAATAGACTTTAGGAGTTCGAGTTAGTTTATCCAGTCTCGGCATTGCCGAGTAGCCGTGCTGCTTTTTGAAAGCATCGTCATCTCCGTGCCAGGCGGTGTCGAGGTATTTTTTTACATGGAAATCGTGGTAGCGAAAGATGTCTGTCTGGGCATTCGAAACGACTGCAGTAGCAGAGGGAAGTGCTGTCAATTGCATCAGAGAAGCGAATCCGCCTCCGGAAGAGCCGAAGAGAATAATTCGTTTGGCGCCCACAGAGGAAGCGACTTTCTCAATGAGAGTGGTGGTGACAGCCTGCAGATCTGGCTGGAAAACATTGCCAGCATGCCAACCGAGACCAAGCTGTGGTGACAAGTAAAGAGAAGGGTCTGTAAAAGAAAGCCGTGCCACCCCCAGCCCAGAAGCCACATTTCCCCCGGAGAAAATTGGCAGCGTGGTTTTTGGATCTAATGCACCGTGGAAGACAACGAGCAGAACGTCTGCCCTATTCGTGGAAAGCTCAAAGTCGATGGGCAGCCCTCCAAACCAGACCGAATGAACTCCCTTTCTCACTCTCTTTGCGGATAAGAGCTCTTGAGGGCTAGACCATACGGACTGTATTTTTGGGAAAAAGCCGACGGATCGGTCTCTAGCCACATGCGAGTTCTTTGGTTCGCGGAATAAGCTTGGCGTTTGATAAACAGCGAAGGCTCGAGCTAGCTGTCGATGTCGCAACATGATACTGCGATGGAACTCACGCTTTTGTTCGTATGACAACTGCATATCAAACCTTCACATGTTCTAGATTTTTACTAAATGTTTGCACCTCTGACGAGGCGAGAATCTCCTGATCGGAAATCTTCCAGGTGTGGGTACCGCCGCCTCGGATACATAGATAATTGAAGTAATCCGACGAGTATACTTTAAATCCCCTTTTCTCCAGTTGATAAAGAAAATCAGTATCTTCCCCTCGACGCTTGTCAGCGAAGGGAACTTGTTCAAACACTGATCTCCAGCCAACCAAAGTTGCACCTGCGACAAAGTTACGCCAATGATGCTGCTGCCCTGGTCTTCGCAGAGCTAGAGCGTTCGGGCTTTCGAGGAAAATGAAGTGGGCTGCTTTGCCTACCAAGTCAGCGTTCATGTTGGACAACGTGTTTACTTGGTCATGGAGGTAATTTGGAAGATAGTAATCGTCATCATCAAATTTTGCGATAATTTCGCCAGACGATGCCTTGATTAGGTCGTTAAGGCAGGCTCCGAGGCTGTGTTTCTCGTCGCGGTGTAGCACGGTAACCTTAGTAAGTCCTTTGGCGGCTGCTTTTTCTTTAAAGTCTGGCGCTAGTTCCACTCCGTGCCCAAGGACTAGAAGCTCGATATGGGGATATGTTTGCTGTGCTACTTGTTCCAATAGGTGGTCAAGGCTAGCATCGCGGTTTGTTGAGCAGATCACGCTCACAACGGACTGATTCTGCTCGCTTGTGGTGAATCCCATTTGCCCTAAAATCGAATTGGCCCTGTGCCTATAGGTGTGTTCATCCCAAACTCTTCTTAGAGCTAGGTGCGACGTGCGGTGACGCAGAATCTCTGATTTGAGCAGCAGTTCTATTGTCCATTCGGCTTCCTCTGTCGTTGACACGCAAGGCACTTCCCGTGGATTGAAGAAATTGTGTAGCGCTTCCGATTCCGTGCTAACGACGGGAGTGCCGGAAGCAGCAATTTCGAACACTCGGCGGGCGCACATACTTGGGCTACTTGTAACTGAGTTAACATTCAGAAATACTCTAAACAACCGGTAAGCGGAAAGCGTTTGTCGATAAGGAAGCGCTCCGGAAACGTGCTTTTTCCACACTCTCGGAAACTGGTATTTAAGATCGCCTCCAGCGTGTCGAGAGAAAATCGTAAAAGTGTAATCGGTTCGCTGGGAGATGCGATGGGCAGCTCCAAGCAGCAGATCCATCTGGGCGCGTCGACTTTCAAATTTATGACGAAAATAGGTGCCCGCGAAAGCGATATCACCGATGGGACTTGGCAGTGAGTTTCTAGCAGGGTTTTGGAGTACTGGTTGCGCGGCGAAAGGAAGCGTGAATACGGTTGCCTTAGGGAAGTGGCGCTTGTATTCATCCACTTTTGATGAATCCGTTGTCGCGATGTAGTCGAAAAGGCCAGCTGTGCTCAGGAAATCTTCGAAGTGCGGAGGATCTTCTTTATTCCAGAAAAGGGTTGGAATACCCTGCCGACGGCATTCGAGCACGACATCCTTTAAAGCCGGCGACGGAGAATTAGCTCCAACCAGTTGGTGGCTCCATGCACCGCCGTTGCCTGACCAGGCGGCTTCAACGAAAAGAAAGTCAATGCCTTCTGGAATGCTGGCGCCGGGCATAACCGGAACCAGATCGAATTCGGGATCCCATGCTGCTTGCGAAAACTCGTCTAAAATAAAACCCACTTTTTGAGGTGCGTGTGGTGGTGCCGGAGGAGTTATGAGCTTGCTCTTCGACGAGACCACTGGATATGCGCTAGAAGTTCCTATTCCGCCCCGGAATCGTCTTACCCCTTTCTGTAGTTTTCGCAGATTGTGAATGAGGGGCTTGGAGGCTTTGCGTAGAATAGTTCGTTTGATAGAAGCAGTGACCTTTAACATCACAGCGTGCTTGTTGATGCTAGGTTTTGGCATTTCGGTCAGCTCCTTGTCGTTCAGTAGTATCTCGATCATAGTTTGAGAGGAGTATTCGAATGTGGCGCATCAATCCACGGTCAAAAACCGACCGCCTGCCCGATAATGTCCTCGAGAGTGGCCATGCCCGAAGCATAATGGCGATTAACGTGAATATGAGAAATCTGCGCCGTCTGAACGTGCGGCCAGAGTTTTCCTTATACCTGCAGCAGTTGTGGGAGCGTCGTCACTTTATCGTGGCCGATGCTAAATTTCGTGCATTTAGGACAGCGAAAAGTTACAATCTTTGGCGATTTTGGCTATTGGCCCAGCCGTTGCTGGATGCGGCGATGTATGGCTTCATTTTCGGAGTTATGCTCAAAACCTCCCGTGGTGTAGATAATTTTCTTGGTTTCCTGTTAATCGGTGTTATTTTTTTTCAGTTTCTAAATTCATTGGTTAACGGTGGTCAGTCACTAGTCCAAACCTCCAAGAATCTCATTCAAACTTTCTCTTTCCCAAAAGCCACTTTGGTCCTTTCTCAGTCCCTCAGATACTTATTGGACAACCTCCCCGCGCTTTTTGTCGCAATTACAGTGGGTTTGGCGGCACAGTGGGAGAAACCACTTTCATGGACCGTAGTTTTGGTTCTGCCTTTGGTTATTCTTATGTGGGCATTTGGTACAGGGCTGATGTTTGTTGTCGCGCGTATCACAGCTTTCCTGCCAGATTTTAAAGTCATTGTGGGGCTGGGCTTGAGGGCATGGTTCTTCAGCTCTGGTGTTTTTTACTCCCTCGATCGGTTTGCTGAGTCTCCGGCTCTTTACAAGATTTTTTCCATGAATCCTGGGTACATTTTCCTGACCTCAGTTCGAGATGCAGTGTTGTATGCAACTGCTCCTACGGTTGAAACGTGGCTAACTCTGACTGCTTGGAGTTTTGGCGCGCTCTTTTTTGGGCTCTGCTTCTTTTGGCGTGCAGAAGAAAGGTATATTAATGTCCGGCCGTGATGGGGTGAGTCACACTATGGAAGAAACTATAGAGAACCCGGCTGTTGTCGTCGCGGGCGTAGGAAAAGAATATGTTCTTACTGGCGCGTCGGCGAGTGACGGGCGGTCCTTCTTTCGACAAAAAAGGACCAGAACTGTCGATGCACTTCGTGACATTAGCTTCGTAGCTGAGAAAGGTGAGTCCATCGGCATTATAGGTCGAAATGGCTCGGGAAAGTCGACTCTTCTACGAATTATCGGTGGGAGTGAGTCTCCAACATCGGGGACTGTTTACGTGTCTGATCAGCCAACCTTATTAGGTGTGTCACCCGCGTTGCAAAGCTGGCTCACAGGAGAGCAGAATGCCTATCTCGGGTTACTTGCAATGGGTGTGGGTCCGATGGAAGCGCGCGACATGGTTCCGGAAATCATCGAGTGGACGGAGCTAGGAGAGGCAGCCACTCGGCCGATGGGTACTTACTCGTCGGGAATGGGGTCAAAATTGAGCTTTGCAATTTCAACTGCGATTAGCCCAGAGATTCTCTTGGTTGATGAAGCTCTTTCAACTGGAGATTCAGCGTTTGGAGCGAAAGCGCAGGAGCGCATGAAATCGTTGCTCGAAGAAGCAGGCAACATTTTCCTTGTGTCTCACTCTTTGCCGGTAATCAAAGAAAACTGCTCAAGGTGCATCTGGATTCACCAGGGGGACATGATTGCCGATGGGCCGACGGATGAAGTGGCGGCCCAGTATTCTGAGTTCTCTGACTTGCTAAAAAGTGGGTCCGAAAAAGATGCGAAAACCCTTCTTGAAGTAACGCGGATTCAGCAGCCTCAGGTGGAAATAGTCGATGAAGGCTCTAGGTTATAAGCGGGAGATTAGTAGGTCTCCATTAAACTGGAGTGCATGCATGCCCCCAAGTTTTTCAAAATTAACCTTGGTTTAACGGTCTCCGGATTCGCGACTTTAGCTTTTTCCCGAGCTTTGTCGCCTTGTGTCTCCAAAACAGTTACTGGCGGTTTGGAAGCAGTTGGAGTTAGCCTGATCGGAGCCGGGGAGGCACTGCGGCTCGTGCGCAGTGAGAAGGAAGCACAACGGGGTTCGAAGCGGGCTAAGGCCACAATCCGCGCGCTCGACGGGATCAACCAAAGGATGGTGCGGTCGCGGCTGGGGGGGAGCGCGCGATCGGGAAAAGGGGAACGGCGTTCGCGCCGACTCAATGACCTACGCGTAGCAGCAATCCTTGACGAGTTCTCGTATCAGAGCTTTTCGCACGAATGCGACTTGGTGGCACTGACGCCCGAGAATTGGAGAGAAGAATTTGATGCGTTTCCACCCGACTTCTTCTTCTGTGAGTCGGCGTGGTCAGGACATGATTCGGAATCACGTCCCTGGAAAGGGAAGATCTACGCCTCTGAGAACTTTGAGTTTGAAAATCGGGCAGTGCTGTTAGAAATCTTAGAGTATTGCCGAAGAAAACAGATCCCTACAGTTTTTTGGAATAAAGAAGACCCATCACACTACGACGATGCCAAGCATGATTTCGTGGCCACAGCGGTTCTCTTCGACCACATTTTGACAACAGATATTGACTGTGTGGCTCGTTACAAGGAAGAACATGGTCATCAAAGCGTCCATGTGCTTCAGTTCGCCGCACAGCCAAAACTATTCAACCCGATCGAGGAAGTGGAACGAACTGACGACATTGTCTTTGCGGGCGGGTGGTATGAAAATCACGCGAGACGTTCAGAAGAGATGGCAAGAATACTCGATCGCATCTTGGAATCGGGAAGGGGGCTAAAAATTTATGACCGCTTCTATGGATTCACTGATGACGATACACACCGATTCCCCGAACGATTCCGGCCTTTCGTCTACCCTGCTCTCCCGGGTGACAGAGTTAGCGAAGCCTACAAGGAATCTAAATTTGGATTAACGATTAACACCGAAACCCAATCTGAAACAATGTTTGCGCGCCGGATTTTCGAACTGATGGCGTGCAACACCTTTGTGATCTCGAACTATTCCAAAGGGGTTGAGAACCTGTTTGGTGATAATGTCCTTTTCTTGGGTGGAGAGACTGGCAGCACTGAAAAGCTCGACGATGAGTTTATTGAAAGAGCACGACGGGAGAATTTGCGATCGGTGCTTCGTGATCACACCTACACACGGCGGCTCCAAGAAATCGCCAAGATTCTGGGATTGGACGTTGTGGGTCCAACAAACGCTTTGGCGCTCGGGGTGGGGGTTGAGAACATTTCCGAAGCGAAAGAAGTGTTCGAGTTTCTCAGGTCGTTTCAGCACCCTAGTGTCTCTTCCAAGATCATTTTCATCGGCCCTGAGATTTCTGCGTTCGATTATGGCCTACTTCTACGCGATTTGAATCGTGATGGAGTACGGGTAGTACGACAAACAGAGGAATTCTCGCGTGAAATGGAGCTGCTTGAATCGGGATCGGTTGATGCATTTGTAATTGTTTTAGCGAGACAGCTGCCAAGCGCACTTGTTTTGGAAGATGTAATTGATAGCCACGTACTTCATCTCCAATATGCGTCCTGTGCAGTTTCTCAGGCGCTACGAAAACGATCTCCATATCTGGTCACCAAACAGCCTCTCGAAGGCGTCGCAACGATCCCCGTAGAGTTCGTAGAAAAGTCCTTGTTTGCAATAATGCATGGTGAACCATTTGACCAGCTCCCCGTCGACTGAATGTGACTATGCAACCGATTATCAGCGTAATCATCCCTACGTTTAATGCAGGGGCGAAGGTCATCTCCTGTCTTAAGTCCTTGCAGGATCTTCGCCAGTTGGTAAATATTGAGGCGATCTTCATTGATGACCGCTCTACAGACACCACCTTCGAACGTATTTGTGAATTTGTTTCAAACCATGACTGGGCGCTCACCAGGCAACTTGAAAAGAACTCTGGGTCACCATCCGTTCCCAGAAACGTGGGTCTGAAATTGGCGGGTGGGGAGTATGTAATTTTTCTGGACTCTGACGACCAGATTCTCCCGGAGGGGGTCCTAGCTGCGCTTGACGTTGCACTAGCGACTGGCGCAGACCTTGTCCGGGCGCCCCTGATTCGAGTTGACGGCGAGCGTGCATTAAAGATGAATACCATCGAAGGGTGGGGGAGGCTTCGTTCGCGTGCAGCCAAAGCGAAGGCCATTGTGCAGTTTCACAGTACAACGCCTACAGCACTATATTCGCGCGACTTTTTGTTGTCTAACGATTTGCAATGGTCTGCTGATTTACGAATGGCAGAGGACGCAGTGTTCCTCTATGAAGCGCTTGCCCTGGGCAACGTCGAGTACTCTGAAGAACCAATTTACATCTACAATGCAACGCCAGTACCTGGGCAAACGTCAATAACTCAGAGGTATGGAGATGTTGAGATGGAAAACCACATTCGGGCGTGGTCTGAGTCTCAGTCGATTCTGCAGAAACTGGGGATTGATTTTTTCCGCACTCGCGGGCAAGTAGCACTGCAGGCTGTGTTTGAGAGCCTGATCCGGAATAATCGGGAGGGAATTAGCCGAAAGGTATTTCAACGGTTCGGGGACCTCTTGCGGTCGCATGCTCAAATCGCCCGATACGATTATGCGCCAAGATTTGCAAAACTCAGGGACCTGGTCCTGAAAGACCGCTACGAGGAATTCCTGACAGCGATAAAGCCTCGAATGGTTATAGCGGGGCCCGATTTGAAGTTTGTGTTGCCGGCCATTACCCAGTTTGAGCACTTTTACCAGGTGCGTGTTGACGAATGGAGTAGCCATAGTGATCACGACGAGCAGCAGTCGACGGAGCTTCTGGAATGGGCGGACGTAGTCTTTTGCGAATGGATGCTCGGCAACGCTATTTGGTACTCCGCTAATAAACGTCCAGACCAGTCTATGGTGGTGAGGATACATCGCTTTGAGTTGACGCGACAGTACGGTTTTGATGTCGATATAGACGCTGTGGACCGGTTCCTCGTGATATCCCCTGCGATGATGGACGAAGTGCAGCTGACCTGGGGTATCCCACGGGATAAACTTGCTTACGTTCCAAATTACATTCCCATAGAGGACTATAAGTGCGGAGAAGATCCGGATCGCGTATTCAGGATTGGAATGGTTGGATTTGTACCGAAGCTAAAAGGCTTTCGGCGCGCGCTGGAGCTATTGCGGGAACTCCGAACCTACGATTCTCGCTATAGCCTGCACCTGTACGGGCGTAAACCGCAAGATCTCCAGTGGGTTGTTGATGATCCAGAGGAGCAACGCTACTTTGAACAGTGTGAACGGTTCGTAAGGGAAAACAGCTTAGCGGATGCGATTTCGTATAAAGGGTGGGTTGAAACCGAGGAAGCTTTAGCAGATATCGGTTTTGTTCTGTCGCTTAGTGACATCGAGGGGTCGCATGTAGCGGCGTCGGAAGGTTTCGTCGCAGGAGGAGTGACCTTGTTGCGAAGATGGCCGGGGAGTGAATTTATGTACCCCGCCGAATACATTTTCGATGAGATTATAGAGATGGCGCAAACAATTCTTCGATGCCGCCACGTGGATCACTTCATTTCTTTCCGATCAGCGGGAAGAAGCGCAATGGCAAAGCTTTATGGGAAGCAAAACTTTCGCGAGAATCTAATGGGGGTTATGCCGGCGCCTCGACAGTTGAGCCGGTTTTGAATTGAAAAGAGAAAGCGGCTTGCTCAAGGACTAGTACGCGAATGAAACATGCAGTTGGTAGGATAACTGAGCAAATGAGATAAGTTACAGCACTCGGTATGAGTGCCTGGGGTAGGTGTGTAATTGTGTTAAGACCCAAAGGCTTTAAAGCGACGATCGCGTGTCTCGTTGGAGCATCAGTTGCCGGGGCACTCGGGATTGCTTTCGCAGTGTCTGGTGGCTCGTCAACTATCGTAGGGTTGTTTGCCATTCTGTTTCTGGCATTTTCTGCCACTGGCGTTACTATTACTGCTATCCGGAACGAAAAGCAGAATCAACGTGTTAATGCCAATATAGCCTCCGTGATTAGGGGTCTACCGCCTAAAAATGGGGCTGGGGTGTCTGCTAGTGTAAATCAAGCCGCAACGCGCCAACTAAGCCTGCTCGAGTCGAGGGTGGGTGGGATTTCAAGGCAGCTTGAAGGGTTTGCTCATCGGCTGGCTCCACGGGCTATGGAGCAAAAGGATGGCCAGGGAAAGGCTTCCGTGGACGGCGGTGAAGCCAAACGTGTGAAAGAACACGGTGCGTCGGCACCGGTACACTCCGCTGCAATAGTCGATCGATGTGGCTCGGTAGTGGAGACAGGCATTCGAACCGAGGGGGGTGAGGTTTTTCATACGCCGTTCGTGGTGACTGTTAATACTTCCTTCTCATCGTATGATTCAATCCAACTTACGCAGGATCCGGTCGAGATAGCTTTGGATGTTGCTGATGCCGAATCTGTGGTCTTGAACTTTTCGTTGTTTTTCGACGGAAATGTCATTGACTACAAGGCAGGACTTATGTCCGCTGCAGTTTACGACCAAAACGGTCATGAAATCGAGTTTCCAACACTCCCATCAGTCAGCGAAAAGTATGGTCACTTTACGTACCTCGGGATCAGCGGTGACAAAACTGATACGAGCATCGAAGTCACGCTTCCATTTGGGGCGGCGAAGCTTGTCTTAAAGTTTTACAAATGGTCGTTGCAACCACGGTTGGGCAACCGACTGACAGGTGTGATTAACGGAAAAACGCGGGAGTGGTTTGAAAACAGGGCACCTCGAGAAATACGCGTCGCTGCGATTCTTGACGAGTTTTCGTACAACAGTTTCAAGTTTGAGTGTGACTTAGTAAACCTCAGCTACTCAAATTGGCGAGAGGAAATGGATCGCCACCAGCCGGAATTGTTCTTTTGCGAGTCGGCGTGGAGCGGAGGCGACTCGCAGACGAGACCGTGGAAGGGACGTATCTACGCTTCTAAGAACTTCCCAAACGAGAACCGCTCGGAATTGCTTAAGATTCTTGAGTACTGCAAGCAACGGCGAATTCCTACTGTGTTTTGGAACAAGGAAGATCCATCGCACTACGACGACAAAGTCCATAACTTCGTCGACACCGCACTAAAGTTTGATCATATCTTCACTACCGATCTCGCGTCTGCGGATCGTTATCGGCGCGAGCATGGCCATTCCAGCGTCGGCGTACTGCCATTTGCGGTTCAACCGAGACTCTTCAACCCAATTGAAAGGGGAGAGCGGTCGAAGGATGTCATCTTCGCCGGCGGCTGGTACTCCAACCACGTTCAGCGAAGCCTGGCTATGGAAAAAACCTTTGATGCGGTAATTGAATCTGGCCTAAACCTAAAAATTTATGACCGGTTCTATGGCTCCGATGATCCCTCGAAAGAGTTCCCCGAGCGATTCCGCCGGTATTTGAATCCGCCGATTGCAAACGAGCTTATGGCATCTGTCTACAAGGAATCTGAAACGGGCATTACGATCAACACTGAGACGAACAGTCCGACCATGTTCGCTCGTCGAATTTTCGAGCTTATGGCGTGTAATACATTCGTTATATCGAACTTTTCGAATGGTGTTTATGACTTCTTTGGCGATAATGTTCTTTATTCCGATTTGGAGTCAGAACGGTTTGTCGAAAAGGAAGCTGAGGACATTGAGAGGGCGCGGGATGAGAATCTCCAGCTTGTTCTTTCGGAGCACACTTATCGCAAACGATTCGAGCAAATACTCAGAACCGTTGGACTCCCTTTTGGTGACAGCTCTGACCTAGTCAGCTTGATTTGCAGAGTGGGCAGCTTGGAAGATGCTCGCGCTGCACATTCTGCCCTTCGAAGTTTTGGTCACTGGCCCGCTCCGAAGGTGATTAGTCTCTCTGCGGAGGCATCCAGTTTGGATTACTCTGATGCTCTTATGGAACTTAACACCGCGGGGATTTCGGTGGTTTACGAACCGCTTATTGCAAGTGGGCAAACCCCTGTCGGCCAACTGTCCGGAAAGGCTGGAAGAGCACTTGTGTTTTCCCTAGGGCAAGCGCCAACGCCCGCACGACTCCAAAGCAGTCTTAAGGTTATGTTGCTCCATTCGCAATACACGGATGTTCCGATGGTCTGTGCAGGTGATGGCGAGCCTAAGTATAGATTTGGCACCTTTGACTGGAATCGGCCTGCCTTGGTGGAGTCGGCGCAATTGGCTGATTTCCTGATCGACGCGGCTAGCTCCAAATCAACAACCATCTATCGAGTATAAGGAGCCGTCGTGCCATTATTAAGCGTTATTATTCCGACCTATAACGTAGCTTCTAAAATTTCTAAATGCTTAGCTTCGCTGGACGTATTGAAGACGGTCATCGGAGATCTAGAAGTTATTCTCGTTGACGACCACTCGGTCGACGATACCTATGCCGTAGTCTGCGAGTACGCGAGTAGTCGTGATTGGGTAGTGCCGATCCGTCTTGATGCTAATAACGGAACCCCCTCCATTCCGCGCAATATGGGACTTGAACGGGCTACTGGTGAGTTCGTTTTTCACCTAGATCCGGATGATGAGATTCTGCCAGCCGGAGTTGCGAAGGAGATCGAGATCGCTCGTCAGTGGGGGGCCGATGTGGTGCGGGCGCCCTTGGTGCGGGACAACGGAAAAACACGCACTGTGATGAACCGATTGAATGACTGGTCTGACGATTTGTCTCGTAGTGAGCGAATTGAGATGGTCGTGAAGAACCACAGCACTACGGTGTGCGGGGTTTATCGGAGACAGTTCCTTATTGACAACCAGATTTGGTGGCCAAGTGAGCTTCGCTTAGCAGAGGATGCGATTTTCCTATATAAGTCGCTGTCGTTGGGAAAGTTTGCTTACTCTGATGAACCAGACTTCGTCTACCATGTAGCAGTTGAAAGTGGGAGTGCGTCCAGCACTCAGCAGTATCAGGATCGTGAGCTTTCGAATCATCTCACTGCGTGGAGTTGGTCTTCCGAGCTCCTTGGCTCCGTTGGCGTAGATTACTTCGCGCTCCGTGGCCAGGTAGCGCTGTCTTCCGCCATTCAGAACATGATTAGGTTTAATCGCGGTGGTCTCAGTCGGGGTAAATTTGATGAATTGCGATTGTTTCTGCAAACGCATCGCAATGCGGTAGACGCGTTCAACTACGGGCCGAGGTTCAGTGAGATCTGCAACTTTATCCTCGAGGGCCGGTATAGCGAGTTTCTTGAGTCAATCAAGTTGAGACTATTAATCGCTGGTTATGACTTGCGCTTTATTCTTCCCGCGATTCCGGAACTATCAAAGTTTTATCAAGTAAGGGTCGACGAATGGTCAGGTCACGACTCACACGATGAAGAAGTGAGTAGGAGGCTGCTGAATTGGGCTGATGCAATCCACTGCGAGTGGATGCTAGGCAACGCAGTCTGGTATTCACAGAACAAGGGAGCAAGACAATCGCTTCAAGTCCGCCTGCATAGGTTCGAAACTTCAAAGGAATACGGGCACATGCTGAATCGCGAGGCGGTCGATAAAGTGATTACGATCGCGCCAGGCATGTTTGAGGAAACTCAGAGAGTATTTGATTTTGACCGTTCAAAGGTCGCATATGTTCCTAACTATATTAAGACCGAGTCTTACATTCGCAGTGATGATCCAAATAAGGTATTCAACCTCGTAATGGTCGGAAGCGTTCCTATCCGAAAAGGTTACAAAAGGGCGCTTGTGCTCTTGAAATCGCTGCGTGAAATAGACCCGCGCTACAACTTGACGGTTTTTGGAAAAAAGGCCGAAGAGCTGGGGTGGGTTTACAATGATGCCGAAGAGCGCCGGTATTTCCGAAATTGTGAAAGGTATATCCGCCAGAATGGGTTGGAATCGGCCGTTCGATTTGAAGGATGGGTCGATACTTCTGAGGCCTTGGCTGACAAGGGGTTTATCCTTTCGTTGAGTGATGCGGAAGGTTCACATGTTGCGGCTGCTGAAGGATTTGCTGCTGGCAATATCACGCTATTGCGTCCCTGGGAGGGTGCAGAGTACATGTACCCAAAGAAGTACATCTTTGACAGACTTGTCGATATGCGAGACTTCGTGTTGTCGTGTCGCGACTTCGAAACCTTCAAAGCAGAGGCTGAAGAAGGAATCGAGTACGTAGAAACCCGGTACCCGATGTCAAGGTTCTTGGAGTTGTATAGTAAGAATCTTCCCGTGCCCTACAGCGTTCCCTAACGGGTTGAGCTGAAAGATCCCGCTGGGCTGTCTGTGGGTCTGTTTCGTCTAGAAAACAAGAGGACCTGGTAGCATCGATCAGGTTGTCGAAGGGCCGCTGGCGCGCATTCTTGGTGACCGGAGTTTGGTCGGGGGATTGCTCGTACAAGCTACGTGCCGGTGGTCGCGCCGAGGTTTGAAACGTCGTTGCACAATGCCTTGTAGTAGGCGAGAAGCGTAACTATGGGGTAGCCGCAACGTTGTAGGGGAAGACGCATCTTTATGACAACGCTGGGGTAAGGCGGGAGATCGAGCAACTGTGAAATAGCCACGGACTGTTGAAGACTTCCTGGTTTCTCACGCCGTAGCTCGCCTAAACGCGGTCGGAATCAGAGGCATCGACCAATCGGGAGGTGGCAGGGTATTCCCGCAACCGTAGACAATTATCACAAAAACTGTACTTCAGATGGAAGAATTCTCCAGTTACCTTGCACAGCGTCTTCATTTATAGATGGAATTTCGCGTACAAGTAGTGTTCTATACCCGTGCTGACATTATTGCAGCGGTGCTACAGGGGACTAACTGAAACGACTATGGGGTAGTCAAGCCTCTACTATCCGGTACCTGGTTGTAGCGATGCCCGCCAATATAAAGGAATTGGCACCGTGAATCTCGGATTCAGCGTGACATTGCTGATCCCAGCAACTGTGCGTAGGAAGCGACCTTATGATGTGTGGGTCGATCCCACATGTTGTAAATTGGCTAGCGTGTAGTAAAGGTTCCCGCCACGGGTTCATGTCGGAGGAGCGATAAATGTCGGTTATTATCGGGCGAGTAAAAAGACCTGGGTATTCGTCAACTATCAATTTAAAGGATCTTGAGAGTTACACGCTCTATGATAATGAGCCGACAAGAAATTACTACTCGCGTGGTGCGGCCGAGGTTGCGATCTTCGATTATGGATCTGCCCAGGAGGCCGAGTTGCTCCATCGTGACGATGACTGTTTGGTATTTGGCCAGGGAGTGCTGACCGCTAACGCGCGCGGCTGGTTACCCGAGATTTTGATGCATCGAGAGCTAAGAGGTGACCCTACAGTTCACCCTGAATCCGCATGCGGATTTGCGCTCTACCGGGATGAAATTCGCGTCTTCGCTAGCTGTCCAGGCACAGACGGTTTCGTATATGCCGATCTTCACGATAGCTGGGTGTTTACAAATCATCTTCCCCTTCTATATCCGTTGATCGAACCTCGGACAAAGCTGGACCCAATCGCGATGGCTTGGCCCCTCCAGAAACACCATAACTTCGATTACGCTCACCATATTCAGGGGGTGAATCGTACGAGGCCAGGATCGAAATGGATAGTTTCAAAAGATTCTACGACGGAAGTTTCCGCGAACCAATCTTGGGGTACCTTAACGGAAAGAATCGATGATCGTGATCTTCCAGCTATGGTTGAGGCTTACGCATCTAGCGTTAGCGACTACATTTTAGGTACGCAATGTGGAAAATCCTTATCCCTGAGTGGAGGCAAAGACTCTCGAGCGATCCTCGGTTTGCTAGGAGATGAGATCTACGGCAAATGGATTTCGTTTTCAACCGGTGGTGAACCGTATTCCCCGGACGTTATGGCGGCTGTCGATCTAATGGAAATTGCAGGACTGGGGGACAGCCATCATGTCTCCAGTCCTCCTTTGGTCGTGAAGCCGCAGGATCTTTCGGCGAATATCGCCCGCGACTTGATGACTGATTTTTCCTTAAGCTCGCTGGCTGATATTAGATGGGTAGGTGTTCGCCCGTCTATTGTGCTCGGAGGACATGAGTACGGTACCAAGGGGAGTAATTCCTTAACACTTCGAGCGCTTATTGATCGCGAGATGGGGCAGCTCGCGAACGCACCGTTGCTTAACCAGGACGGTGCGGAGTTGCTTTCAACTCGTTACCGAGCATCCTTAGAGCGGGAGCTCGAGGGAGTGCCGCCTGAGAAAATTGAGGTTGCATGGAAGCTGAAGTACCGATTGCCGCTACTTACCGGAAGTACACTGACTGCAAATAATGCAACAGCTGCCGAAGTTCATCCGTTCCTCGATTACCGCGCGCTGCGGATTATTCTCGGATCAGCCCCTGAATTCACAAAGGCTCAGGCTTTTCATTATTTGTTGAATCGGAGGATGTCTCGGCAAATCGAAAATGCGCCGTTCGCTAACGATCGTTGGCCTGATGCATTGCAACAGTACCTTTCTTATATGGGTCTTCGCTGGAGGGGGAAGGCAGCAGGGCCCTACCGGTTTAACTCCGCGTTCCCATCGCAAAGTTCATTTGGCCGTTATAACTGGCGTATTGAACTTTTTAAAGGAGCCCGCCCGAAAATGCTGGAATTCTTGCGCGATGGAGAATTCGACGGCTCTTTAGTGGATGTCAATGCAATGACCTCACTAATTGAACAAGACGAACAGAAATGGTCCTTTTTCAACCTTTATCAGTTGGGTTCAATTTTGCGCTTCTGCCTGTTAAACCTCGCTGGAGTAGAGGTTATCAATACGTCGAAGCAGGATAGCCTAGTTACAGCAGTCAAGGACTTCATTACTCCGCACAACCCCAATCGTTCGGCGCCCAGCCAGTCTGATATTGATCGACTGCTTACAGAGAACTTAAAGCGTGCGGAGTTGTCAATTGCGGAGCTTGCCAAGCAGCTTAGGGACTTAGAGGATGAAAACAGCGTCGGATTCGACCCGGTTGCTAGCGTCAGCCTCTTGGAAAGCAAGCAGATCCATGGAGGGCAGCTCCAGATGCTATTTCCGGACCTTGGACGCTTCGGTGAATTGAAACGGGTTCCTGATGACCTAGGCCGATTGAACTTTACCGGTATGTCGGACGAAAACGGCGTCATCGAAATATCTGGATATGCCCTTAAAGGGGAGTCGACAACGTTGCTGATTGGGATCGAAGGCAGTGAGAATGACAACGTTGAAGGACTGGTGTGGTCGCCAGGGGGCTTCCACTACCAGTACCTGAAACCCGACCCTACAGGGTATTTTCAGATCAGCGTTCGAATAGAAAGCCGATCGGGCCAGAGTTGTCCGTTCTTTATTCAGAGGTGGTACTCACCAGGGGCTGCCTACGTCGCTGTCAGATAGTTTCTCTCGGCGTTTATTCAAGGCGGGATCAAGCGGTCAATGCACCACGTTTGGATAGTTGCTCAAGCATTTCACGTGGTGTTGCGCCGCCGAGGACTTGTCGTGGTGTGGCGTTGAGCTCGTTTTGCACCCAGGCGACGTGTTCGGGGGTTACTTCGGCGAAGTCGGTGCCTTTCTTGTAGAACCGGCGGCGGATCTCACCGTTGGTGTTTTCGTTGGTTGGCCGCTGCCACGGTGAGTGTGGGTCGCAAAAGTACACCTCGCAGCCGTCTTTGATGCGCACGCGTGCGGTTTCAGCCATTTCCACGCCTTGGTCCCAGGTGATGGTCTTGAGCTGTTCGGCGTTGAGGTCTTTGACCATCTGCTGAATCGTTTCAATCACTGTCATCGATGTGTGTTCGGTGGGCAGATGACCAAGCAGGGTGTAGCGGCTGGTGCGCTCTACCAGGGTAATCAGCGCGCTTTTGCCACCTTTGCCGATAACAAGATCTCCTTCCCAGTGTCCAGGGATTGCCCGGTCATCAGCTTCTGGGCTGCGCCGGGTGATTTTGTTGCGCGGTCGTATCTAGTAACACCGTGGTGAGTATCGAGTAACACATTGGTGAGCATCCAGTAACGCTCCGGGGGAGGATTCTGGTGACCGCGTGACTTCAGGGCACGCGGCGTTACCAGAGGAGTCTGATTGTGACTGACTACCGGGCGGTAATGGATCAAGTGCTCAAAGGCTGGTCTGTCCGCCAAATCTGTTCGAGTTCGCGGTGCTCGCACACCACCGTTCAAAAAGCACGCGATGCGCTTGTGGAACACAACATCACAACGCGTGAGCAACTTCGTGGGGTTGCAGATCATGAGCTAGCGGACTGGTTCGTCGACGGGCGCAGCCATGCTCAGGGGGATTTCGTCCCGATCGATTTCGACGCTGTCGCCAAGGCGCGCACCGGGCGCAACAAGGTGACTCTGCAGGTGCTGTGGGGCCGCTACACCGCACAGCCTGCGGGGCTGGGCCAGCGGTATTACAGCTACGAGCGGTTTCGCCAGCTTGTAGCCCAACACGTTGATACAACTGGGCTGACCGCCAGGATCACCCATGCCCCAGGCCATACGATGCAGGTGGACTGGGCCGGCACGAAGATGCGACTGTTTGACCCCACCGGTGGGCAAGGCTCGAAGGTCAGTATCTTTGTCGCCTCGCTGCCGTACTCGGGCATGGTATTCGCTTGCGCGTGCGCAGATGAGCGCCAGGACGCGTGGCTTACAGCCCATATACGCGCGTTCGAGTATTTCGGCGGGGTCGCCGAGGTCATCGTGCCAGATAACGCCTCGACAGCCTCGAACGCGATCAGTGCTACGGACAGGAATCGCCGGGTCAACTCCACCTACGAGGAGTTTTTGGAGCACTACAACACCGCCGCGTTGCCGGCTCGTGCAAAACGGCCCAAAGACAAAGCCAGCGTCGAAGCCGCAGTCAAGATCGTCACCCAGAACGTCATCCACGCACTCGATGTCCACCAATGCATCGGGATAGACGAGCTCAACACAAAAATCACCACCCTGGTCGATAGGATCAACGCTGCCGAACCGTTTCGCGGCAACGCGACGAGCAGACGCGCATTGTTTGATCAGTTCGAACGCGACGTGCTCACCGCACTACCGGCAACACCGTGGCAGCGCACCGAATGGAAACGCGCCAAAGTCGCACCCAATTTCCACATCAGAGTGCACAACGCGCATTACTCAGTGCCGCACCAGCTGGTGGGCCGCACCGTGGATGTGCGTATCACCGGTGACAGCCTTGCTGTCTTCGACGCCGGGCAGCGTGTGGCCACCCACCAACTCGCACGTGCCCGCGGAGTGTACGTCACCGACACTGACCACATCCCGGCGAACATAAGCGACACCCGTGGGTTGTGGACAAGCGAGTACTTCCTGCGCGAAGCCGCCAAAATCGGGCCGGCCACCCACCAAGTGATCTCCGAGCTCATCGAAGCCAAGGCGATCCCTGCCCAGGCGTACCAAGCGTGCCGCAACGTACTCAACATGGGCAAACACGCCAACAAGCCAATCCTCGAAGAAGCCTGCCGGCGTTTGGTGTCCACTGACGGCGCCAGGCGTTTTGTGTCGTATACCGCGGTGAAAAACATGATGGCCGCCGTACGCAAAGACACCTCCACACGCCCCACAGGCACCGATGTACCAACCGACCAATCAACCGGCAGACCCATTGACGGTGTGCCTGCCCCCGCAACCCGTGACACACGCGGCGCCTACCTCGGTGGTGCTGCTCAGTTCAGCCTCGAAAACCTCACCAAGAAGGGATCTGCATAACCCATGTCCCACCCACAGCCAGCATCAGCATCCGCCCGCTTCCTCGACGAATCAGTCCTGCCGATCTTTACCGACCTACGCATGACCGCCTTCGGACAAAGCGTCATCGACATCGCCGCCGATCCCGCATTCGACGACTGGAGTTTCTTAAGACAAAGTGCTCTACGCACTCGATAAAGAGGTAGCGGCCAAGCGTGAGAGACGAGTCAACAAACTGCTCAAAGCATCCCGATCGCCAAATCCCGATGCTTGCATCGAAGACATCACCTACACACCCGGCCGCACCATCAACAAGGAGCAAATCACCCGACTCGCTCACTGCCAATGGTGCCAAAGCGCACAAAACATTGTCATCCTGGGCAAATCCTCCGTCGGAAAAACCTACCTCGCCCAAGCACTGCTCACCGCAGCGTGCAGAAACGACTACTCCGCACGCTTCTTCCGCACCGACACACTCGCCAACCACCTCGCCGTGCTCAAACACGACGACCCAGCCCGCATCACATTCCTCGAAGACCTCCACCACACCGACGTGTTAGTCCTCGACGACTTCCTCACCACCCCAATCGATGCCGCCACCGCACACCAACTGCTCAACATCCTTGCAGAACGCGAACCCCGTGGATCAACCATCGTGACATCCCAATTCACACCCGACGAGTGGTACAAATCCATCCCCGACGCCGTCATCGCCGAATCCATCCTCAACCGACTCGTCGCCGGCGCCGAAATCATCACACTCGAAGGCACCAACATGCGACTGACCCAATAACCCCACCGAAACCCTAAAACGCCCGGGCGTTACTCGATACTCACCCGGGCGTTACCCGATACTCACCACAGTGTTACTAAACACGTGGTCTAAACATGATTTCAGCGCCTTTGATCCATGGCTTACCGGTGAACACTCCGGCATTGCGGGGCCGTGTTTTTCGCCGCTTCCCGCCGCGGATGAGCACATCTTGGGTTTTCATCACTGCTTCAAGCTCGGCGCGCAGGCTGCCTTTGCCCTGGATGTACAAGGTGTCAGCGCTATTTTTCAAAGAGCGCTCACAGTTCGTAAGCGTCGGCGATGGCTTGGAAAA
>NZ_KV833314.1:0-1799 GCF_001837615.1 Corynebacterium sp. HMSC070H05
CCAGAACCTGGCCGACAACTTCCACAAGGGTGACCGTCGTGGGCGTGCTGCTGGCCTGAACATGGTGCTCACCGAGACTGGTGCTGCGAAGGCCGTGTCCAAGGCGCTGCCCGAGTTTGAGGGCAAGCTCACCGGCAACGCGATCCGCGTGCCCACCCCGGACGTGTCCATGGCAGTGCTCAACCTGGACCTGGAGAAGGAAGTGAACAAGGACGAGGTGAACACCTTCCTGCGTCGCGTGTCCACCCACTCCAACCTGCGCCAGCAGATCGACTACATCAACTCGCCGGAGGTTGTGTCCACTGACCTTCTGGGTACTACCCACGCGTCGGTTGTCGACGGCCTGGCCACCATCGCATCTGGCAACCACCTCGTGCTCTACGTCTGGTACGACAACGAGTACGGCTACTCCCACCAGGTGGTTCGCGTCGTCGAGGACATCGCGGGCGTGCGCCCGACCGTGTACCCGGAGCGCAAGGATCCGGCTGAGATCCAGTAGCGCGCCAGCTACAGGGAAAGAGCGGGTGCAGGCGGCAGGCCTGGTATCAGGCCTGAGAACCACGCCGCGCCCGCGCCCAACAAAGCAAGCACAGCGAGCAGGGCACCAGCGATGCCGATCGTTTTCGCGTCGGCAGCCGCGCTGCCCTGCGCTTTGAACTGCTGCTCCTCAGACAGTGTCGGGGTGGGGGCCGATCCCTTGGAGTGAAACGCCAGGGTGAGGTTCAAACGACCGTCGTTAAGCGTAGTGCCCTCGTCATAGTTGAGCAGCGACGCCGCGCCACCAGCGGCGAGCGTAGGAGTCACTTCTGCTGTGTAGCCACCGCCGACGGTGGCAGTGATGGGGCGGGGGAGTGTGAACGTGGCCAAAGTGGCATCATCCGCGACCTTTCGCTCGGCTCGGGCGCCGGGAAGTCCTCCCTCGACGATGTAGTCGGCGGTGATGGCGGCGGTGGTCGACTCGGTCACGAGGATCTTGAGATCGTCGTAACGCAGATTCAGGCCCCACGTCCCGCCCTTGCCGAGACCGGCGTGGCCGTAGAAGTGCAGCGAGCCCTCCAAGTCAACGACCGTGCGATCCTGCTCAACGACGGTGCTGCGCGGGTTGACTGGGAATTCGAAGCCAGTCACCTTGCCTTTTGTGTCAGTGATTGCCTTGGTTCCTCCGGCGGTATGGATCTCGCCGCCGGCAATGCCTTGGACATAGCGTAGGAACGAGGCCTTGATGGGCCACGTGACGGTGCCGGAGGCTTCTACACCTGATCCGACGGGGGTTTCCGCGTTTGCAACGGGGGTAATCAGTGCGCTCAAAACGACTGTTGTGGCAGTGCACAGGGCGGCAGTTTTCCTCATGCTCAATAGGTTAGCCTGCATTTACTTACCATGCCCTTAATTCTGGAAAGTTTCTGGACAATACCCCCTATGGTAAGGCTTACCTCATTATGGTTAGCTTAGGCTTACCTATAGTCTATTTGGAGGGAGCTTCAATGAGGAAGAAGTTGTTTGTGAGCGCCGCTACCTTTGCGCTCGTTGCTGGGGCGGTGCCGGTGCCATCCGCGATCGCGGCTGAGGCGCTGCCAAATCTGCAAGATGCGCGCCTTGATTGGAACCTCAAGCGCAGCTTTTCCAACTACCTCACCGGCCCAATTGCACAGGGCAAGGTTGAGGTTACCGAACCAGGCGATCTGAATAGCTTCGGCGGCTTCTTGGAGTACAACCCTCCGACGCAGCGTTTCCAGTCAAGCGAAGTTCCCCTGAAGTATGGCTTCAAATTCAACCCGGCCAACTCGAAGTTGGACGCC
>NZ_KV833315.1:0-271 GCF_001837615.1 Corynebacterium sp. HMSC070H05
AGGGCCGCTTCGATGCGCTCTCGCGCTATGCCGATCAGGTTATTGATGCGAAGAAACCCGCGCCTGAAAAGCAAGTGCGGTTTTCTCGTGCTCGCGAAGGGATGGCCACGCTGCACTTGACGCATTCGGCGCGCAATATTGCTGATATTGAGCACACGCTGCGTGGGCTGATCGATACGGAACTGCCACCAGCCGGCCAGATGGCCGATGCACTCATGGATATCTTGCGTGGTGATGGCGATGGTGGTGGAGTGCCGCATGCAGTACCACG
>NZ_KV833316.1:0-371 GCF_001837615.1 Corynebacterium sp. HMSC070H05
TTGGCGCCCTCCTCGGTGAGCGTTGTTTTCACGCCGCTATCCTTCGTGACACCGTCCGGGGAAGTGTTGAACGTCTTGCCGGCGGCCGGGGTGATCGCCTCCGGGAGGGTGAAGGTAGCAAAGACAGCGTCATCGCCGCGTTCGTTGAGCGCGCTTTCGTCACCAGTGATGTTGGTGCCGCGCACCCAGTAATCAACGGAGATCTTGCCGGCGGTGCCATCGACGTGCACCTTCACATCGGAAAACTGGATATCCAGACCGTAGTCCTGCCCTTCCGGGGCGTAGGCCTTGTGGCCGGTCCACCGGACGGCACCGTCGAAAGCCAAGACACCCTTGCCATTGGCGTCCAACTTCGAGTTGGCCGGGTTGAA
>NZ_KV833317.1:0-6566 GCF_001837615.1 Corynebacterium sp. HMSC070H05
AACGGCCTAAAACAACTTGACAAAACACACTTAATGCGAGGGGCAGGGGTGTAAACCCCACTCAGATGTGAGAGGCCGAGCGCGAGAGGTGCGAGTAAACAACTGAGGCCGTTTTCGGGCGACGGCGAGAACCTCATATCTAGCCCCTCACAGCTGGCACGGTCAGATCTAGATCGGACCCCCTCACCTAGATCCACATCTCCTGCCCTCACCGTTTAGGTGATGGTGCCTCTGCCTGTGCGGCCGGTTGGCTCATTCTAGATGCGAGGGACCTCACCCAGTTGTGAAGGGCGGGTGTGAGGGGTCGAATAACCAGCCTGCCCCGTTTTGGCTGATGGCGCAGCCCTCACATCTAAGTCGGGGACACAACCTGCCCTTCACATTTGTCCGGGATCGGGGGGAGTTCCGGGGGTGTGACAGATCGTTCATTGGCGCGAACGACGACCTGGGGAAAGTGACAGATGTTACCCCTGCTGGAGGTTTGATTTGTCGCAGAATCACGGCCCAGCGAGTTCGGGTTTGAGGCTTAGATCCGAATATCCAGGCGCCGAAGGAACTCGAGCGCACTGATACAGGGCACCTTGAACTGCACAGCCACGTCAGGGATCTTTATCTTCTTTAGGCTGTTAGGCGCCGACGCCTCGTTAGTAACGATGGTCGCGCCGTAGCGATATGCCGATGCCACCAACCATGAGTCGGCCTCATTGAGAAACTCCGTAACCGCGGCTTCGTGGTACTTGGGCTTCCTCCCCAGCACTACCCATTCCACGACTTCCTGGTAACAATCGATCTCTTTTTGATCAGGGAAGATTATTTGCTCTTGGCGGACATTCTTCTGATACCAGCCGTACTCAGGAGCACCCCACACAGCAAGCTCTTTATCAACCTCTTCATGGAAGAAGACTTCGTCGGAGGTCAACGCAACCTCAAGTTTCTTCCAAAGCGTCGGAAACACAGTATCCGGATAAACACTGGCCAAGGTGCCCAGGAAGTTGGTGTCCACCAAATACATCCGCTACACCGCTTTCCGGCCTCGCACCTGGCGCGCATTGACTAGATTCGCGAACGACTCGCTTGAATTACTTCCCAGGTATCGCGCAGCCTCCCGTTGCGATATTTGGCCGTTCACCGCCGCTTGCGTAACCGTGTCAAAGAACCTTCCACCAACACGGGAACGAACCAGCACGTGGTGCGGCGGTGCCCCCTCACCGGTCCTCTCCGCTCGCTCTCCAGTGTGCTTCACCAAAGGCAGTACGCGGCGTGCTTCCTCTTGATCAATGAGTCCCAATTCCTCGAAGCGCCAGAGCATGGCTTCCCTACTCAGGCCAAAGCGACGGGCGAGTCGTTCGACTTGGTCTTTGGTCGGCATGGTGTCGTCGAAAAGCTTCTGCACTGCAGATGCCGGAGCAATGAGCTCAGAAGCAAACTGGTTGCACCACCGCTCCAACTGCACGCCGTCCGTATGATCGGAGACACCCGGTTTTCCGAGCACAACGTGGCCAAGCTCATGCGCGAGGCTGAACAACTGCGCGGTCTTTGCATCGCGAGTGTTGATGAAGACGAGACAGAAACCATCGTCTTCAATGGTGAACCCGCGAAACTCATCGACGCTCAAACGACGCTTCGTTGAACTCTCCACGATCGAATTTCGCGCCACCAACACCCCTGCTTCTTCCATCGACAGAACCAAGGCGCGCACTTTATCCGCCCCCGGAAATGGGGCTTCTGCATCAAACCCGAGATGCTCGCGGATGGACAGCGCGACGTCTTGAGGGCGCTGAGAACTCGAGGCGGAAGCGAAAAAGACCGGGGGTTCGATCCCCTCATCCTTTGCGTAGTCCGAGTACCAAGCCAGACGCTGCTGCGACTTGAGAACAACCTCTTGAAGATCTGGGCTCATCGACCCCAACGCAGAATTCCTGACGGTCCGGAAATCTGCAACACCAGTGTCTTCTCCCGAAGGCTCCTTAAGCAGCAACCTCCCGAACGGAATCTTGGCGCGGCGAGCCAAGTCTTGTGCCTGACGCAGCGTGGGTTGTGCGTCCCCCTCCAACCAGGAATCGAATTTTGGAAAACGCTTGAGCAACTCATCGTCATCCAAACCCGTGCGACGAGCGGCCCACTGCAAAACGGAAGGCGTGACCGAAACACGCGGCGAGTTCATCGGCCCACCTCCTTGTCACTCTTCCTGCGAAAACCGAACTCTGCCCAAGACGATAGTGCGTATGGGGTCAGTATGTCACCCAGAGTTGACACGTGAACCGGTTTTGATGTGGAGGGTCGATGCCGCCGCTGTACTGGGCGTTTAATGCGACTCGGTGAGTTCGGGTTTGCTCCTAAGCTCACTTTTTGGCGTATTGATTGAGTTACGATGAGCGTTGATCGGGCAGGGACTCAAAACAGATTGGTGCAGCAACGATGAACCGTTTCACAGCGACCGCTGAGCACTCATCCGGCTGGTGGGTGGGGCAACTTGAAGAAGACTCTGGCGTCATTGTCCAGGCTCGATCTGTAAAGCAACTTAGAAACGAGTTCCGAGAAGCACTTCGACTCTTTCCAGAGCTCACCGCACACCCCGACGCTGCTCACATTGAAATTACGGTTGTTGGTGAAGCAGGCGGCGGCGGGCTGACCTCCTAGTGGCGCTTCGGGGCGATGCAAGATGTTGCAGGGCAGGGAGCTGCGACCTGCGCGGAGTGTAAAAACCGACACGCGGATATGCGGGGTTTTACACAAACGAAATATGTAAACCGGGGCGTTGGGGCCTAACGCCCGCGGAAGGCGCGGTCGTTGAGGTCCCGGCGGGCCTGCTCCAGGGCGACCAGGTCGGAAAACAACGCGTTGTAGGCCTCTTCGTCGTCAGAGGGGCGCATGCGCTGCAGCTGCGCCTTGAGCTGGGCGATCTGTTCGCCGACGCGGGTCTCTTGCAGGCGGGAGAGAACGGAGTCGGCGTATTCGTCGAGGTCGTCGGCGTGAATGGGCTCGACGGCGAGTTCGGAAACAAAGTTGCGGCCGGAAAGGTCGCGCATCTCGCCGGCGACGGCAGCGATCCAGGAGGCGCCACCGTCGGGGGCAGAGTCGGTGGGCGCAGCGCCAGCGGGCCCTGCGACAGCAGCGGCACCAGCGGAGCTAGCGGCACCAGCGCCCACACCGTCACCAGCGCGGGCGCAGCCGCCGGCGGCGGTGATGGCCTCACGGACCTGCTGGTAGGCGTCGTGGGTGAAGGAGTCCGGGTTGATGCCGTCGAAATAGTTGCCGGCTTTCGACGGGTGCTGCAGGGCGATCTTCAAGGCTTCGCGCTGGGGCCACAGCATCGGATCGTCGGGGCGCGGCGGGATCAGCAACTCCGCCTGGCGGCCGGAGGAGTCGGGGCCAGCGGCGGCCTGCCGGGCGGCAAGGGAGACGCGCTGGCGCTTCTCCTTTTTCGGCTTCTTCGCCTCGGCGCGGACCTGTTCCAACACTTCGTCGGGGTTGGGCCAGCCCACCCAGCCGGCGAGGCGGCGGGCGTATTCCTGTTGGAGAATTTTGTCGTCGATGGAGGCGACGACGGGGACGGTGCGTCGTAAAGCTTGGACGCGTCCTTCGGCCGAATCGAGGGAGTAATTCTTCAGGAGGGACTCAATGACGAACTCGTAGACGGGGATGCGGGAGGCGACGAGGTCCCGAAGAGCGCTGTCGCCCTTCTCCAGACGCAGGTCGCAGGGGTCCATGCCGTCCGGGGCGACGGCGACAAACGACTGGCCGCCGAACTCCGTGTCGGTGTTGTAGGCGCGCATCGCAGCCTTCTGGCCGGCCTCGTCGCCGTCGAAGGTGTAGATCAGTTCGCCGCGGAAGAAGTTGTCGTCCAGCATCAGGCGGCGGATCAGGCTCATGTGCTCGGAGCCGAACGCGGTACCGCAGGTGGCCACGGCGGTGGTCACGCCGGCGGCATGCATGGCCATCACGTCAGTGTAGCCCTCCACCACCACCGTCTGGTGCTGGGTGGCAATGTTGCGCTTTGCCTTATCGATGCCGAACAGCACCTTCGACTTGTGATACAGCATGGTGTCGGAGGTGTTCATGTACTTGCCCATGGGGTCGTCGTCGAAAAGTTTGCGCGCGCCGAAACCGATCGTGTTCGACGCGGCATCCTTAATCGGCCAAATCAGACGGCGGCGGAACTTATCAATCGGCCCGCGTTTGCCCTGGGAGGAAATGCCGGCATCGATGAGTTCCTGCACCTCAAAACCCTTGCGCAGCAGGTGCTTTGTCAGCGTGTCCCAACCGTCGGGGGCGTAACCGCACTCGAAATCCAGGATCAACTCGCGCGAAAACCCACGGTTGAGCAGGAAGTCGCGCGCAACCTTCGCCTCAGGCGTTTCCAACTGCTCGCGGTAAAACTCGTGCGCCGCCTTATTCGCCGCCAACAGCCGCTGGCGCGTGCCCGGCTTCACATCACGCGCACCCGTAGAACCGCCCTGGTAATTAATGCGGTACCCAATCTGGTCCGCAACCGCCTCCACCGCCTCCGGGAAGGTCAACTGCTCCATCTCCATCAGGAACGAGAACACATCCCCGCCCTTGCCCGTGGAGAAGCAGTGGTAATACCCGTGAGCAGGGCGAACATGGAAACTCGGGGTCTTCTCGTCCTTGAACGGACTCAGGCCCTTCAGCGAGTCGTGCCCGGCAGGCTTCAACTGCACATACTCGCCCACGATCTCGTCGAGCGGTGCGCGCTGACGGATAGCCTCAATGTCACTATCCGGAATTCTGCCCCTTGCCATGGCGCTCATCGTAGCGTGTGCAACGATATGGGCCTATGAAGCGCCCGATTGTCCTGCTGACCTGCCTCGCGTTGAGCAGTTGCGTATCGACGACCCCCTCACCCACCCCGGCACCAACCAGCGCCGTGGCGTCGAGCGCAACCTCGACCGCGACCGCCTCGGGGCTGCCGGCGTGCGGCTCGCTTCCCGACGAAGCCTGGGACACCGTCGACCTCATCGAAGCCGGCGGCCCCTTCCCCTACCCCGCCAACGACGACAAACGCTTCGGTAACTACGAACGCGTCCTGCCACAGGAGTCCCGCAACTATTACCGCGAGTACACCGTGGACACGCCAGGGTTGCGCCACCGCGGGGCGAGGCGCATCGTCACCGGCGGCGACGCTTCCGGCGTCGAGGCCTGGTACTACACCGACGACCACTACGAATCCTTCTGCGAAATGGAGGTCAACTGATGAATCCGATCTTTCTCGCCAACCCGGTCCACACGCTTGAGGACCTCGCCCGCGGCATCCTCACCGCCGCCTACGGCCCCAAAGACGCCGCCGACCGTCCCGTGCCCACAAACCTCGACGCGCTCGCCGACCTCCTGCGGGAAACCCAAGTGAAACGGGTGGTGGTGGCTTCCTGGAGGGTGGAGGGGTCGTCGACAAGCAAAATGCGCGCAGTGTTTGAGGATGAAGGGGTCGAATTGGCAGCTTAGGGGCAAACCCGAACTCGGAAATGTCCACTATATTGTGCACGCGAGGGGTTCCCAACGCAGCCGCCAGGCGCGATACTGGCTTGCATGGGGTATGCAGAAATGGCTCACCTTCGGGGGTTGAGAGAAGATTTTGACGAGCAAGCCAACGCGCCCAGCGCGAACCCGCGCTATGTGACGCGGACAACCACCGTCGAGAAAGAATGGTGGCAATCGCTCCCACTGCGCGACCAAATGCTGGTCCGCGGTGCGGGAGTCTCGCGCGACAGTCGCAAAGCGATCCTCCTCGGTCGCTGGGCCGCAGTGCAACACGGCATGTGGATTGGGCCATTCACCGACTGGACCGTCGATGTCGCACTACCGTCCGGAAAACCGCCCGCCAAAAGCAAATGGCCCTATCTGACACGATTCCGCTCAGTGCCCGTGCGTGACGACGAAACCATCACCGCCCACAACATCCGCTACACCGACCGACTCCGTACCTACATCGACCTGTTCCGCTTCGGCACCATCACCGACCAACTCACGGCAACCGATTGGCTCCTGTTGCACTACTCACGCCGCACAGTGCACGATTACATCGACGGGTTCGAAGGTTGCCGGCCCGAGATTCTCAAACGGGCGCACAGAATGGTCGCTGGTGTGACACCGCTGCCCGAGTACCGGTACAGCCTCGCCCGCGCCGTCCTCTCCTCACACCGGATTGACTGTTACCCGGTGTTCCTAAAACCATGGGTCACATCCGGGCCTCTAATTGTCGACTGCGGCGGGATGCGCAACATCGCCATCATCATCGACGACGCCACCGGCTTCGATTCCGACTTCGGTTTCCCCGAAGACACACGCGCCTCCTGGACTTCGCACCACAACTTCCCGACAGTGCGCTGGGACTTCTCAGATCTGTTCTTCAGACCGGACCTTTTCATGAGGGAAGTAGGCCGGGCGCGTAATGCCGTCATATATAAGCACTCGCTGCCAAAGTGGGAGTGGTGAGGCGGTCGCCGGCTGTGTGAGCGCGTTGTGTGGGCGGTGTGTGAGCGCTGTTTGAGCGCGGTGAGGCGACCGCCCTGAGGGGTGGAAGGTGTCCGATTGGCAGCTTAGGGGCA
>NZ_KV833317.1:6666-13828 GCF_001837615.1 Corynebacterium sp. HMSC070H05
AACTCGGATGCGCGGCACGACCACAGTGGACCGCAGTGGAACGCAGTGAAGGCCGGTAGGAATCGCCGTCGGTGCGAGTTCGGGTTTGCCCTTAAGCTCAGTTTTCGCACATGTGCACCCCGGCGTGGGATGTGGCCGGGCGTGGGCGCTCCGGGGTGGAGGGGTCGTCGACAAGCAAAATGCGCGCAGTGTTTGAGGACGAAGGGGTCACGCTGGTCGCGTAACCACGCACGCGTCATCTGACGGGTCGAGCCACTCCAACTCTTTGCAATCAATCCCCTCGGCTATAGCAGTTGCAGTTTCCTTCCATGCTGTGAACTCGGCTGCCAGCAGGCTGGGGTCTTCCGAAGTAATCGCTTCTCGAAGGTCACGCGCGCACGCCTCTCGGTCGTCCGGGGAAAGCGAGAGCATCCACGGAAACGCTCGAGTCATTCGTTCCACGCGATCAAACAAATGCCTTCGCCTTTCGATACAGCTAGAAAAGTTCTACTACGCAAACTTATGCGGTCATCGCGCGGAAGTCGAGGGGTATCAGACATCCCGCTCACGTAATACAGCGCATAAAAACACCCCAAATGGAAACTTAAAAGTGTGCTGTGTGTCATAATTCGCAAACTGTGAACCACGACACGAATGGAGGACGCCCATGAGCTCGCTCATCCTAGTGCTCGTCGGCCTCGCGATGATGGCCGCCGGCTACCTGCTGTACTCAAAGTTCCTGGGCAAAAAGGTGTACCAACTCTCGGACGCCTACTCTACGCCCGCCCACACCATGGAAGACGGCGTGGACTACGTCCCCACCAACAAATACGTCCTGTGGGGCCACCACTTCACCTCCGTGGCGGGCGCAGCACCGATCATCGGCCCGGCCGTCGCCGTGATTTGGGGGTGGGTGCCGGCGTTCCTCTGGGTGACGCTCGGCACGGTGTTCTTTGCGGGGATGCATGACATGGGGGCGCTGTGGGCGTCGCAACGCCACCGCGGGCACTCCATTGGCACACTGTCCGGGCGCTACATCGGCGCGCGCGGACGCAACCTGTTCCTCATCGTGATCTTCCTGCTGCTGCTCATGGTCAACACGGCGTTCGCGGTGGTGATTTCTAACCTGCTGATCTCCACCCCAACCGCCGTCATCCCGACCTGGGGCGCGATCCTGGTCGCCCTGCTGATCGGCCAGGCGATCTACCGCTTTAACTGGAACTTGCCGCTGGTGTCCTTCGTCGGCGTCGCCGCACTCTACGGCCTGATGATCCTCGGCGACCGCATGCCGCTCGCCCTGCCCGAAGTCATGCTGGGCATCCCGGATCGCGGCTGGTGGATCATCTTCCTGTTCCTCTACGCCTTCATCGCCTCCCTGCTGCCGGTGTGGGTGCTGCTGCAGCCGCGTGACTACATCAACGGTCTGCAACTGTTCGTCGGGCTGATCATTCTGTACGGCTCGTTCTTCGTCGTCCGTCCAGAAGTTGTCGCCCCGACACTTCGCGACACCGTCCCCGACGGCACCCCCGGCATCTTCCCGCTCCTGTTTGTCACCATCGCCTGCGGCGCGATCTCGGGCTTCCACGGCATTGTGTCCTCGGGTACGTCGTCGAAGCAGATCGATAAGGAAACCGACGTGCGCTTCGTCGGCTACTTCGGCGCCGTCGGCGAAGGCCTGCTCGCGCTGGGCACCATCGTTGCGACGACCGCCGGCTTCAAAACCATCACCGACTGGGAAACCATCTACAGCGAATGGAACGCCGGCGGCGTCAACGCCTTCATCCAAGGCGGCGGCGCACTGATGAACGAAGGCTTGGGCATCCCGCAGTCCCTGTCCGCAACAATCTTGGCGACGATGGCCGTCCTCTTCGCCGCCACCACCATGGACTCCGGTATCCGCCTGCAGCGCTTCGTCGTCACCGAAATCGGCGACCTGATGGGCTTCAAACTCTCCGGCCTCGTCGCCACCATCATCGCGGTCGGCTGCGCACTCGGCCTGACGTTCTCCATGGGCATCGACGGCTCCGGCGGCATGCTCATCTGGCCACTGTTCGGCACCACCAACCAACTCATGGCGGGCCTGACCCTGTCCATCGTGGCGATCATGCTGACCAAACTGCGCCGCCCCTCCTGGCCAGTGCTCGTCCCGCTGGTGTTCGTCACCATCATGTCCCTGTGGGCGGCGCTGCTGCAGGTGCGCACGTTCTACAACTCCGGCAACTGGCTGCTGCTCGTCCTCGACGTGATCATCATCTGCTGTGCAATCTGGGTCATCGCCGAGGCATTCACTGCGATCTCAAAGGCACGTCGCGAGCCCGCAGTGATCTGGCGTGACGACGAAACCATGCCCGGCGAACACACTGCCACCGCAGCTGACGCGGACGCTGCAGATGCTCGAGCGCTTTAAAACCTTCGCGGCCGGCCTGGACGAGTTCTACAAGGCGCCTTATCGTCGAGAATTTGCCCGCGCCGCCCGCGAAGAAGACGACCTGTTCACACTGCTCGTCGCCTCCGAAACGCTCGGCATCCCCAACCCCGCCTCCTTCTACACCCTCGAGCTCATGCCTTTGCTTTACGACGAATTCCACGCCTGGCACACCCGCATGGGCATGTCCCACTCCCCCTTGGATGGCGTGCGATGCTGCTAGAAACCGCACCCGTGATGTTCTTCGGCGGCAAAGGCGGGGTTGGCAAAACAACCGTCTCCGCCGCCACCGCGGTACGCCTCGCCGAAGCCGGCCGGCGCGTACTGCTGGTGTCCACCGACCCGGCGCACAACCTCGGCCACATCTGGTCGGTGTCGCTCTCCGACACGCCGACCGAACTCGAACCCGGCTTGAGCGTCGTCGAACTCGACCCCGCCACCACCACCGAACGCCACCTCGCCGAAGTCGAGCAGTCCATGCGGGCAATGATGCCGGAGCGCATGCACCCCGAAATCCGCCGCCACCTGGACCTGTCGCGCAACTCCCCCGGCATGCACGAGGCGGCGATGCTGGAACGCGTGGCGGAACTCGTGGACACGCAAGGCGTCGACCACATCATCTTCGACACCGCCCCCTCCGGCCACACCTCCCGCCTCCTTGCCCTGCCGGAGTTGATGGCGGCCTACACCGGCGGGCTGATGCAGCGCCGCGAACAATCCGACAAGTTCTCCCGTGCCCTGCGTGGTCTCGGCGGCGCGGACCAAGACCCGGTGCAGCGCCGCAACCAGCAGATCCGCACCACATTGTTGCGCCGTCGCCGCAAGTTCGAGCGCCTCCGCGACATTCTTACCGACCCGGCCCGCTGCACGTTCACCATCGTGCTCACCGCCGAGCGGCTTCCGGTCCTCGAGAGCACCGAACTTTACGACGACCTCACCCAACACCACATCCGCGTCTCCGGCCTCGTCGTCAATCGCCGCAGCCCCGCCGACGCCGCTGCGGATGGCACTGGCGCTGGTGCTGGCGCTGGCTCGAGCGCCAGCGAGTTCTTGGCTGCCCGGCGCGCCGTGGAAGACGAAGCGCTTGCCCTTCTGGACGCGAAACTGCCCAACGTGCCGCGCGTGGAACTGCCGTGGCTGCCCGGGGAGATCGGCACCCGCGCCGCGCTCGCCGACATCGCCGCCCGCCTCTAGCAGCCCCGCCCCGATCTCTGCGGTTCAAGGGGGAAGGTGTCCGATTGGCAGCTTAGGGGCAAACCCGAACTCGGATGCGCGGCACGACCACAGTGGAACACAGTGAAGGGCAGTAGGAATCGCCGTCGGGACGAGTTCGGGTTTGCCCCTAAGCTCACTTTTCGCCGTATTCATCCTCGGCGCGGTATAGGCTCACTCGCAATATCTGCGAGCGAGAGGAGCCCCAATGTGCCGTCCCGTCCACTGCACAACCTGCGGCAAGACCACCTGGGCAGGCTGCGGCAACCACGTTGACCAGGTCAAGGCTGGCGTCGCGTCCGGACAATGGTGCGAATGCCCGCGCGACGCGAGCAAGACGAGCAAGCGCGGCTTCTTCAGCCGCCTCTTCGGCTAATCCACCGCGACCGCGCGGGCTTAGTAGAAGCCTTCGAAGGCGCTGGCTTTCTTCGCGGTGCGCTCGAGGCGAGACTCGGTCATGGAGGCGATTTGGTCGATGATCACGCGCTCGCGCTCGGCGTCGGTGTCGGCCGCTTCGAACCAGGCACGGAACATCGTGTCCAGGGTGCCCGGGGCGCCGGCGCGCAGGTACTCGTGGACGCGGTAGATGCGGTCGCGCTGGCGGTCCTGACGCGCGAGATGGGCGGGCACGTCCATGACGTAGAGCACCGCCACGGTTTTGAGCAGTCGGACTTCGGCCTCGACGTCGGGCGGGACGATGAGGCGGCCGTGCTGGCGGCCCATCACGCCCGAGGCACCCGCAGCGCTCGCAACGCCCGGGGCTGCAGCAGCGCCCGAGGCACCCGCAGCGCCAGCGCCCGCAGCGTTGCCGTCGAGGGTCGCCTTGGTCACGCCGCCGATGTAGCGCCCCACCAACTGCGACGTCAGCCCCTTCAGACCGACCCAGGAGGACAGGGTGTAGTCGAAGTCGGCGGCGGCTGCGATGGCGGGAAGGGCGCGGAGGCGGTCGGCGGCGTCGACGAGTGAGTCGGCGTCGCCACCAAAGGCGGCGGCGCCCTTCTCGGCAAGGGCGGCGAGTTCGACGAAGTCCCACAACACCTGCAGGGAGACGCGCCCGGAGACGATGCCGTCTTCGACGTCGTGGACGGAGTAGGCGATGTCGTCGGAAAAGTCCATCACCTGTGCCTCCATCGGTGGCATGTCGTCGGTGTGGCCTTCGCGCGCCCACGCAAGCACCGCCGCATCCTCGTCGTAGGCGGAGTACTTCCGGTTTAGGGTGCCGTCGGGGTTGGTGCGGGTCACGGGGTATTTCACGGCGGCATCTAAGGAGGCGCGGGTGAGGTTGAGGCCGTAAGAGTGGTCGTCGATAAGCACTTTGGGCTCAAGGCGCGACAGGATGCGCAACGTCTGCGCATTGCCCTCGAAGCCGTCGGGCGCGACCTCGTTGAGCGCGACTTCGCCGTTGTGACCGTAGGGCGGGTGGCCGATGTCGTGGGTGAGGCCGGCCATCTCGCACAGGTCGGGGTTCAGGCCGAGGCCTTCGCCGATGCCGCGTGAAATCTGGGCGACCTCCAGCGAGTGCGTCAGGCGCGTGCGCGGAGTGTCGCCGTCGCGCGGGCCAACAACCTGGGTCTTGTCCGCTAATCGACGAAGCGCCGCCGAATGCAACACACGGGCCCGGTCACGCGCAAACGCACCCCGCGAATCCGGCGCAAGCTGCGCCCCCTTCGGACCCTCGGCGGTGCGGCGTTTCGTATCGTCGGCGTTATAGGCGTACACGAAGCGCTACCCTAGTCGCATGACTAGCCGTTACCTTCGCGTCCTCGCCGTCGGCGGAATGCTATTTCTCGCAGCGCCCGCCTCAGGTTTTGCCGAAACGCCCGCGCTTGCGCAAGGCGTGGCCACGGACTCCACCGTTAAACCAGGGCTTCTGACCAAGCCTGTAACCGACGACGCCGGCGTGCTCACCGATGGCGAGCGCGCCGAGATTGAGCAGGCGATCCAGCAGGTCAGCCAGTCGCAAGGCAAGTCGGTGCGTGTGGTGTTCCTGCGCTCCTTTGGCGGCATCAGCCCGTCCGACTGGGTCGACCAAGCCGTGGCCGCGAACGGCTCCAACACCGCCGTGCTGGTGATTTCCCCCGACGAGCGCGCCTACAACGTCGGCGGTGGCGAAGAGTGGACGCAGGCCGAGATCGACCAGATGAACGACGCCGCCTACGCCCAGTTAAGCCAGCACAATTGGTCGCAGGCTGCATTGAATGCGGTTGAGTCGGTGAGTGGGTCGTCGTCAAGCGATGGCGCTGGCGCAGGCTGGGTCGCAGGCGGCCTCGGAGTTGCGGCGCTCGCCGGCGGCGGCATGTACGCGGCGGCGCGCAAGGGCTCACGCAAGCAGCAGGCGAAGCAGATCGCCTCTGCGAAGGCGCTCGACCCGGCGGATACCGATTCGCTCGGCCGCCTGCCCACCGCAACCCTGGAGGAGGTTGCACGCGACGCGCTCGTGTCCGCCGACGAATCCATCACGCAAGGCAAAGAGGAGCTGAAACTGGCCACCTCCGAGTTCGGCGCCGAGCGTGTCCGCCCGTTCACTTCCGCCATGAACGAGGCCACCCGTACACTGCAGCGCGCGTTTTCCACGCACCAGAAACTTTACGACGCCATCCCCGAAACCGAACCCGAAAAACGCGCCATGCTCGTCGACATCATCTCGTCGTCAGGCAAGGCTGAACAGGCGCTTCGCGACAAAACCGCCGAGTTCAACGACATGCGCGGCGTCCTCATGCGCGCGCCCGAAGAGGTAGACAAGATCCTCGCCCGCACCGTGGACATCCGCGCGCGCCTCGAGCCCGCCCGCGCCACCCTTGCGCAACTGCGGGAGGCGTATGCGGTGGAGATGTTGTCGTCGATAGTGGACAACGTCGATGTTGCGCAGGCCTCCCTCGACGAAGCCGAGAAGGCACTTAACGACGCCCGCAGCCTCGCCGCACAGCCCGCTGGCCGCCAAGGCGCGCTGCTGGACACGCTCGCCGCGGCGTCGCACGCCGTCGAGGTCTCCGACACGAACCTCAACGCGATCGAGCACGCGGAAGAGAACATCCGGGCGGCGAAAACCAATTTGCCAGCGCTTATCGACGAAATCCGCGCCGAACTCCGCGACGTCGAAACCGTCAAGGGTGCCCGTGAGCAGGGCGCGCGTATCGACGTCGCCGCCCTGGACGCCGTCTCCGCCAAGGCCCAACACATGCTCGACGCGATGGGCAACCGCGCCGAGACCGACCCACTTGCCCTGTACGAGGAACTGGCGAACATGGACGCCGAAATCGACGATGCTCTCGACCGTGCCCGCGGCGTCGCCGGCGACCAAGCCCGCGCCCTGCAACTGTTCGACCAGCAAATGCAGGTCTGTGCCGCGCAGATCCAGCGCGCCGAAGACCTGATCCGCTCGCGCGGCCGCATCATCGGCTCGCACGCGCGCACGTTGCTGGCTGAGGCGAAGCGCCAGCATGCCCAGGCGCTCCAGCTGCGTGTGCGCGACACGCGTGCAGCTATCGACGCCGCCCGCACCGCCACCGACACCGCCCGCCGCGCCGAAAACTCCGCCAACGACGA
>NZ_KV833317.1:13928-99878 GCF_001837615.1 Corynebacterium sp. HMSC070H05
GTCCGCCGCTACCAAGCAGCCCGCAACCGCCAAACCGCGGACTCCCTGGCCAGGGCCGTGCTATGGGGCACGCTGCTCTCCGGCGGCGGTGGCGGCGGTGGCTTCGGGGGAGGCGGCGGTGGCTTTGGCGGTGGCGGAGGCGGAGGCTTTTCCGGCGGTCGCCCCTCCAACCGCGGCGGCACGTTCTAGGCCGCGCGGGGCCGCACAGCCAGGCTGACGCAGCGGTGGTGCTGGCCCGCGCTGGGCAGCCGCGCTGCCGGGCCGCCGCGGCGCTAAATGCGGGTGCGGCGCGTGGGCGTGTCCACGAAGGTCAGCGCCCACGTCATGAAGACAAGATCCTCCATGGGCAGGTCGGCCTCGGCTGCAGCGTCGACATCCGCTTTGACCTCAACGTGGAGGTCGCCCGAGGCCTTCCCGCGGGTCACGGCGACGAGGGTTCCGGCGGCGTCGCGGATCTCGCGGTGCAGGCCAGAACGGTTCAGGGTGTAGCGGCGCCCGTCGCAATCCGCGGTGTAGCGCGCCACCGTAAACCCAGCCTTGCGCAGCACGAACTCCCCGCCCGTATCCGCATCGACGGCCTTAAACCGGCGCGCGCTCCCGGCGGTGATGCGCAGCACCGCGCTCGGGTGTGCCCCACCGACGGTGATGGTGTCGGCGGTGGCGGTGGCGCGGGTGCGGGAGTCGTCGAGAAGCGTGGCGCCCTGCCAAATCACAGCAACGCCACCACAACGATGAACAGCGACAAGAACACCAAAGTGCTGATCAGCGCGGTCGAATTGACCATCTTGCGGGCCTCAAGCACCTCGCGGGTCAACCACGCAAGGCCGGCGACCTGCGTCGGCGGCAGGTCGGTCTCGCCCTCGAACTCGAGGATCGCCTTGCGCACACCGTTGTGGTCCTGGGTGAACTGGGCAACCTTCTCGCCGCTCGCATCCTCGACCACCCAGTTCTTGGAGGTCTCCGGGACGAACGCGTAGGCGTGGCCCTCGATGACCAGGTCGATGCGCTTCGCGCGCTTCAAACTGTTCGACGTGCGCACGATCTCCTCGCCGCGGCGCGTCGCTACCGCACCCGATTCGGGGTGCGACACCAACTGCCACTCCTCGCCGCCCACAACGGCGTGGTCGTGCGAGAACACGCCCAACACCTCAGGGCCGTCCTCGGCGAGCAACTTCGGCGCGTCGCGGTCCGTGCGATCCCAGCTGACGTAGTGCATTAGCAGCCGATCAGGCGGGCGGCCAGGTAGGCCTCCAGCTCGTCGAGAGGCACGCGCTCCTGCTCCATCGTGTCGCGCTCGCGAACGGTCACAGCGTTGTCCTCAAGGGTGTCAAAGTCGTAGGTGACGCAGAACGGGGTGCCGGTCTCATCCTGGCGACGGTAACGACGACCAATCGCACCCGAGGTGTCAAAGTCCACGTTCCAGTACTGACGCAGCTTGGTAGCCAACTCCTCGGCGGGGCCGGCGAGTTCCGGCTTCTTCGACAGCGGCAGCACGGCAACCTTCACCGGCGCGAGGCGACGGTCCAGGCGCAGCACGACGCGGGTGTCGGTGCCGCCCTTGGCGTTGGGTGCTTCTTCTTCATCGTAGGCGTCGATAAGAAATGCCATCATGGCGCGGCCCAGGCCAGCGGCCGGCTCGATGCAGTACGGGATCCAACGCTCCTCGTTCTGCTGGTCGTAGTACGACAGGTCCTCGCCGGACGCCTCGGAGTGGGTCTTCAGATCGTAATCCGTACGGTTGGCCACGCCTTCGAGTTCGCCCCACTTGGAGCCGGTGAAGCCGAACGCGTACTCGATGTCCACGGTGCGCTTGGAGTAGTGCGACAGCTTCTCCTGCGGGTGCTCGTACAGGCGCAGGTTCTCCGGGTTGATGCCCAGGTCGACGTACCAGTTGAAGCGGTTTTCAATCCAGTACTCGTGCCAGGTTTCGTCCTCGCCTGGCTTGACGAAGAATTCCATCTCCATTTGCTCGAACTCGCGGGTGCGGAAGATGAAGTTGCCCGGGGTGATTTCGTTGCGGAAGGACTTGCCGATGTTGGCGATGCCGAACGGCGGCTTGAGGCGCGCGGACGTCATCACGTTTTTGAAGTTAACGAAGATGCCCTGCGCAGTCTCCGGGCGCAGGTAGTGCAGGCCTTCCTTGTCGTCGACGGGGCCGAGGTAGGTCTTCATCAAACCGGAGAATTCCTTCGGCTCGGTCCAGTTGCCAGGCTGGCCGGTCTCCGGGTCGTTGATGTCGGCGAGCCCGTTTGCTGGCGGGTGGCCGTGCTTCTCCTCGTAGGCTTCGATCAGGTGGTCGGCACGGTAGCGCTTGTTGGTGTAGAGCGACTCAACGAGCGGGTCGGTGAACACCTCGACGTGACCGGAGGCTTCCCACACGCGGGTGGGCAGGATGATAGAGGTGTCGACGCCGACGGTGTCGGGGCGGGAGGTCACCATGTGCTTCCACCACTGGCGCTTGAGATTTTCTTTCAGCTCGACGCCGAGTGGGCCGTAGTCCCACGCGGAGCGTGTTCCGCCGTAAATCTCACCTGCGGGGTACACCAAACCACGGCGTTTGCAGAGGTTGACGACGGTTTCGATCTTGGATGCGGGCATCACAATCTCCTGCGTGTAATACGGTTGCCAAAATACGTCGATCAGTCTAGCCGTTTCACTTTGCGACGACACAGACGACCCTTTGGACATAAGTCCCACCTTTACGCCTGCTTCGAGTAAACTGTGTGACAACTGTGTAGGACTGTCGTCGAAAGGGGCCGCCCATGCGTGACGACCTTCGCTTTTCGCCGGAGGAGTTAGACCACACTGCCGCACTGATCCGAGTGCTGGATTCGGAGATGCGTCTTCGGATTTTGCTGCTGCTGCACGATTCACAGCGCGCGGTCCATGAGTTGGTGGGGATTTTGGGGAAGTCGCAGCCGCTGGTGTCGCAGCATTTGCGGGTGCTTCGCGACGAAGGCCTAGTCGCCGCCAAACGCTGCGGCCGCGAAGTCGCCTACGAACTTGCCAACCCCACCGTGATCCGGATTATCCACGCGCTCGTAGACCATGCCTGCGAGTTCTACGCGCCGGCCGCTGACACAACCCGGCGCACGTCGGTGCCGGGCCAGGACTAGCCCGAATCAGCACTAGGCAAGATCCGGCTAGGCCTCGTCCCAGTCGAGCGCCATCCCGGCTAAGCTGGCCCGGTATGAAACACCGCCCACACAGCACGCGTCCGGTCCCGAAGCTTGGCCCGAGGATGACTAAGCAACGCGCGGCGGTCGTCGATACGCTGCGTGGCTTAGACAAATTCGCCTCCGCACAAGCCATCCACGAGATCCTCACCGAACAAGGCGAGTCCGTAGGACTGACCACCGTCTACCGCACGCTGCAATCACTCGCGGACGTCGACGCGGTGGACGTGCTTTACTCCCCCGAAGGCGAAACGCTCTACCGCGACTGTCTCGCCGACCACCACCACCATCACCTCCTGTGCTCCAAATGCGGGCGCAGCGAGGAAATCGAAGGCGGCCCGGTAGAAAGATGGGCCGAGGTGATGGCGAAGCACTACGGCTACGAACTCGTCGGCCACGACGCCGAAATCTACGGCGTGTGCCGCGACTGCCAGGCCAAACGCTAGCTATCGAACTTATCTACCGCACCACCAAAGCGCCGGTCACGCTTCGCGTACTCCAGCACCGCGTCCCACAGGTCCTGCTTAGTAAAGTCCGGGAACAGCACGTCCTGGTACACCATCTCCGCGTAGGCCGACTGCCACAGCAGGAAGTTTGAGGTGCGCTGCTCGCCCGACGGGCGCAAGAACAGGTCCACGTCGGGCATGTCGGCGCGATACAGGTAGCGCTGGATGGTTTTTTCGTCGACGTGGCGCACGTTGTCGTCGATAAGCGCCTGCACTGCGTCGGTGAGCTCGGCGCGACCGCCATAATTCACGCACATCGCAAGGGTGAGCCCCGTGTTGTGCTTCGTGAGCTCCTCAGCGACCTCAAGCTCCTCAATCACGCTGCCCCACAGTTTCGGGCGACGCCCGCACCACACCACGCGCACGTTCTTCTCATGCAACTCGTCGCGCTGACGGCGCAGCACATCGCGGGTGAAGTTCATCAAAAAATGCACCTCGGAAGGGCTGCGCTTCCAATTCTCCGTAGAAAACGCGTACGCGGACAGCCACTCCACCCCACCAAGTTCGATGCAGGCATCGACGGCGTCCATGAGCTTTTCCTCGCCCACCTTGTGCCCCTCCGTGCGCTTCAAGCCCCGTTGCTGCGCCCAACGGCCGTTGCCGTCCATCACCAGTGCGATGTGTTTCGGGATGAACTTCTTGTCAATCTTCGGTGCGCCCATGGGCGTTCATTATGCCTGCTCCATGATCTTCAGACTCTTCAGCCCGGCCTCAAGGTTGTGCTGCACGTGCGCCACGGTCGCGCGGTGAATCTGCGCAACGCGTATCGACGACACCCCGTACCCACCCCGCAACAACCACATATCGTGCAGCGTCTCCGGATTCACATCCATCGAGCCGGTGGGTCGGCAGTTGTTACACACCGCCCCGCCGACGGTGGTGTTGAACGCCTTGTGCGGCCCAGGTGCCTGGCAGTTCGCGCAGTTAAACAGGCTTAAACCCCAGCCGGCGTGCTCGGTGGCCTTAAGCATAAACGCGTCGAGCACCAGCGTCGGGTGCTGGTCGGTCTGCAGGTTGGTCAGCGCCTCCTGCACAAGCGCGAACAGTTCCGGATCCCCCTGGTCGTAGGAGAGCTTCTCGGCGACCTCCATGACGGCGCAGGCGGCGGCGTAGCGGTCGAAGTCGTCGATAATGCGGGCGCCGAAGTAGGTGACGGTGTCGGCGCCGGTGATCGTCGATAAGCCTCTGCCCGGATACACCTGCACATCCACATCCACAAACGGCTGCAAGCGCGAGCCGAAGCGACTTTTCACCTTGCGCACACCTTTCGCCACCCCACGCACCAAACCATGGTTGCGGGTCAGCAGCACAACGACGCGATCCGCCTCACCGAAATCGTAAGTGCGCACCACAAAAGCACGATCGCGCCACGACGGCCTAGAAGCCAAGCCGGCCCAACGCCTTCGGATCCTGCTGCCAGTTCTTCAGGATCTTCACACGCACATCCAAGTAGATGTTCTGGCCAACCAGGTCGATGATCTGCTTGCGCGCACGGTGCACAATGCCGCTTAAGCGCCGCCCGTCCGGGCCCTCAATGATGCGCTTCTGGCCCGGACGCTCCAGGTAGAGCACCGCGTAGATCATGGTGCGCTCCGGGGTGTTCGGGTCTGGGTGCATTTCGTCGATTTGTACGGCGACGGAGTGCGGGAGCTCGTCGCGAAGACCGCGCAGTGCCTCCTCGCGGATCAACTCGGCGATACGCGTCTCCACATCCTCGTCGGTGGTGTGGTCCTCCGGGTAGAAACGCGGGCCTTCCGGCAGGTGGTCGATGAGAATGTCCAGCAGCGTGTCCGTCTGCACACCCGCGGTTGCGGAGACCGGCACGACCTCGCAGTCGGGGCCGAGCATGTCGTGCAGTTCGAGCAGGCGCTCGCCGACGGTGTCCTTGCCGGTCTTGTCCAGTTTGGTCACGATGCCCACGATCGGCGTGTTCGGCTTCGTTTTGCGGATCTCGTCGAGGATGAAGCGGTCGCCGGGTCCGATCTTCTCGTCCGCCGGCACGGTAAAGCCGATCACGTCGACGTCCGCGAACGTGTCCTTGACAATGTCGTTGAGGCGCTCGCCCAGCAGCGTGCGCGGGCGGTGAATCCCCGGCGTGTCCACCACAATGACCTGCGCGCCGTCGCGGTTGATCACGCCGCGGATCGGGTGGCGCGTGGTTTCCGGCTGGTCGGCCATGATGGCGATCTTCTCCCCCACCAGCGCGTTGGTCAGCGTGGACTTGCCGGTGTTCGGCCGGCCGACGAAGCTGACAAAGCCCGACTTGAACCCTTCCGGCGTGTTTGTGAAACCGCCGTGAGCGATCGCGTCTTCTGGCAGGTTGTCCGGGAAATCAATCATGGTGCGCATCCTACCGTTGTGGATAACTTTTTCTCGCGCGTGGGAGTTATCCACAGATTTTTTGTGGGGTCTTGTGGGGGTTGCGGTGGGTTTCTAGCGTCGGGTGCATGGATTTTTTGGAGTTTTGTCAAGCGGGCGTGGGGATGCTCGCCGGGTTTTCTCGGGAGGCCGCAGTTGCAGCTGGCTTATCGACGACACGAGCGCGCGACCTCGCCCGCGTCTTCGATACGTACTATGGCCCGACCAAGTTCACGCGCAAGCAGGCTGATGCGCTGGCGTTGGCGGAGGGGTTGCCGATCGACCAGTTGGTGCTCATCGAGAAGAAGTTGGTTGTGGTGGGCTCGGCTGCTGAGCGGTGGCGCATCCGGTTGGATCTGGTGCGGCATCGTGGTTCGTTTCGCTCGTTGTCGAAGCGCATCAGCAGGCTTATCGACGTCCCCGTGACCGCCCCCAAACCCTCCTGCCGGTTCACGCGCTCGCGTGAGGGCATGCGTACCATGACGCTGACGTACAACGAGCGCGACTTGGCGGATTTGGAGCACACGCTGCGCTCGATGGTCGATGAGGATCGGCCTGCTGCGGAGCAGATGGCCGGCTCACTGTTCCGCCTGTTGCGCGAGGGCGGCGAGGTGCCGCGCGCGGCGCTGCGGCCGATGATTTTGGTGCCGATCCAGGCCTACACCCGCATCATGGACGGCTGCGGCGACGACGTCGAACTTGTACTTACCGACGGCACCACGATGACCGGCGCCGAGTTTCTCACCAGTGAGTTCGGCGACGTGCTCGAGGTGGCCGCCTTCCACCCGCAGAAAGGTGCGGTGAACCTGTACCGGACGCAACGGCTGGCGAATGGGAAGCAGCGGACGATGTCGAAGTTGATGTCGCCACGTTGCGCCTTCCCCGACTGCCGGCATTCCGCCGAAACCACCCAAACCCACCACATGCACGCCTGGAAGCACGGCGGGATGACCAACATAGACAATCTGGCGCAACTGTGCGCCTACCACAACGGAGTCAACGACGACGACCGGTGGCGGGCGATCCGCGGGCACATCGACAACCCGAACGGGCGCATCTGCTGGATCGCACCCAACGGGACCGAAGTGCCCACCGTGACGGGGGCGATGGAGCTGCTGTTCGACTAATCGATTCACCCGGCCCCGAAAACGCGAAAAACCCGCCCGGGTGGGCGGGCCAGTCGGCGTGCCTGAAACGAGTTAGAGGGCTTCGACCTCGAACTGGAGTTGCGGGTTGGCGTAAAACTCCTGGGCCTCGACGAGCTGGAGTTCGTTGGTCTCGGCCTCGAAGGTGAGGCGCAGCATGTCGTAGACCGAGGAGGCGGTCTTTGCCAACGCGTCCTTTGCGTCGTGGCTGCGCACGTAGTGACCGGTGAACAGCGCTGCGGTGACGTCACCGGAGCCGTTGCGCTTAAACGGCAGGCGCGGGGTGCGCACGATCCACTTACCGTTGTCGTCCACGGCGATCATCTCGATCGCATCCTCGGGCGTTTCGGGGCGCTCCACCGAAGTCACCAGCACGGTCGACGGGCCCATCTCACGGGCCGCGTCCACGGCGGCAAGGGTCGAATCCAGGTCGGTGACGTCGCGCTCGGTGAGGTAGCCCAACTCGAACTGGTTCGGCGTAATGATGTCCGCCGCCGGCACGATCGTCGAGCGGAACAGCGGCGGGATCGTATCCGCCACGAAGCAGCCCGACTTCGCCGACCCCATCACCGGATCGCACGCATAGAGCGCATCCGGGTTTTCAGCCTTGATGTCGCGCACGGTGCTGACGATCACGTCGGCGATTTCCGGGGAGGCCTGGTAGCCGGTGAGGATGGCGTCGATAAGCGGGAACGCATTGCGGTCGCGGATGCCCTTGAGCACCGCCGCAACGTCGGCGGCCGGAATGATCGGCCCCTCCCACGCACCATAACCCGTGTGATTGGAGTAGTTCACCGTGTACACCGGCCACACCTCGTGGCCGATGCGCTGCAAAGGAAAGACCGCCGCCGAGTTGCCAACATGGCCAAACGCGACGGCGGACTGGATCGAGAGAATATTGCTCATAGGAGCATTTTAGAGCTCCGGCGACACCAGAATCTTCACTGCGGTCTCGTTGCGGTTAATCAGGGTGTCGAAGCCCTCGTCAACAACACCGTCGAAACCGATCTTGCCGGTGATAAACGGCTTCAGATCAATCTTGCCGGACTCCACCAACTTGATGGTCTGCGGGTGATCGTGGGCGTAGCCGATGATGCCGCGGATGGTCAGTTCCTTCATCACGAGCGCGTGGATGTCCAGCTCGGCCTTCTTCGACCAGATGGACTCGACGACCAGGGTGCCCTTGAGCTTCAGGCAGTCGATCAGCTGGTCGAGCACAACGTTGACGGAGGTGCACTCGAATGCGACGTCGACGCCCTTGCCGTCGGTGATCTTTTCGATCTCTGCCTTGAGGTCGGTTGCGCTCGGGTCGATCGCGTAGTCGGCGACACCTGCGTCGAGCGCCTTCTGGCGACGCAGCTCGGAGAGCTCGGAGACGATGACGGTCAGGCCGTATGCCTTCGCCACAGCTGCGGTCAGCACGCCGATCGGGCCGGCGCCACCAATGAGGGCGACGTCGCCTTCCTTCGCCTCAGACGCAACGAATGCGTGGTGGGCGACGGACAGCGGCTCGATGAGCGCAGCCTCGTCGAGCGGAACATCGTTGGAAATCGGGTGAACCCAGCGACGCTGCACAGCGATCTTCTCGGAGAGGCCGCCGCCACCACCTGCGAGGCCGATGAAGTTCACGTCCGGGTGGAGGTTGTACGGGCCCGGCTCCTTCGGGTCGACGTCGTCCGGCAGGACGTACGGCTCGACGACAACGTGCTGGCCGACCTCGAGGTCGTCCACGCCCTCGCCGAGCGCCGAAACAACGCCGGAGAACTCGTGGCCGAGGGTGATCGGCGGCTCCTCACCGGTGATGGGGTGCGGATGGCCAGGCTTCGGGCAGAAGATCGGGCCTTCGAGGTACTCGTGCAGGTCAGTGCCGCAGATGCCGCACCAGGCGACGTCGATGAGCACCTCTCCCTTGCCTGCAACCGGGGCGTCGATTTCCTCGACGCGGATGTCCTTCTGGCCGTAGTAGCGAACTGCTCGCATGGTGGAACTCCTTTCGGTTGATTACAGGTGCTACGATACCCCGTTTTCGGGTTCCTCGCCGACGGCGACGAGGACGGTCCGGGTCTTGATGCGCCCGCGGCGGTCGCGGCCGCCTTCTGCGGTGTAGCGGATGCCGTCGCGCAGGATGGAGGCGCCGGGAAGGGGCACGCGGCCGAGTTCGTACGACAGCAGGCCGGCGACGGTGTCCACATTGTCGACGACCTCCTCCGAGTACTCCAGCGTGTAGTCGAGGTGGTCGGCGAGGTAGTGCACGAGGTCGTCGAGAGGCAGGCGCGCTTGGACGCGGAAGACGCGCTCGTCGATTTCTTCGATGGGGGCTTCTTCATCCTCGTCGTATTCGTCGGTGATCTCGCCGACGATTTCTTCAAGAAGGTCTTCCATGGTGAGCAGGCCTGCGACGTTGCCGAACTCGTCGATAACCACCGCGATGTGGGTGTTCTGCTGCTGCATCGCGCGCAACAGCAGGTCGAGCGGCTTGGAGTCCGGGATGAACATCGGTTGGCGCATCAACTCGGTCAGTGGCGTGTTCGGGTCGACGGGCGCGCCCCGGTCGGTGAACATGTCTTTGAGGTAGGCGACGCCGATGATTTCGTCGACGTTTTCGCCGATAACGGGCACGCGGGAGTGGCCGGAGCGCACCATGAGTGCGGTGGCTTGGCGGGCGAGTTTTTCGCCTTCGATCCATACCATTTCGGGTCGCGGAACCATGACTTGGCGTGCGGTGGTGGAGGCGAGGTCGAAGATGTTTTGGATCATGCGGCCTTCGGTGGTTTCCACCACGCCTTTTTCTTGGGCGACTTCGACCATTTCGCGCAGTTCGATTTCGGTGGCGTATGGCCCGTTGCGGAAGTCTTCGCCGGGGTGGAACAGGTTGCCGATCCAGATGAGCAGTTTCGCCACTGGTCCGAGCACGGTGTGGAAGATGTGCAGGCCTTGGGCGGCTTTGAGCGAGATGGTGTACGGGTTGCGTTTGCCGGCGGTGCGTGCGAACACGCCGATGATGGAAAATTGCAGCAGCGTGACGACGATTACCGCCACCGCAATCGCCCACGCATCTGACGCGATGACGTCCATGGCCAGCATCGCCGCCGAGACTGCCGCCATAACGTCTAAGACGGTGCGCAGCAGCACGAGGGTGTTGATGTGATTCGCGCGATTTTCGACGACGCGCAGCAACGCATCTGCACCCGGCGTCTCATCCTTGACCATGCCTTCCACGCGGGCACGCGAGATGGGGGCCAGGGCAGATTCGACGGAACCGAGCAGGCCGGAGAGCAGTAGCGCAACGACGGTGATCGTTGCGAAGGTGATGGTCAGTGTCACTCGGCGCCCTTCATCAGCTTGTCTAGCTCGTCGCGGTCAGCTGCGGACGGGAAGGCGTGCGGGCCGGTCGGCTTCGGCTGGTATGCCACCCCGCGGCGGGCCAGGTCGTCGTACCAGTCGGCGAGGATCTCGTTTTGCAGCGCGAACATTTCCCGCTCGTCTTTCGGCTCGATGTGGTCGTAGCCGAGCAGGTGCAGCACGCCGTGGACGGTCAGCAGCGCCATTTCGTGGGCGAGGTCGTGGCCGGCCATCTCGGCCTGTTTGCGGTCGTAGGCCGGGCACAGGATGATGTCGCCGAGCATCGCAGGTCCCGGCATGTCGGCGTCGGGCCGTCCCCCACCCGGGGTGAGTTCGTCCATGGGGAAGCTCATCACGTCGGTGGGGCCGTCGAGGTCCATCCAGCGGACGTGGAGGTCGGCCATGGTGGCTTCGTCGACAAGCGTGATGGTTGCTTCGGTGTCGGGGTGGACGTCCATGGTGCGTAGGGCGTAGGAGGCGACGTCGATAAGCATTTGCTCGTTGACTTCCGCCTCGCCGGACTCGTTTAAGACTTCAATGCTCACTGCGCTGCCTCCGCTTCGCGCTCTGCTTCAATCTTCTGCTGCCGCTTTTCGTAGCGCAGCGCGTTCTGGGCATCGTGGTGGTCGTAGGCGGCCACGATGCGGGAAATCAGGTGGTGGCGCACAACGTCGTCGGCGCGCATCTCCTGGAACGAAATGTCCGGAATGTCGCTCAGGATGCGACGCGCCACACGCAGGCCCGAGACGGTGCCGCGCGGCAGATCCACCTGAGAGGTGTCACCCGTGACCACCATCTTCGAACCAAACCCGAGGCGGGTCAGGAACATTTTCATCTGGGCGCCGGTGGTGTTCTGGGCCTCGTCAAGGATGACGAACGCGTCCGACAGGGTGCGCCCGCGCATGTAGGCCAGGGGCGCGACCTCGATGATGCCGGCTTCGATGAGTTTCGGGATGGCTTCGGGGTCCATCATGTCGCGCAGCGAGTCGTAGAGCGGGCGCAGGTACGGGTCGATCTTCTCCGACAGGCCGCCTGGGAGGAAGCCGAGTTTCTCGCCGGCTTCCACGGCGGGGCGCGTCAGGATGATGCGTTTGACCTGCTTGTTCTGCAGCGCCTGCACCGCCTTCGCCACCGCAAGGTACGTCTTGCCGGAGCCGGCAGGCCCGATACCGAAGGTGATCGTGTTCTCGTCGATCGCATCCACATAGCGGCGCTGACCGGCAGTCTTCGGGCGGATAACCTTGCCGCGCCGCGCAATGATCTCCTCGCCGAGGATGTCCGCGACCGAGCCGGGGGCTTCCATCTCCATGAGTTTCACCGCCTCCACGACGGTGTCAGGGCGAAGCGGCACGCCGCGTCGCGCCATGGACTCCAGCTCCTCCACCACGCGCAGCGCGTGCGCCACGTGGGCGGCCGTGCCGCGCACCGACAAGGTGGTGCCGCGGGCGTGGAAACTCACGTCCAGATAGCGGTCCAGCAGTTGGAGGTTGTTGTCGTTGATGCCGAGAACGGATTGTGCGTACGCCGAGTCGAGTTCGACCTTGCGCGTCACCATTTCTTCCATGTGCGTTTACCCTACCAGCGGTTTGTCAGCGCGCCGATCGCGCTGAGCGCCGCGAACGCGGCCGTTGCGGTGCGCAGGACTTCGGGGCCGAGTTTCACGGCGTCCGCGCCGAGCAGTTCGAGTTCGTCTTGCCCGATGCCGCCTTCGGGGCCAACGATAAGCCAGATGTCCTCGCCGAAGTCCACCTCACGCAGCGGCACGGTCGCATCCTCGTGGAGTACAAGCGCGTGACCCTCGTTCCTCGAGTCACGGAGGAGATCGGACAACTGGTTCGTGGTCACCGGCTCGTGGATCTGCGGCACCCACGCGCGGCGCGCCTGCTTCGCGCTCGCCAGCGCTTGCGAGCGCCACTTCTCCACCTGCTTCGCCTGCTTGTTCGCCGGCCAGCGCGCAATCGTGCGGTGCGAAATCCACGGCACGATCGCGTCCGCCCCGCCTTGGACTGCCAGGTCGACGGCAAGTTCCGCACGCTCACTTTTCGGGATCGCCTGCACAACCGTCACGCGCGGCGTGGGACGCTCCACGAACTCATGCCTATCGACGACCCCCTCAACCCTTGAGGCATCCACCCGCGTGACGGTGACTTCCGCCTGGTTGCCGGTGCCGTCGAAAAGCATGATGCGCTCACCCGGCTGGATGCGCTTAACGTGGGCGTGTTTGGCCTCGGGGCCTTCGATGATGCCGGAGGTGGGGTCGTCACTAAGAAAATAGGGCAGGCTCATCGGCGGAAACGATCACGCATCCGGGAGAAGAAACCATCGCCGTGCTCGCCGCCCTCGGAGTGGACTTTAGGGTCCTCCGGGTGGCCGGCGCGCAAGTCCTCGAGTGCAGCGCGTTCCTCGTTGGACAGCGCGGTGGGCACGGTGACCTCGATGTGCGCGATCATGTCGCCGGCACCTTCGGCGCGCAGGCGCGGCATGCCCTCGCCGGAAAGCACGACGCGGTCGTCCGGCTGGGTGCCTGCGGGCACCTCGATGCGGGTCTCATCGCCCGTGAGATTCTCCACGGTGAGCTCGGTGCCCAGCGCCGCGTCATACATGGGCACAGTCAGGCGCAGGTGCAGGTCGTTGTTGTCGCGCACGAACACCGGGTGTGGCTCGACGTGCACCTCGACGTACAGGTCGCCGGCGGGACCGCCGCCGTGGCCGACCTCGCCCTGGTCCGCCATGCGGATGCGCATGCCGTTATTAATGCCGGCCGGGATGTTCACCACCAGGTCGCGGGTGGCGCGCACGCGGCCGTCGCCGGCGCACTGGGCGCACGGGTCGGTGATCACTTCGCCGAAGCCATGGCACTTGTGGCACTCGCGGGTGGTCATCACATTGCCCAGGAAAGACTGCTGCATCTCCTGGACCGCGCCGTGGCCCTGGCACACGTCACAGGTGACCGGCTTAGCCCCTGACTTGGAGCCCGAGCCGTGGCACTTGTCGCACAGCACCGCGGTATCCACGGTGACGTCCTGCTTCACGCCCGTGAACGCCTCCGCGAGCGTGATCGAGGTGCGCAGCAGCGCGTCGTTGCCCGGCTGCACGCGCGAGCGCGGCTGGCGAGCACCACCGCCACCGCCGAAGAACGCCTCGAAAATGTCGCCGAGGCCACCTCCGCCAAAACCGGCGCCGCCCATGCCGCCGCCGGCCTCCATCGGGTCGCCGCCGCGGTCCACGATGGAACGCTTCTGCGGATCCAGCAGCACCTCTTGCGCTGCCGCGATCTCCGCGAACTTCTCGGCAGCTTCCTCGGACGGGTTCACGTCCGGGTGGTATTTGCGTGCGAGCTTGCGGTACGCCCGTTTAATTTCCTGCTCGGTGGCGTCCTTGTCCACGCCGAGGATGCCGTAGTAATCGCGAGCCATATCTTCCCTTCTATTCACCCCGCAGTGTGCGGCTGATGTAACGAGCCACGGTGGCAACCTTCTGCATGGTACCGGGGTAGTCCATGTGGGTTGGACCGACTACCCCGAGGCCGCCGAGTGCTGCATCGCCTGCCCCGTACGCTGTTGTAACAATTGAGGCGCTGGATAATTCCTCGTCTTCGTTTTCGCGGCCGATGCGCACGGAGACACGTTCGAGTTCTTGGGCGCCGGCGAGCAGTTTCAGTACGACAACTTGCTGCTCGAGGGCGTCGATGACGTCCTGGAGGCCGCCGGAGGGCACGAGCAGGTTTGAGGAGCCTGCGATGATGAGGCGGTCGGGGGCGGCGTCGACAAGTGTGGTGATGAGCACTTCGGCGGCGCGTGTGGTCGGTTCGGTCAGGTGCGGCGGTGCGCTGACGGCCACGCCGGCGAGTGAGGCGGAGGCGTCGCGCATGTTCTTGCCCACAAGTGCGTCGTTGAGGATGTCGCGAAGGATGCGCACGCCGTCGTCGCCAATTGGCGCGGCGAGATCGACGTTGCGTTGGTCGACGCGGCCGGCGTCGGTGATGAGCACGAGCAGCAGGCGCGTTGGTGTGAGTTCGACAACCTCACAGTGTTTCACGCGCGAGGCGGACAGGTTCGGCAGTTGCACCACGGCGGCTTGGTGGGTCAGTTGAGAGAGCAGTTGCACGGAGCGGCGTAGCACGTCTTCGAGGTCCACCCCGTCTTCGAGGAAGTCCAAAATCGCGTGGCGCTCGGCGGCGGACAGTGGTTTGACGTCGTGGAGCGCATCCACGAACTTGCGGTAGCCGGCCTCGGTGGGGATGCGCCCGGACGAGGCGTGCGTCTGCGAGATGTAGCCCTGCTGCTCAAGCACCGCCATGTCGTTGCGGATCGTGGCCGACGACACCCCCATGTTGTGCCGTTCCACCAGCGCTTTGGAGCCGACGGGTTCTTGGCTGGCGATGTAGTCCGCCACGATCGCCCGCAGCACCTTTTGGCGCCGCTCGTCTGCTGCGCTCATGATCGCCTCCTTACTCGGCTGCCAGGATATCGGTGATGATGCCGTCTGCAAGCAGTCTGCCGGTATCAGTCACGCGCAAGCGCTCTCCCCGCTCTAGGAGTCCCGCGCGCACATGCTTATCGACGACCCCACGCGCCCGATCCCCAACCCACCCGGCCGGAATCCCCTCACGCAGGCGAAGCCCGAGCATGATCGCCTCCATGTGGGCTTCGTCTGCGGTGATGGTTTCGGTGTCCTGGATGGGCAGGGTGTCGTCGTGAAGCAACTGTGCGTAGCGCTCGGGTCGCTTGACGTTAAAGAAGCGCTCGCCGTCGACGAAGCTGTGCGCGCCGGGGCCTGCGCCCCACCAATTCTGGTTGTGCCAGTAGATGAGGTTGTGGCGACACTCGCCGCCGGGTTTGGCCCAGTTGGAGACCTCGTACCAGTCGTAGCCGTTGGTCTCCAGTGTTGCGGCGATGATCTCGTAGCGGTCCGCGTAGACGTCCTCTTGCGGTGCGGGCAGTTCGCCGCGGCGGATCTTGCGCGCCATGGCGGTGCCGTCTTCCACGATCAGTGAATAGGCGCTGACGTGGTCGACGCCGGTTGCAAGGATGGCATCCAGGGTGCGGCGCACGTCGTCGTCGGTTTCGGTGGGCGTGCCGTAGATCATGTCCAGGTTCACGTGCTCGAAGCCTGCGGAAAGGGCCTCGCGTGCGGCGGCGACGGCGCGGCCCGGGGTGTGCTGGCGGTCTAGGACTTTCAACACCGGCGTGGAGGCGGACTGCATGCCGAGCGAGACACGGGTGAAACCGGCGTCGAGCAGGCCCGCGAAGTAGTCGGGGCTGGTGGATTCCGGGTTGGATTCGGTGGTGATCTCCGCGCCGGCCGCGATGCCGAACGTGTTGCGGATGGCGTCCAGGATGCGGCCCAGCCCGTCCGCGCCGAGCAGGCTTGGGGTACCGCCTCCGATGAACACGGTCTGGGCTTCCGGCAGGCCCCGGGCAGCCGCGAGTTCGAGTTCACGCTCGAGGGCGTCGAGGTACTGCGCGTGCGAGGAATCCACCTCGGTGGGCGTATACGTGTTGAAGTCGCAGTAGCCGCAGCGCGTCGCACAAAACGGCACGTGGATATACACGCCGAAGGAATCCATCACGGAACCCCCACCTAAGCCCCGCGCAGAGAACGCTTCGCCGCCACCTTCGCCACAATGCGGTCGATGCGGGCACGCTCCTCCAAAAACTCCGGCGGGTTGGATCCGCGCATCGTGCGCACGAACGCCGGGTGGTCCAAGCAGACAGTTTCCACCCAGCCGATCACGGCTTCCTCGACGATCTCGCCGACCCGCGCGTACAGGTGTGGAAGCGACACCACGCCGAGTTCGCGGGCGACCATGTCGGTCTGCTCCAGTGTGAACGAGACGATCTCCTCCAAGTGCTGCACCACCAGTTCGGTGCGGCCGACGAGCGCGTCGTGCATCGTCTGCACCGAGAACGGTGCTTGAAGGGGGAAGAGGTCTTTGAGGCCGGCGGCGTCGAGAAGTTCGGGCTGCGGAATGCGCTCCTCCGGGCGCACACCCACCGACAGGTAGCCGGCGGCGCGGCCCGAGGTCAGCGCTTGGCGCAGGCCGATTAACTCGGCGACGATGCGGCGGGCGTCCTGGCGGGCGTCGTCGACAATCTCCTCGAACTCTGCCAGGCAATCTTCGGTGAGCTCACCGTCATAGTCCGCAATCGACTCGGCGACGTGCTCGATGTACTCCGCAACCTCGTCGCCGATGTTGTAAATCTCCTGGGTAAGTTCACGGTGACGCAGCACGGCTGCAGTTTTGTGCACGGCGTGAACCCCCTTAAAACGGACTGTGGAAGTGACAAAATGGGATGCTATGCCACAGCGTGAGCCGATGAGGGTAGGCGCGCCGCTAACGCTGATACAGCTTGTCGATGTCCTCCTGGAAACGCTGGAACACCACATTGCGCTTCACCTTCATCGTCGGCGTCATCTCGTCGTGCTGCTCCGACAAGTCGCGGTCGAGGATGCGGAACTTCTTAATCGCCTCCGCACGCGAGACGGTCGCGTTGGCCATGTTCACCGCGTCTTGCACCTCGGCGCGCAACGCAGGGTCCTGTGCAAGGTCGGAGACCTTCTTGTTCGCCGGAATGTTGTGGTTCGCCTTCCAACGCTTCAGTTCCTCCTCATCGAGGGTGACCAAAACGCCGACGAACGGTTTACCGTCGCCGACCACCAACGCGTTAGAGATCAGCGGGTGCTGGCGGATGATCTCCTCCATCGGTCCCGGGGAGATGTTCTTGCCGCCGGCGGTGACGATGAGGTCCTTCTTGCGGCCGGTGATGGACACGAAGCCGTCCTCGTCGACCTCGCCGAGATCGCCGGTGTTGAACCAGCCGTCCGTAAGCGCTTCCTCGGTTGCGGCCGAGTTGCGCCAGTACTGGGAGAACACACCGGGGCCTTTGAATTCGATCTCGCCGTCGTCGTTAATCCGCACCGAGTAGCCATTGACCGGGCGGCCAACGGTGCCGATCTTGTTGCTGTGCGCGTTGTTCACACACGCCGCCGCACACGTTTCGGTCAGGCCGTAGCCCTCGTAGATCGGCACACCCATGCCGCGGAAGAAGTGCGACAGGTCCGCGCTCATCGCGGAGCCACCCGTAATCCCGTACCAGACGGAACCACCCATGGCCTCCTTGATCTTGGCGTAGACCAGTTTGTCGTAGAGCTTCACCTTCGCCTTTTGCACGCGCGACGGGCCGTCCGGCGTATCCAGCGCCTTGGAGTACTCAATCGCGGCCTTTTCGGCCTCCAAGAAGACACGTTTGCCAATCGCGGAGCCATCCGCGGCCTTGTTGTAGGCACCCTCACGCACCTTTTCAAACACGCGCGGCACGCCAATGACCAGGTTGGGACGTGCGCGCTGCAGCTCCACGGTCAACGTCGAAGTATCCGACCAGTGCGACTGGGTCGCGCCCGAAATCGTCCACGCCAGCGCCACCGCGCGCGCAAGCACGTGCGCCAGCGGCAAAAACGTCACCATGCGCTGGCCAGGGAAGGACACGGAGCCGATCTCGTTTTCCAGCAGCGCCCACGCCTGGTACGCCCAGTTGCCGTGGGTGATCTCCACACCTTTGGGGCGGCCGGTGGTGCCGGAGGTGTACACGATGGAGCCCAGATCGGGGTGGCGGGTGGCGGCAACGCGGTCGTCGATAAGCGACTGCTCCACCTCGCGGCCCTCAAACTTGATCTGCTCCACGGCGGCCGAGTTGAACTCGTAGATGCGCTGCAACTGCGAGGTCGAGTCGGCCATGCGCGGGGTGCCGTCCTCGCCGAGGAGGAACGGGCTCATGAGCATCGTGTGGTCGCGCGTTTCCGTGAACGCGATTTTCGCGCCGGAGTCTTCGAGGATCCACTGGATTTGGTGCATCGAGGACGACGGGTAGATTGGCACGGATGCGGCGCCGGCGGCCCAGATGGCGAAGTCGAGCAGCGCCCACTCGTAGCGCGTGCTGGACAGGATGGCCACGCGGTCGCCGGGCTCGATACCTGCGGCAATCAGCCCCTTGGCCACGTCGTAGACTTCTTGCAGGAACTCCCCTGCCGTAACCGACACCCATTCGTAGTTGCGGGGCCGCGAGAACAGCACGAGGTGCGGGTGCTTCTCGCACATTTCGATGAGTCGGCTCAGGCACGTTTCCGTGTCGTTGAGGGTGAATCCAAGTTCCGTCGTGTGAGAAGTCGATGGCATGGTGCCCAACATTACCGACGTTTTGGCAGAATGCGGAAGCGTGACCAACGTGGAACTGCTGCACGCCCTTGCCGAGTCCTATGGCTTTGGCACCTCCTATCGCGCGACTGATGGTCGGATGGTGTCGCCGCCGCCTGAGTCGTTTGTGGCGTTGTTGCGGGCGTTGGGGCTTTCGCTTGACGACGACCCCACCGACGAGGAACTCCACTTCCACCTGGATGCCCGGCGCGAGCACTGGGCGACGCGCCCCTTGCCGCCGACGGTGGTGGCCACCGAGGGACACGAGAAGCACTTCAACGTGCACGTGCACGACGGGCACCCGGCGCACTGTTGGATCCGGATGGAGGATGGTTCCTCGCGGGATTGCTACCAGGATGAGAATTGGGCGCCGCCGTTTACGGCTTCAGATGGTGTGGTGTGGGGCGAGGCGACGTTTCATACGCCTGGGGATCTGCCGCCGGGCTGGCACGAGCTGCACTTGGAGTCGGACAATTTTGATGCGGTGTGCACGTTGCTCGTGGTGCCCGATTGCTTGTCGACGAACTCCCGTGTCGTCCAGCACCCCGTCTGGGGCGTGATGGCGCAGTTGTATTCGGTGCGCTCGGCTGCCTCGTGGGGGTTGGGCGATTTTGGGGATCTGGCGTTGCTCGCGGAGACGGTCGCCGCGCAGGGGGCCGATTATCTGCTGATCAACCCGGTGCACGCCGCCCAGCCGGTGCCGCCGGTGGAGGATTCGCCATATTTGCCCACCTCGCGCCGGTTTATCAACCCGCTCTACATCGCGGTGGAGCAGGTGCCGGAGTTCGAGCTGGTGGATAGTGATTTGCGTGCGGCGATCACCGAGTTGGCCGCGCCCCTGAAGGCATTGAACACCTCGCCGGCGCCCCTGGATCGCGACCGTGTGTTCGCCGCAAAGTTGGCGGCACTGCGCGAGCTGTTCTGGGCCTCCCAGGCCGATGCCGCGCGCACCCACGACTTTGAACTGTTCTGCCTGGACGAGGGCGAAGGCCTGCGCGAGTTTGCCACCTGGTGCGCCGCGCAAGCCGCCGAGTCGGAGCACCACCCGGAGCACCACCCGGAGCATCGCTCGAGGCACGCTGGCGGCGACATCGAGGACCTCGTGCAGTTCTATATGTGGCTGCAGTTCATCGCCGACGAGCAATTGCGTCTGGCCCAGGAACGTGCGACAGCGGCCGGGATGTCGATCGGCATCATGACGGACCTTGCGGTGGGCATCCACCCAGGTGGTGCGGACGCGGCGACACTGCGCGAGGTGCTAGTGCCCGACGCGTCGGTGGGCGCTCCCCCGGACCAGTACTCGCAAAAAGGCCAAGACTGGTCGCAGCCGCCGTGGAACCCGCAGCAACTCGCCGAGTCCGGCTACGGGCCGTGGCGCGACCTGCTGCGCACAGCGCTGCGCCACAGTGGCGGCATCCGCGTCGACCACGTGCTCGGACTGTTCCGCCTGTTTTGGGTGCCGCGCGCCGGCACACCCGCTGGCGGGGTGTACATGAACTACGACTTTGAGGCCATGGTGGGCACCCTCGTGTTGGAGGCGCAGCGCGCCGGGGCAGTCGTCGTCGGCGAGGACTTAGGCACGTTCGAGCCGTGGGTGCAGGACTTCCTGCGCGACAAGGGCATTTTGGGCACCTCAGTGCTGTGGTTCGAATCCATCCCGCCGGGCGTGCCGCGCCCCTCGCAGCAGTACCGCCACCTGGCGCTGACGGCTGTGGGCACGCACGACCTGCCGCCCACCGCTGGCTACCTCAAGGGTGCACACAACGAATTGCGCCATGAGCTTGGGCTTGTCGACGACCCCGTGGAGCACCTCAACGCCACCGACCGCATCTGGATCGACCAGGTGCTTGGCCTCGCGCGGGAGGAAGGTGCGCTTACCGGCGACGACGAAAAGGCACTGATCACGGGACTGACGCGCTTCGTCGCCTCCACCCCATCGGCGATGACGTGTACGAACCTGGTGGACATGGTTGGCGACGAGCGCATTCAAAACCAGCCCGGCACCAACGGCGAGCAGTACACCAACTGGCGCATGCCACTTTGCGACGCCACCGGCACCCCCGTGCTCATCGAACACCTACCGGAGATGGAGTTGTTTAAGGCGGTGGCGGAGGCGTCGATACGCAACTAAAGCGCGCCGATCACCGCAGCAACAATGACAAGAGCGATGAGCACCCACATTGCTTGGGTCACCCGCGACTGCGGGTACTTACGCTGCGGCTTGGGCAGCTGTTGATCCTGCTTGCGCAGCTCTTCAGGGTTGGCCATGGTGCCCAAGCCTAGACCGAGCCGGTCGACGACCCAAAGCAGCACATAGGACACCGCCGCGCACGCCGGCAGCGCCAGCACCACAATCAGCGGCACCTGCAACCACGGGCTCAACCCCATTAACCAGCCCATTTAGACCGCTTTCAACGCCATCATCACGATCGGGCTCACCGCGGCAACAACCACCAAAATGCCGATAATGATCCCGATAACTTGCGACGCCGACGGGCCCGACGGCGCCTGCTCCACCGCCTTCTGCCTTGGTGCCACCGTCGGCACACTCGTCGGCGTCGCGGCACCAGACTCAAACGTCGCCTGCGCAGGCGTCCTTCGCGGCACCAAGGTCGGCGTCAACGTGATCGTGCCACCCGGCGGGTTGGTGATCGTCGTGGAGTAGCGCAGCGAATACTGGTACTCCAAAAAGTCGTCGACCTGCTCCTCCCCGTACACCGGGCCACTGTCGAGCGAACTGGCGCGCTGGAACCCAATCAACTGATGGTTATCCTCGCCCGCGACATAGTTCGCGCCCGAGATCACCCCCACCAGGCCGCGGCCCGGGATGTACACCGGCCCACCGGAGTCACCTGGCACCGGCATCTGCGGCGCGTCGAAGTACGTGGTGTTTTCAACCGTGCCGACGAACTTGCCGCACGTCGACGCATCCGAGCGCCCGTGGGTGGAATAGCCGCGGAAGCAGATCGTGTCGGTGCTGCTGATCTTTTCCACCGGTATAACCGTCCCGCCATACGGGTTGCCGCCAACACGAACGTCTTCGAACCAGTAGATCACCGCCCAGTCGTTGGCGGACGTCTTCGGCGAATACGCCCGCGCGGGGAAGATCAACCCTGCGGGCTCGTCGATTTGTTTGCCGGCGCTATCTGCAAGGTAGACCAGCGCACCCTGGGGGAAGTACTGCTCGTTTTGTACCACGCAGTGGGCGGCGGTGTAACTACGACGGTGCTCGACGTCGTTGAAACCAAGCGTGCAGGCAGTGAGGCGGTCCGAGCCTAAATTATCGACGAAAATCCGCCCACCCTGCGCCGCATTCAACGCAGGCGAAGCAGGCGCGACTGCAGGAACCACCGACGCCGCAAGCGTCGTGGCAACCACCGCAGCCGCGCACCAATGCTTCACACTTCCGCGGGACATGCCGCCAGCGTAGCGCAGGCCGTTAACCGGCTATGCCGATACGTCGGAGCCCGCCAGGCCGCGACGCTCCAGCAACGGACGCGTGTCCTTGTCGCGGCCACGGAACGCACGGTAGGCCTCGGCGTAGTCGCGCGAGGACCCCTTGGACAGGATGGTCTCGCGGAACTTCGCGCCGGTGTCGCGGTTGATGCCTTCCTGTTCGACCAACTGGTAGCCGTCGGCATCAAGTGCTTCTGCCCACAGGTAGGAGTAGTAGCCCGCCGAGTAGCCGCCGGCGAAGATGTGGTTGAACCAGGTGGAGCGGTAGCGCGGCTCGAGCCCGTCGATGTCCAGGCCAACCTCGCGCAGGGCTTCTTCCTCGAAGGTTTGGATGTCGGACGGGGTGTCCTCGGTGATCGAGTGCCACGCCAGGTCGATCGCGCTGGCCGCGAGGTACTCGGCGGTGAGGAAGCCCTGGCCGAACTGACGCGAGGCCTTCAGTGCGGCGAGTTGCTCGTCGGAAATGACCTCGCCGGTGTCCACGTGGCGCGCGTAGTTGCGGGCGATCTCCGGGGCAAACGCGTAGTTTTCGTTGATTTGGGAGGGGAACTCCACCCAGTCGCGCGGCACGTTGGTGCCGGAGTTCGACGGGTAGCGCACGTCCGACAGCAGGCCGTGCAGGGCGTGGCCGAACTCGTGGAACAGGGTGGTCACTTCGTCGATAGTGAGCAGGTTCGAGGTGATCGACATGACGTTGACCACCACCGGCTTCGTGCCCGCCAGGTGCGACTGGTCCACAAAGGAGCTCATCCAGGCGCCGCCGCGTTTCGACGAACGCGCGTTGTAGTCCGTCAGCAACAACCCAATGCCAGTGCCGTCTTCTTCCTTCACCTCCCAGACGTCCACGTCGTCGCGGTAACCGTTGAGGTCCTCGCGCTTTTCCACCGTGATGCCGTAAAGGAGGTTGGCGGCGTAGAACACGCCGTCGGTGAGCACCTGCTCGAGCGGGAAGTACTTGCGGATCTCCGCCTCGTCGATGCCCAGTTCCTGCTCGCGACGCTTCGCCTGCCAGTAGGGCCAGTCCGCGCCGTCGAGGTCTTCACCGGCGAGTTCGGAGGCGAGCTTGCGCTCCGCCTCGGCGTTCGCAGCGGCGGCAGGCGCCAGGTCCGCGATCAGTTGGCGGGCGGCGGCCGCGTTGCCTGCGGTCTCCTCGGCGATGACGTAGTCGGCGTGCGAATCGAAGCCGAGCAGCTTCGCGCGCTCGAGGCGCAGCTTCACCGACTCGGCGACGATGTCGGCGTTGGTGTCGCGGCCGCGGGCGCGGGAGGCGTCGAAAAGTTTGTGGCGCGCGCCCGAGTTTTCGAGTTCGGCCTGCAGGGACTGGGTGGTCGGCAGTTCGATCGGCACGACGAAGCGCTCGCCGTCCTGGTAGGCCTCGATCTGTGCCTCGGACAGGCCGTCGAGTTCTTCGCGGGTCAGTTCCACGGCGAGTTTCTTCGTATCCGCCAGCAGGTTGCGGCCGAAGAGTTCGGAGAGTTCCGACAGGCGCTGGTTGATCTCCTGCAGGCGCGTCTTGCCGGCCGCGTCCAAATCGGCGCCGCGGCGTGCGAACCGGCGCTTGAGTTCGTCGTGAAGCCGCTGCGATTCCTCATCCTCCGGCGCCGTGACCTGCTGGATGCGGGAGTAGAGCTCGCTATTTTGGTAGATAGAGTCCACGTGCGCGGACAACTTGGGCACGATCCGGTCGGCGACGGCGTCGAACTCGTCGGTGGAATCGGTGCCCTGCAGGTTGAAGAACCACGCCATGACACGGTCCAGGTCCGCACCGGCGAGCTCGAAGGCCTCGACGGTGTTCTCCCAGGTTGGGGTGTCTTGGGTGGTGATGTCCGCGATTTCCTGCGCGTGGTTGACCAACGCCTGTTCAAAGGCGGGTTCCACATGCTCAAGCCGGATTGCGGCGAAGTCCGGCAGGTTGTAGGGCAACGTCGATGGCGCAAGCAAAGGATTTGTCATGCGCGACAGTCTAATAGCTCAAATTGCCCTTGAATGTGACGTTGCCAACAGTGAACTCTGCGTCCCACAGGTTGCCCTGCGCGACCTCGAAGGGGAACTTCGCGTTCGTGGTGGCACCCGGGCCGAGCGGCATATCGATGCCGACGACATCCACCTGGGCCTTCTCCGCATTGGAGATATACGTGGCGTCGGTGTAGGAGGAGCCGTCGGTGCTGTAGCGCAGTTCCGGCTTCAGGGCGTCGACAGGCAGTGGCGCGTCGGACGTGTTGGTCACCGCGATAACGACCACGGTGCCCACGCCTGTCGACGACGTCCCCTGCCACTTGTACGACAACTCCATCGCCGGATCCTTGACGGACTTGCCGGTGAGCTCGTCGGTGACCTTCGGGTCGGTTTCCTCAACGTTGAAGGTGGGCTTGTCGTTGACCTTCGATTCGACGGATTCTTCGAGGTTCTGGCTGGTTTCGTCGCCAATCGGGTCTTCTTGTTGGTCCACGCAAGCTGCCAGCGGCATGGTCGTGGCCAGGATGACGGCGGCAAGCCGGGTGCTCGTGCGGATGGACATGTGCGCCTCGTTTTCTGTCGCGTAACTAGTGCTTCGCTGCACACAATACCGCGCAGGTACCCTGTGGAAATTATGCAGTCTTTGATGCGCGTCGTTCGCAGTGCTTCCGCGTTGTGGCCGTTTTATATCGCGGTTGTGGTGGTGTCGTCGATAGTCGCGGGGCTTGGGCTTATCTCCCCGTTCCTCATTCGGGAGGCAACCGACACGATCATTGCGGCGCTTGGCGACGAGCCCGTGCCCGACGCAACCCGCACCGTCGTCTGGCTCGCCATCGCGCTGTTTGTCGCAGAGGCGTCCGCTTCCATGCTGCACAACGTGTCCGGATACCTGGGCGATGTGATGGTGGCGCGCATCCGCCAGATTCTGTCTACGCGCTACTTTGCCAAGTTGCTCGCACTACCGCAGCGTTACTACGACAACCAGGTCACCGGCACGATCATCGCGCGGCTGGACCGCTCGATTGCGAACGTCACGCAGTTCATCCAATCCTTTACCAATAATTTCCTGCCGATGCTGCTGCAGGTCGTGGCCATTTTGGGCATCACGGCCTACTACTACTGGCCGCTGACGGTGCTGCTGGCGCTGCTGTTCCCGCTGTATACGTGGCTGACGGCGTTGACGTCGAAACGCTGGCAGGTTTTCGAGCAGGAAAAGAACGCCAATATCGACGAGGGCAACGGGCGTTTCGCCGAGGTCGTTGGCCAGGTGAAGGTGACCAAGTCCTACGGTGCCGAGGTGCGCGAGTTAGAAAAGTTCGGCCGCCACTACACCAACACCGTGGACATCACGCGCCCGCAGTCGCGCTGGTGGCACTCCATGGATACCGCGCGTGGCGTGGCGATGAACCTGATCTTTTTGGGGATTTACCTGATCCTGTTCACGCGCACGCTCGATGGGCATTTCACGGTTGGTGAGATGGTCATGCTCATCCAGATGGTGACCATGGCGCGCCAGCCGGTGACCATGATGAGCTGGATCGTCGATGCCGCCCAGCGAGCCGTCGCCGGTTCGCGCGATTACTTCAAGGTGATGGACGAGCCGGTGGAGCCGCCCAGCGAACCGCCAGCTGGTGTCCGCGACGGAGGCCTCGGGCATGCCGGCGCTCGACGCGACGCAGCAGGCGCCACTGAAGGTGCGCGAACCTGTCGTCGCGTTTGAGAACGTCACCTTCGAGTACATGCCGGGCGAGCCCGTGCTGCACGACGTGACGTTTACCGCCCGCGAGGGCGAGAAGATCGCGCTGGTGGGTGAATCGGGCGGCGGCAAGTCCACGATTGTGAACCTGTTACTCGGGCTCTACCCCATCACGCACGGCAGGCTTGAGGTGTGCGGCGAGGAGATCTCGCACCTGGACGTGGAGAAGCTGCGCGCCACCACGGGTGTGGTGTTCCAGGAGGCTGCGCTGTTTTCCGGCTCGGTGTTTGAAAACATCGCCTACGGCAAGCCGGACGCGACGATGGAAGAGGTCGTTGCCGTGGCCAAGCGTGCGAACGCGCACGACTTCATCATGAAGTTCACCGATGGTTATGACACGATCATCGGCGAGCGCGGCCTGCGCCTGTCTGGTGGTCAGCGCCAGCGTGTGGCGGTGGCGCGCGCGATGCTCAAGGACGCCCCGCTGTTGATTCTCGACGAGGCTACTTCCGTCCTGGACACCAAAGCCGAGCGCGCCGTCCAAGCCGGTTTGGATGAGCTCATGCGCAACCGCACCACGATCATGATCGCGCACCGCTTATCGACGATTGCCGGCGTGGACACCATCATCACCCTGCGCGACGGACGTATCGACGAGATCGGCTCGCCGGCAGATCTGGCTGTCTCTGGCGGTATTTATTCAGAGCTGTTGCGCCTGACGGCATCCTCTTCTGCTGCAGATAGGAAGCGGTTGAAGGCATTTGGCTTCGCCGCCGACGGGGGCGATGACGACGAGTACGACGAAGATGAAGACGAGGGCACAACGGACTAAACCGAAATCACGTTCAAAAGTTCTTCAAGACCTCTAAAGTCCTGCGGATTCCTCGTATACAAATCAAGCCCTTCCGCCACAGCAGTGCTTGCGATCAAGAGATCAAACGCACGCCCTCGTGGCTTTCGCCCGGCACGGATCACTGCCCCATATACAAGGGCATAGGCTTGTGCTGCACGATCGTCGAACGGAATACACTCAACTAGTTCAGCGATTGCACGGGTCTGATTTGATCGGCGGGCACGCTCCAAAGGATCCTGCGCTGCAACAGGGCCGACAGCCAGCTCAGCGAAAGCGATAGACGAGATTGTCCACTGCTCTGGCAGTAGATTTGGATCTATTTCATCGAGATCGAGGAGCACTGATGTATCCAACAAGCCTCTGCTAGTCACGCGGATCAATTCGTTGGTCTACATACTCGTCAATATCGGCCCGGAACTTTTCAAAATCGACTTTCGGAAGCCGCCTGACCGTCGCTAGCAAGTCTTCTTTTCGTGCGAATCGTGGCTTCCTTAATGGTCGCAATTCACCTACCGGATGCGAGTTGCTTGTAATCACAAATGTCTCCCCCTCGTCGAGCGCTCGCATGATACGCCCGCTTTCATTGCGCAGCTCTCGCTGGCTGATTGTCTCCGTCATGGACTGACCGTAGCACCACGCGCTACGGCATAAAAGGGTCCGCGAAAGAAAAAATCCCACTACCGTAGGGCGCATGCAATTTCCCAGCCTTGAAACCCTGCAAGCCCGCGGCACGCGTAAGTGGACGCAGTTCGACGCTGACGTGCTGCCGTTGTTCATCGCGGAAAGCGACTTTCCCACCGCCCCGGCGGTGAAGGAAGCGATTGCGGATGCGGTGGAGCGCGAGATGTTCGGCTACACCCCGGCGCCGCACGCGCACCATTTGGGTGAAGCGGTGGCTGGGTTCTACGAGCACCGCTACGGCTGGCGCCCGGACGCGGATAAGATCTTCCCGGTTGCGGACGTGGTGCGTGGCGTGATGCTTGCGATCAAGTACTTCACCGAGGGCGATGTGATTGTGCCGGTGCCGGCGTACTTCCCGTTCCTGGAAGTTGCCCAGGTTGCGGGCCGCAAGCGCGTGGATGTCTCCAGCGCGGGCGGGCTCGACCTGGATGAGGTGGACGCAGCGTTTGCGGGCGGCGCGGGCAGCATCATCGTGACCAACCCATTTAACCCAGGCGGATATGTTTTTACTGCTGATGAGTTGGATGCGGTGTGCGAGGTTGCCCGCAAGCATGGCGCGCGCGTGATTGTCGACGAAATCCACGCGCCCCTCGTCTTCGACGGCGCCCACGTCTGCGCCGCAGCAAACAACCCGGACGTGTGCATCACGGTGACGGCAACGTCGAAGGCATGGAACGTAGCGGGCTTAAAGTGCGCGCAAATGATCTTTACCAACGACGAGGACGTCCGTACGTGGAATGCGTTGTCGGGGGTAGCCAAGGACGGCGTAGGTACCCTCGGCATTGTTGCCGCGGAAGCCTGTTACACGCACGGCCGCGAGTTCCTCGACGAGGAGATTGAGCAGCTGCGGGCGAACCGGGATTGGCTCGTCGAAAACCTGCCAAAGGCGGTGCCGGGTATTGCGATGGAGGTCCCGCAGGCGACCTATTTGATGTTCCTGGATTTTAGAAACACCAAGCTTGTGGACGAAAAGCCGGCGGCGTGGCTTCGTCGTCACGCAAAAGTTGCGATGAATGAGGGCATGGACTTCGGCCCCGGCGGGGAGCATCGCGCGAGGATGAACTTTGCTACTTCCCCGGAGATTCTCCAGGAGGCGGTCCGGCGGATCGGGGACGCGATCGACGCGCTCTAACATCCCACCTACTGGAACTTAGTTCCCATCTAGCGGGCGTGTGGTCTATGCTAAGGCAACTGCACACTAGCTAGAGAGGTTCTCCCAATGGGTTCCACAGCGATTTCACGGGCAGACGGCCAGTCAACGAATGGACGCTCCACCAGCGCCATCATCGTGACTGCGCTCGCCCTGTTCTCAATGTTCTTCGGCGCGGGAAACCTCATCTTCCCGCCAATGCTGGCCGTCCAGGCCGGTGACAACTTCTGGCCGGCACTCATCGGCTTCCTCCTCACCGCATCGCTGCTGCCGGTGCTCGCCGTGATCGCGATTGCACTGTCCGGCTCGAACCTGCGCGACCTTGCACAGCGCGCCGGCACCGCCTTCGGCGTGGTCTTCCCGGTCCTGGCATACCTTTCCATCGGCGCGTTCTACGCACTGCCACGTACCGGTGCCGTGTCGTTTGAAACCGCGATCACTCCGCTGTTCGGCTTTGACTCGCTGGTTGCCTCGGGCATCTTCAACGTCGTGTTCTTCGGCATCGCCCTGGCGCTGTCTTGGAACCCGACCACCATCATGGAGAAACTGGGCAAGTTCCTCACCCCGGCGCTGCTCGTCCTGCTGATCGTCATGATCTCCGTGGCGGCATTCCGCTGGACTGCCGAGCCGGTCACCCCGCAGGAGCCGTACGACAACGGCCCGCTGACCTCCGGCCTGCTCGAGGGCTACCTGACCATGGACTCCATTGCGGCGCTGGCGTTTTCCATCGTGGTGATCTCCACCCTGCGCGGCCACGGCTTCAAGGAAGGCACCCCGCTGGTCAGCGGCACCATCTATGCAGGTGTTGGCGCCGGTGCCATGCTTGCGCTGGTGTACGTCGGTCTTGGCGTCATTGGCCGTGTCATGCCGGGCGCATCCAACTTTGACAACGGCGCAGGCTTGCTCGCTGAAGCCTCCAACCTGACCATGGGTGGTGCTGGACAGGCAGTGTTCTCCGCCATCGTGCTGCTCGCCTGCCTGACCACCGCTGTCGGCCTGATCACCGCAACCGCCGAGTACTTCTCGGAGCAGTTCCCGGGTTCCTACCACGTGTGGGCCGTCATCTTCGCTGTGGCTTCCATGATCATGGCAACGCAGGGCTTGGACTTCGTGATGGCGATTGCCGCTCCGGTGATCGGCTTCCTGTACCCGCCAGCCATCACCTTGATCGCACTGACGCTCATCGAGCCGGCATTCCGCGCACGTACTCGCTTTAGCTGGGCGTTCTTCCTGCCACTGTGGGTCGCTGTGGTGTGGTCCGCTATCGAGACCTTCATCTCCCTCGAGTGGGCCGCCGACGCACTGCGCCCAATCGTGCAGTGGGCACCGCTGGCCGCCGAGGGCCTCGGCTGGGTTGTTCCGGTTGTTGTGGCCTTCATCATCGGTTTGATCGTGGACCTGGCCAAGCCGAAGCCTGCGATGATCCCGGGCACCATGGAGTCCATCGAAGGCGAAGACCTCTCCGCCGAAGGTGACGCTGCACCGGTGCTGCAGTCGTAGTCGCACCTGGCTCTCCTGCGAGGCCCCACTGTTCGCAAAACGCGTACGGTGGGGCCTTATGCGTACGCCACTTTCTCTGATCGATTTTTGCACCCGCTACCCCGACGAGTCCGTCGGCGAGGCGATGAAACGCTCCGTTACTTTCGCCCAAAAGGCGGAAGGGTTGGGCTACGACCGGATTTGGTACGCGGAGCACCACAACATGTCGAGCATTGTGTCGTCGTCACCCGCAGTGCTCATTAGCCACATCGGCGCGAAGACCGAGCGCATTCGCCTCGGTTCGGGTGGGGTGATGTTGCCGAACCACTCCCCGTACGTGATTGCGGAGCAGTTCGGCATGCTCGAGGAGCTCTACCCCGGCCGCATCGACCTTGGTTTGGGGCGCGCGCCCGGTACTGATCAGCAGACGTTGGGCCGCGCTTTGCGACGAGACCCTGCCGCCGCCGAGCGCTTCCCCGACGATGTTCTCGAGCTACAGGCGTGGCTGTCCAACGAGTCCCCACTGCCAGGCGTGACCGCGATGCCCGGGTTTAACACGAACGTACCGCTGATCATTCTGGGTTCGTCCATGTTCGGCGCATCCCTGGCTGCGAAGCTGGGCCTGCCGTACGCGTTCGCCTCCCACTTCGCGCCGCAGCACTTGGAGCAGGCCACCACCTACTACAAGGAGAATTACCAGCCGTCGGAGCGCTACCCGGAGCCGTACTGCATCGCCGCAGTCAACGTCACGGCTGCCGATTCCGAGCAGGAGGCCGTGGAGGAAACCCGTATCGTGCACCGCAACCGTGTGCGCGCGTTTATGGGTCGTCGTGGCACTGCACTTTCGGACGATCAGCTCGACGCCGTGGTCAATTCCTTCCAGGGCCGTCAGATCACGGATATGCTGCGCTACACCGCGAAGGGCACCGGTGAGCAGGTTGCGGAGTACCTCGAGGCGTTCCAAAAACTGGCCAAGGCAGACGAGTTGATGATCTCGTTGCAGTCCGGCAGCCACGATGCAACCCTGCGCAACATGGAAATTCTTGCCGGTTCCTGGGGAAAGTAAAATTCTGGTGAACAGTGGTCTAGGATTTGGCTATACAAATCCGCTTCGACCACGAAAGAACTGACCCCCATGGCTCAATTGCCCACCGGTCCACTCCGTCGCCCGCAGCAGCACGAAGAGATCGCCGATTACCTTCGCGACGAGATTTTCGCAGGCCACATCCCTGCAGGCGAATCGTTGCCAAGCGAGGTCGAGTTGTGCGAGCAGTTCAACACTTCCCGCGGCCCCGTACGCCAGGCGGTAGCGACGCTGCGCGCGGAGGGCCTGCTCTCCTCGGGCCGCGGGCGTCGCTCCCTGGTGCTGTCCAATACCCGCACCGAGACGTTCGAGGAGATCCTGTCCACCACCTCGTGGCTGTACCGGATGGGCAAGAACCCGGGCGAGGTGGTCAACCGCCGCGGCATCATCCAGGCCGACGAGACCGTCGCCGAGAAGATGCGCATCACTCCTGGCACAGACGTCTACGTGCTCGACCGGGTGCGCAGCGCCGACGACGAGCCGCTCGTGGCCGAAGTGATGTACTTCGACGCGTCGCTGACCGACGTGATTGAGACGGTGGATACCTCCGAGGATTCCATCCACCGCGAGCTCATTCGCGCGGGCGCGGACTTTAACAACCTGTCGCGTTCCTTCACGGTCGAGCGCGCCGACGCGAAGCTGGCCCAGCAGCTCGGCATCGAAGAAGACGACCCGGTTGTTGTGGTTGCGCTGAAGGCCCTAACGCATAACGGTGACGTGCTCGAATACGCCGTGCACATCTTCCGCGCGGACAAGGTGTCCTTCGGATTGAACAATGTTCGGGGGCACTCGTCCCCCCTGTGGTTCCAGGTGGAATCCGACATCCACTAACCTCACAGCATGCTTTCAAGGACGCTGGTCGCAGCCACCGTCTCCCTGTCACTTACGTTGGCTGCCTGTACCAATTCCGAGGCCCGCGATGAGGTGGTGGTTGCGGCTTCCGCAGCACCTGCTGGCTTGGACTTCACAACAACTGGCGGTGCCGCCGCACCCCAGGCTCTCGTGGGCAATGTGTACGAGACGCTGGTGCGTATCGACGACAACGGCCAGCCCATCCCCCACCTCGCCTCCTCGTGGGACCTCGACGGCGACACATTCACGTTCCACCTACGCGACGACGTGACGTTCTCCAACGGCAAAGCGTTTACCGCCGAGGACGCCGCGTTCTCAATCGATTACGTGCAAAACGAGTGGACGAATGGGTTGAAGGCCCAGATGGCTCCGGTCGTCGATACGCACGTGCTCGACGAGCACACCTTGGCCGTCACCGTCGAGGGTGACGCGGATGCGTGGCTGTGGTCCATGGCAACGCTGACCGGCGCGATGATGACCCCAGCGAGCATCGAGCGGCTGGCCACCGACCCGCTGGGAACCGGCCCATACACAGTGCAGCGCTTCGACATCGGCGAGAAGATCGTCTTCGAGGCACGCGAGGACTACTGGGACGGCTCCGTCGAGCGCAACGCCGTGATGCGTTACTTCGACGACCCGGTCTCCGCCGTCAACGCGCTGCGCGTGGGTGACGCGGACGTGGTGTGGGCGATGCAAGCCCCGCAATTGATCGAGACGCTGCCCGAGGACATCCGGGTGGAAGTGGGCACCACCAACGGCGAAGTGCTACTGAGCATGAACAACCAACGCGCCCCCTTCGACGACCCCGACATCCGCCGCGCGGTGGCGTACGCGATCGACCGCGACGCGATCAACGAGGTGGTCTACAACGGGCTGGCCACCGACACCGGCGGCGCACCCGTCCCGCCGACCGACCCGTGGTTCACCGGGCACAACTACTACCCCTTCGACCCCGACAAGGCCCGCAAACTGCTCGCCGGGCGCACCCCGGAGGTCACCATCACGGTGCCCAACCTGCCGTACGCACAGACCGCATCGGAGCTGCTCTTCTCGCAACTTCGCGACGTCGGCTTCAACATCAAACTGGAAACCGTCGAGTTCCCCGCCGTGTGGCTCAGCCAAGTGCACAAGGGCCACGACTACCAGTCCTCACTCATCGCCCACGTGGAGCCGCGCGACGCCGCCCAACTGTTCGGCAACCCGGACTACTACCTGGGCTACGACTCGCCCGAGGCCCAGCAGCACTTCGCGGACGGCGACATCAAAGCCGCCATCGACCAAGTCATGGCCGACGCGGCGTCGCTGACCCTGGTCAACGCGCCCAATATCGTGCTCTACGCCCCAGGCGTGAGTGGACTCAACCCCAACGTGGTCACTGACTCGCTACGGCTGAACGAGGTGAAGAAATGATCCGCACCATCAGCAAACATCTGCTGCGCTTTGTGCTGCTGCTCGTCGCCGCCAGCCTGATCATCTTTACGCTGCTGCGCGCAGTGCCGGGCGACCCGGCGCGCATCGCGCTCGGCGTGGCGGCAACCGAGGCAGACATCGCAGAGCTCAACACCCGCCTCGGGCTCGACCGCCCGTTGCCAGCGCAGTACTTCGACTGGATTTCAGGGCTGATCACCGGCGACTTTGGTGTGTCGTTGTCCTCGGGCAAGGAGATCACCGAATCCGTCATTGAACGCGCCGGGGTATCGCTTACGCTCACGGTGCTTGCGATGACGGTGTCGCTGCTCGTCGCGGTACCCGCCGGTGTGTACATCGCGGGTCGGCGCCGTTCTGCGGGACCTGCGCTGGTCAGTGGCCTGTCGCAGGTGGGCATCATCGTCCCGTCGTTTTTGGTCGGTATCGCGCTGGTGGCGTTGTTCTCCGTGCGCCTAGGCTGGCTGCCTGCCAATGGGTGGGGAACGCCTGCGCACGTGGTGCTGCCGGTGGCGGCGCTTTCGCTTGTGCAGGCGTCGATTCTGACCCGCTACATTGCGGCGTCGGTGCGTGAAGAGTTGGGCAAGGACTATGTGCGTACGGGGCGGGCGCAGGGGTCGTCGATACGCGCAGTGCTCTACTCCTCTGCCCTGCGCAACGCGGCATTGCCGGTGATCACGGTCGTGGGCGTGCAACTGGCGTCGCTGGTGGTTGGCGCGGTGGTCATCGAGCGCGTGTTCACAATTCCGGGGTTGGGCACAATGCTTCTCGACGCCGTAGGCAACCGTGACCTCACCACCGTCCAAACCGTGATGATGCTGGTCGTGGCATTCACGCTGGTGGTTAACCTCATCGTGGACCTGACGTATGCGGTGGTTGATCCGCGGATTCGGAGGCAAGCATGACAACACAACGCAAAATCGGCGGGCTGATCGTCCTGGCCGTCGCGGCAGTTGCGCTGCTGTCGCTGGTGTGGACGCCGTTCGACCCGCTACAGGCCGACGTTCAGAACCGACTCCAGGGCACTTCGGCAGCGCACTGGATGGGCACCGACCAGTTCGGCCGCGACATCACCTCGCGCGTCATGGACGGCGCGCGCCTGACCTTAACGGTGGCCATCGGCGCAGTTGGGCTTTCCGCGTTGGTCGGCGTGCCGCTGGGCATCTGGGCCGGCATGCGCCGCGGTGCGGCCCGATTCGTCATGGCCGGCGCCGACCTTCTGCTCGCCTTCCCCGCGCTGCTGCTGGCCATCGTGTTCACCGCCGTGTTTGGTGCCTCGATTTGGATTGTTGTGCTGGCCATCGGCATCGCCGGCGCCCCCGGGTTCGTCCGCGTCGCCCGCGCCGGCACGCTGCAGGTGATGCAAAACGACTACATCCTGGCCGCGCGCATTGCCAAGGTGTCGGGCCCTGGGATCGCGTGGCGCCACGTCCTTCCGAATATCTGGCCGATCGTGCTCACACAGGTCTCCGTCGCCGTAGCTCTCGCCATTCTCGCCGAGGCTGGCCTGTCCTTCCTCGGCCTCGGCTCCCCCGCACCCTACGCGTCGTGGGGCCGTATGCTGCAGGCCTCGCAACCATTCTTGGCCACTTCCCCGCACCTCGCACTGTGGCCGGGCCTGGCCATCGCGGTGACCGTGCTGGGATTTAACCTGCTCGGAGGCACCGATGATCGACGTTAAGCACCTCAGCATCGACGGCATTCTCCACGACATCACCTTCCACATCGCCCCCGGCGAGCGCGTGGGCATCATCGGTGAATCCGGCTCCGGCAAGTCCGTCACCGCCTTAAGCATCATGGGGCTGAGTGACCTGCCCGCGACCGGATCCATCACCGTCAACGGCACAGAGATGGTGGGCACCCGCGACCGCGTGCGCCGCCGAGTGCGCGGCAACACCGTCGCCATGGTGTTCCAAGAACCCATGACCGCACTCGACCCGCTGAAGAAGATCGGCCGGATCGTTGCCCGCGACCTGCTCCGAGACGTCGGCGTGGACCGCCCCGACGCCTACCCGCACGAACTCTCCGGCGGCCAGCGCCAGCGTGTGCTCATCGCGCTCGCGCTATCCCAGAACCCGGACGTGCTCATTTGCGACGAGCCCACCACCGCCCTCGACGCCATCGTCCAGTCCGACATCCTCGACCTGCTCGACCGCCTCGTCCGCGAGCGTGGCATGGGCCTGCTGTTCATCTCCCACGACCTGGCCGTGGTGCGCCGCATGACCGACCGGGTGCTGGTGTTTAAGGACGGGCGCATCGTCGCTGGCGACTCCGACTACGCCAAAGCACTCGCCGCCGCAGCCGAGCCCGGCGCGCCCGCTGCCCCTGTCACGCTCGGCGAGCCGGTCGTCGAACTGGATGGTGTCTCGCTGCAGCGCGGCGCCACCATGGCGGTGGACAACGTCACCCTCACCGTCCGCGAGGGCGAGCGCCTGGCCATCGTGGGTGGGTCTGGCTCGGGCAAGACCTCGCTGCTCCACCTGATTGCGGGGCTGCGCGAGGCCACATCCGGCACCGTGACGGTCGCAGGGGACGTGCAGATGGTGTTCCAGGACCCGTACTCCTCCCTTGACCCACGTATGGAGGTTGGGGCGTCGATTCGTGAGGTAGGCGTCGATAAGCAACGCTCCGACGAAATGCTCGAGCGCGTCGGCCTTGCCGGCACCGGCCACCGCAAGCCCGCGCAATTCTCCGGCGGGCAGCGCCAACGCATCTCTATTGCGCGCGCCGCAGCCCCTCGCCCGAGCATTTTGCTTGCCGACGAACCCGTGTCCGCCCTCGACGCCACCATCCAGGACCAAGTGCTTGACCTGCTTCGCGACACCATAGGCGCCAACACCCTCATCTTCGTCACCCATGACTTAAACGTCGCGCGTGAACTCTGCCCCACCGTCGCCGTCATGCAGTCCGGGCGCATCGTCGAGCAGGGGCCAACCGAGGAGATCTGGGCCAACCCACAGCACCCCTACACCCGAGAACTGCTCGCCGCCGTACTATAGGCACCCATGAGTGCCGCAAAAATCTGCGTGGTCGGATCCATCAACGCCGACCTCACCGTCAATGTTGACCGACACCCCACCCCAGGCGAAACGCTACTCGGCTCCGGCGGAGGCATCACCGCCGGCGGCAAGGGCGCGAACCAAGCCTGCGCCGCCGCACGCCTCGGCGCCCCCGTCGCACTGGTCGGCGCGGTAGGCACCGACTCGAACGCCATCCCGGCAACTGCACTGCTGCGCGAGGCGGGCGTCGACCTCACCCACGTCGAAGAAGTCACTGAGGTCACCGGTCTTGCCGTGATCACCGTCGCAGCCAACGGCGAAAACACCGTCCAGGTCGTCCCCGGCGCCAACGCGCTGGTGGACGCCGACTTTGTCTCCCGCCACGCCGCACCCGTCGAAGCCGCCGAAGTTGTCCTGCTGCAGGGTGAAATCCCGGCCGACGGTTTCGCCCGCGCCGTCGAACTCGCTCGCGGACGGGTCGTGATTAACCTCGCACCCGTCGTCGACGTACCGCGCGAGGCCCTGCTCGCCGCCGATCCCCTGATGGCCAACGAACACGAAGCGGGCCTGATCCTCGACCAGCTTGGCTACGACTCCACCGGCACCCCCGAGGACCTCGCACGCCGCCTGAAGGACGCGGGCTTCGCCTCCGTCGTGCTCACCCTCGGCGCGGCAGGTGCGCTCGTGGTTGAAGGCGACGCGCTGACCCACATCCCCTCCCCACAAGTCGAGGCCGTAGACACCGTCGGCGCCGGCGACTCCTTCGCAGGCGCGTTCTGTGCCCGCATCATCGAGGGCGACACGCTCGTCGAGGCCTCCACCTATGCGTGCCGCGTCGGCGCGTTCTCCGTCACCCGCCCCGGGGCACAACCGTCCTACCCCACCGCCGCCGACACCCTGCCTGGAGCGTAAACCCAAATGAGCCCGCAGATGATGCCGCGACGGTCGTCGTCGACAAGCAATAAACGCCCCATGCGCGTCCAACGCACACAAGGCGTCTACCCCGACGACATGCACCCCGGCCTCGTCCCGGGCATCAGCGTCGAAGAATCACGCCACAACTTCAGCCTGGACAAAGTCGTTTTCGGCGTGACCGCCGCAGCGATCCTTGCCTTCATCATCTGGGGCGTGACCTCCCCAGAACAGGTCGGCTCGAGCGCCTCCAGCGCACTGGCATGGGGCCTTCGCAACTTCGGCTGGCTCTTCAACATCGTGCTCGTCGCCTGCGTCATCATCATGGCAGTGCTGGCGTTCTCTCGCTTCGGCAACATCACACTGGGCAAAGACGACGAAGAACCCGAATACTCGTTCTTCTCCTGGGTCGCCATGATGTTCGCTGCAGGCATCGGCGTAGGCATCTTCTTCTTCGGCCCCTCCGAACCACTGACCATGTACCTCGACCCGCCACCGCTGACCGTCGAGGCCGAAACCGAAGAAGCACTGCACCGAGCAATCGCCCAAGCCAACTTCCACTGGGGCCTCTCCCCGTGGGCGCTCTACGCACTGGTCGGTGGCGCCATGGCCTACTCCTGCTACCGCCGCGGACGACCCACGCTTATGTCGTCGCTGTTTACCCCGGTGTTCAAGCGCTCAGGCCCTTTCGGCACCATCATCGACATCCTGGCGATCGTGGCCACCCTGTTCGGCACCGCGGCCACGCTGGGTATTTCTACCCTGCAGATCGGCGACGGCATCGCCATCATGCGCAGCGGCGACTCCGCCCCCATGGGCGTGCTGCTGACCGTCATGGGCGTGCTCACCATCGGCTTTGTTATCTCCGCCGTCTCTGGTGTGGGCAAAGGCATCCGCATCCTGTCGAATATCAACATCTCGTTGACGTCGGCGGCCATCCTGTTCATCTTCGCCACCGGGCCAACCCTGCTGCTGGTCAACCTGCTGCCGTCAGGCACCCTGGTCTACGCCGACCGCTTCTTCGACATGGCGTCGCGCTCATTGTCCTGGGGTGAAGACACCCTCGACTTCCAGTCTGCCTGGACTGCCTTCTACTGGGCGTGGTGGATCGCCTGGGCACCGTTCGTCGGCATGTTCATCGCACGAATCTCCCGCGGACGCACTCTGCGCCAATTCGCGGTAGTGACCACGCTCGTCCCCACCGCCGTGCTCATCTGCGCGTTCACCATCTTCGGCGGCACCGCAATCACCTTCTCCCGCGAAGGCCGCGAAGGCTTCGACGGCACCGCCACCCCGCAGCAAGTGCTCTTCAACATGTTCGGCGAAATGCCGCTGGCGGAGATCACCCCGTACATCCTCATCGGCATCCTCGCGGTGTTCTTCATCACCTCCGCAGACTCCGCCTCCGTGATCATGGGCTCCATGTCGTCCAAGGGCGACCCCGAGCCGAACAAACTCGTGGTGGTCTTCTGGGGACTGGCCATGATGGGCATCGCTGTGGTCATGCTGCTCTCCGGCGGCGAAGACGCCCTGTCCGGCCTGCAGTCCCTGACCATCCTGTCCGCAATGCCGTTCTCGGTGGTCATCCTGTTGCTGATGTACTCGTTTATCAAGGACCTCTCCACCGACCCCATCGCCATCCGCAATTCCTACGCCCGCAACGCGGTGAAGTCCGCCGTCATCCGAGGTATCGAAGAATACGGCGACGACTTTGAAATCGTGGTCGAGCCCTCCGCCGAGGGCGAAGGCGCAGGTGCCGAGTTCGATTCCACGTCCGACGAATACACCGACTGGTATCGACGCACCGACGAAGAAGGCACCCCCGTCGGCTACGACTACGAAACCGGCGAATGGTCCGACGGCTACCAGCCCGAAGAGGAAGAAAGCACAGAAGACGGCGCCGCCGAAGACAACCGCGGCTAGCTACTTCCCCGCCATGTCCAGCAGGCGGCCAAGCACCGCCTTGCCGTGGCGGCGCAGCCCGTCGTGCTGGAACTGGTCCGTCTCAAACACCTTCGCACCGATGACATCCGCAGTTTCCAGCGACAGCTCGCGCGGCACGTAGATGTCGTCGGTGTACACCGCCGCGTACGCATCGTGGCCCCCACCGAGCCCGCCATACAGGTTGTCCCAGTCGTCCTTTACTGCCAGCGCCTCTGCTGCAGCCTTGAACGGGCGCAGCTCCGGATCCTCGTCGAATTGGAACGGGAAGATGTGCTCGCCGGTGAGGTAAAACTCTTCGTCGTCAGGGCTAGTGTCCGGCGCAAACCCTGCAAGTTCGCGGGAGACTCGCTCCGCCGCCCAGTTCGTCGCCCCCGGCACCGTGCCGCCGTAGATCGACTCGTGCACCGCCGCATACAGCGGGCCTTTGGCGAAACTCACACGCTCCCCCACCGACGCCAAAAAGTCCGTGCGCAGCCTGCCGTTCGGGTGAAACGGCGCCTCAAACAACTGCGCCAGCGACGCGAACCCGTCCTCGCGCCCCAACTCAATACCGAGGGTGCGCAGGCGCCGCGCGCTCAGCCGCTCGCCGGTGGGCAGCAGCTCCTCCTCCGCCTCCAGGTGGCGGCACACCTCACGGATCGTCCGCTCGGCCTCCGGGTACTGCTCGTTGAACTGCAGATGGCGGTGCTTCAGCTTGGCAAACGTCGCACGGTAGACACCATCCGCGCCCTCGCTTATCGACGGCAACCCACCCGTAAACAACGCCCTCCCCACACTCTCCGGGTGCACGGCCAAATAATGCGTCAGGCAGAACCCGCCAAAGGACTGGCCCAACACATCCCACTGCTTCAGCCCCATCTCCTCACGCAAGGCTTCCGCATCGGCGATGATGTCGCTGGCGCGAAGCTGGGTGAGCACGGTGTCGTCGATAAGCGACGGCGTCGCCGAATCAATCCTGGTCGAGCGGCCCGTCCCGCGCTGATCCAACATGACCACCTGGTAGCCGCGCTCGAGCGCAGTTTCCACCCACTCGAACCGCTCACGCGGTGCCGGAGAACCCGGGCCACCCTGCAGGAACAACAACGCCGGGGCATCCGCCTCACCGAAGATGCGGGCGAAGATGGAAAAGCCGCCACGGTTCAACACAATTTCACGCATACGGCGATTATAGGAACCGGGGCGAGAGTTTCCACGTCAAATAGTTATGTACGACGGAATGAACATCGAATTCCCGCCAACCATCGTCAATGCGTCCCAGATGGAACGCGGACAAAACTACCTGCCTGTTAGCAAACAACGCTTCATCCACGAGCGCCACAGCCTGGAACAATGGGCAGTCCAACTCGCGGCACGACACCACCCGCACAACCAGAAATACGACGTGCCCGCAGCCGTGCGCGCCGTCGTCCACGCGTACGAACGCCCAGGCAGCGTGGTGTGCGGATTCTCCGCGCTCGCTCTCTACGGATTGCCGTATCTCGTTGAAGGCGCAGACACTACTCTGCGAGCACCCACACCCCAAAAACTCAGCGCTTCCGCTATACGTCCCTCCGTCGCACGACTCCACGCCCCACACACAGAAACATGGACCCTCACCCACCGCGATGTGCCCATCCGCGTTTCTCGACCATTACGTGCAACCGTGCAGGCTCTGCAACAGATTCGACGAGGCGAACACTCGTGGCAGACAGAGCCAATCCCCGGTGTGAGCCCAGAAATGGTCAAGGCTGTACAGCTTGTCGACTGCGCCCGTCGACACCTCGGACTACAGGCGGAAGACATTCGCGCCAGCGCCCTTCGGCAAATCAATCAACGGTGGCTGTCTCGGGCGCTCGATCTGTCCCGTTCAACTGCCGATTCGCCGAAAGAAACCGAACTGCGGTTGCTCCTCCAGCCAGTGGTTCGCAACTACGGCCACACGCTCGTAGAGCAGTATCCGCTGACAGTGGGCGGCAAAGCCATTACGACCTTTGATTTTGCCATCCCCGAACTCAAGATCGGGATCATGTTCGACGGCCGACACCACTGGGAGTACGACCAACGACAGTTAGATACGTCCATCAACCTGACATCGATGCTTCATGGTTGGACGGTTCCCCGGGCGGGGTCGAAAACCATGCAGCAATGCGTCGAGGTCGTGGAGAAAACGATCCGGCAGGCGCGTCGGCGCTAGCGCGATGCAAGATGTTACAAGGCCCACGGTAGCGACCTGGGCAAAGTGTAAAACCACGCAGGCGGTACTGCGTGGTTTTACATCAAACTAGGGCGCCGAACTACTCCTCGTCGGTGGACAGCGCTGCCACGAACGCTTCCTGCGGCACGGTGACCGAACCGATGGACTTCATGCGCTTCTTACCGGCCTTCTGCTTCTCCAGCAGCTTGCGCTTACGGGAAATGTCGCCGCCGTAGCACTTCGACAGCACGTCCTTACGCAGGGCGCGGATGTTTTCACGGGCGATGATCTTCGAGCCGATCGCGGCCTGGACGGGCACTTCGAACTGCTGGCGTGGGATGAGCTCTTTGAGCTTCTTGGTCATTTTGTTGCCGTACCACTGGGCGGAGTCTTTGTGCACGATGGCGGAGAACGCATCGACGGGTTCGCCCTGGAGCAGGATGTCCACCTTGACCAGGTCGGCTTGCTGCTCGCCGGCTTCTTCGTAGTTGAGCGATGCGTAGCCCTTGGTGCGGGACTTCAGCATGTCGAAGAAGTCGAAGATGATCTCGCCGAGCGGCATGAGGTAGCGCAGCTCCACGCGGTCCTCGGAGAGGTACTCCATGTTCTTCATCTGGCCGCGCTTGGACTGGCACAGTTCCATGGTGGTGCCGACGAACTCTTGGGGCACGATGATCGTCATGTTCACGATCGGCTCGTACACCTCGGGGATTTTGCCGCCGGGCCAGTCGGACGGGTTGTGCACCATTTGTTCGGTGCCGTCTTCGGAGATCACGCGGTAGGTGACCGACGGTGCGGTGGAGATGAGGTCCAGGTCGAATTCGCGCTCGAGGCGGGTGCGGGTGATCTCCATGTGAAGCAGGCCCAAGAAGCCGCAGCGGAAACCGAAGCCCAGGGCGACGGAGGTTTCGGGCTCCCAGGTGAGGGAGGCGTCGTTCAGCTGCAGCTTCTCCAGCGATTCGCGCAGGGCCGGGAAGTCCTCCTGGGAGACTGGGAACAGGCCCGAGTACACCATCGGCTTGACCTCCTCAAAACCTTCTAAAGGTTGCGAAGCGCCCTTGGAAGCCCAGGTGACGGTGTCACCGACGCGGGTTTCGCGCACGTCCTTCACGCCGGTGATCACGTAGCCGACCTCGCCCGGGCCAAGCCCCTTGGTCTTCTTCATCGTGGGTGAGACCACGCCGATTTCCAGGATCTCGAGCGTGGTGCCGGTGTTCATCATCTGCACCTTCTGGTTCGGCTCCAGGCGGCCGTCCATCATGCGCACGTAGGTGACAACGCCGCGGTAGGTGTCGTAGACGGAGTCGAAAATCAGGGCGCGGGCCGGCGCCTCTGCGCCGTGCTCGGACTCCGGAGCCGGGATCAGCTCAACGACGCGGTCGAGCAGTTCCGGCACACCCTCGCCCGTCTTGCCGGACACGCGCAGCACGTCTTCCGGTTCGCAGCCGATGATGTTGGCGATCTCGAGTGCGTACTTTTCCGGGTCGGCTGCCGGCAGGTCGATCTTGTTCAGGACCGGGATGATCTCCAGGTCGTTGTCGATGGCCATGTAGAGATTGGCCAGGGTTTGGGCTTCGATGCCTTGGGCGGCGTCGACAAGCAAAATTGCGCCCTCACACGCGTCGAGGGAGCGGGCGACCTCGTAGGAAAAGTCCACGTGGCCTGGGGTGTCAATCATCTGCAGCACCATCTCTTCACCCGCGTGCGTGCCGGTTTTGGGCACCCATGGCAGGCGAACGTTTTGGGCCTTGATGGTGATGCCGCGTTCGCGCTCGATGTCCATGTTGTCGAGGTACTGGTCGCGCATCTCACGCTCGTCCACCACGTTGGACAGCTGCAAAATGCGGTCTGCCAGCGTGGACTTACCATGGTCGATGTGGGCGATAATGCAGAAGTTACGGATGCGGGCGGGGTCCGTGAACGTATTTTCCGCGAAGTTCGTCGATTTGGCAGCCATAATTGCTTCATCTTACGTGTCGCGCGACGCGCTAACGTGTGGGCATGCCAACTGAGTTTCACAGAGCTGGTTTAACGCACCGTTTGCGCAAGCCTGCGTGGTGGCGTCCGCTCGTCGAGTTCGTGGTGCTTGCTGTGTGCATCGCAGCGTTCACGATGGCGATGGCGGTGCCGATCGGCCTTGCCGCTGGGTTCTACGGGCTGGGCGATCTTTTCGACGAAACCTCCTCCGACCCGCTTGCCTCCCTGGTGCAGGTGCTTTTTATTGCTGCCTGGTTGCCTGCGCCGTTTATCGCCGCGCGGGTACTCGGCCGCAAACCTGGTGCGCTCTCCAGCATCGAGGGGCACTTCCGCTGGGGCGTTGCTGGGCGCGCGTTCGTGGTGGTCGGCGCGATCTATGGGGCGCAGGTGCTTCTCGACGCCCTCCTGTTCGGGACCGGCGACCTTTCGCTGAGTCCTCGCGAATGGATGCTGCTCGCCGCCTTTGTGGTTGTCGTCCCGCTGCAGGCCGCGGCCGAGGAGTACGTCTTCCGCGCGAGCCTGCCGCAGATCCTCGGCCAGTGGATCTCACCTGGCTGGATTTGCTACGGGCTGCCCGCCGCCGTGTTCGTGGCGTTGCACTTGTACAACTGGATCGGCCTGCTCGACATCGCCATTTTCGCCCTGTGCGCCGCACTGCTGACCTGGCACACCCGCGGTGTGGAGGCGGCCGTAGTTTTGCACGCGGTGTCCAACACGATTGTGTTTTCCTACGGCACGCTGGGATTGACTGATCCAGGCGAAACAGAAATCACCCTGCCTCAAACGGCCGTCTCCGCGTTGCTCACCATCGGAACGACCGCGCTACTCATGTGGGTGCTGCGCGACGTAGGGAAACATTCGCAGCAAAAAGTGGTTGTTCCATCCCCCGCGAAGGCTTAGAGTGGCCAGTGACCATAAACCGGAGGTGAAACCGTGGCGTTTGAGCGCTTTAAGCGAAAGAGGAAACCCGTCCTCGACCACGGTTTTACGCTGTTTGGTGATCGACTGACATCCCAGATCCAGCAACGCCGTGGTCGTGCCCCGCAAGTCTCGGTGCGCCCCACCGACTCCGTGTGTCGCAGCATCTACTACGCCCCGGACATGGACGGCACCGCCGAACCAGGCGAGGTTGTTTGGGTCACCGTCCCTTCACATCCGCCGCGGCAGCGCTCGATCCTGATCGTGGGCCGCGAGCGCCACGACGTGTTGGGGTTGCTGATCTCCCCCGAGCGGGAACACGAAAACGATGAGCGGTGGTTTGAAATCGGGCCGGGCGATTGGGAATCCTCCGGCCAGCCATGCTGGGTGCGTTTGGATAAGACCCTGGTCGTGCCGGAATCAGACGTGGAACGTCGCGGCACCACCGTCCCGCCACGCCGCTTCCAGCGGGTGGCCAACACGCTGCGCGAACGCTTCAACTGGTCGTAACTCCAACAGTTTGGTTTGTGCAGTTCACACTGTTATTCTTTCGGGGTTGTTCGCATCCGGCGCTCAATAGGGTGTGCGGTGCTACGCGGACAGGACCTTGGGTTCGCGTTTGATACCCAAAGCACTGCACGCAATGCCCTGCCAGATGCCGCGACATGTACATGTTCGATTGAGAAACCAAGAGGTATTTCACGATGGCAAACATCAAGCAGCAGAAGAAGCGCGTTCTCACCAACGAGAAGCGTCGTCAGCGCAACAAGTCCTTCCGTTCCGCTACCCGCACGGAGATCCGTAAGTTCCGTGAGGCTGTGGAGTCCGGCGACAAGGCTGCCGCTGAGGCACAGCTGCGCGTTGCTTCCCGCAAGCTGGATAAGGCTGTGACCAAGGGCGTCTTCCACCGCAACTCTGCGGCGAACAAGAAGTCCAACATGGCTCGCGCCCTGAACAAGATGGACTAATTGCCGTTGTTCACAGGTTGATCCCGCCCAGGTTTATTCGGGGCGGGATTTACTTGTTTCTAACGCCGCGTGCGGCCCGACAAAAGAGGAACTTCCGTGAAAATTAAAAAGCGTGCGGTTGCGGCCGCGCTGACGTTTAGCCTGATGGCATCCCCTGCAATCGCTCCAGAGGCGAAGGCTGCAGACCCGTCCGTTTCGGCATCCGTGGATGCAGCTGAGCTCGTTTCGGCATTGTCGAAACTCCTTCCGATGAATAACCCGCAGGTCAAGCAGGCGCTTGGCGTGTTGACGTTGATCATCGCCGGTATTTTGGTTGCGGTGCCGATGGCGGAAGCGGGGTCGTCGATACGCAATGGCGCCGTGGGCGACAAGGCTCCGGGCAAGCACACGCGCCGCATCGTGGTGGATGGCACCTCGCGCTCCTACGATGTGGTCCTGCCGTCGAACTACTCCGAAGGCGTTGCTTACCCGGTGATTCTTGGTTTTGGTGGCTGGCAGCACACCGCGAGCCAGACGCGTGACTACCAGAAGTTCGAGACCGCAATCGACAACACGATTGTGATCTACGCGCAGGGTGTTGACAACGCGTGGGCTGGCGCGCCGTATGCCCGCACGTCGCTGGATGAGGACATCGCCTACACGCGCGCCATTATCGACGACGCCGCGACCCAGTACGGCGCCGACCCGAACCGTGTCGTCGCAGCCGGCCTGTCCAACGGCGGCGGGTTTGCGGCCGCACTTGCCTGCCACGCCCCCGACACCGTCAAGGCGGTCGCCTCCGTCGCTGGTGCGTTTTACAACCCGACCGTGACCGGCTGCACCTCCGGCGCGGTGCCGACGCTGATCATGCACGGCACCAACGACAACGTTGTGGGATACAACGGCGGTATCCGGCACGGTGCGTTCTACGAGTCGGTGGATAGCGTCATGCGCACCATGGCCTCGAAGAACAAGTGCTTGGGCACGACCACCCGTTCGCGCTCCGACAACGTGACCACGTTTGAGGCGCAGGGCTGCGACGCGGCCACGCGCGTGGAGCGCATCGAGGGTGGCATCCACACCTGGTTCACCGACCCGAGCGCAACCGCCCACACGGTGCGCTTCCTCCTGCCGTACCTGTAAACGGCGAGCCGTTTACAGGGCGGTTAGAGCGCCAGCGCCCCGCGCACGATCAAGGTCAGGCCGACGATAACGAAGAACGCGCCTGCACCGATGTCGATGTAGGGGCCGGTGCTCAGGAACTTCCGCCGCACCCGCTGGGTAGAGATCACCTGGACAAAGACGGCGAACAGGACGAAGGAGCTCAGCCACAGCGCAAACGTCACGATGAGGGCGGTGCTCAGGCTGGGGCTGGGCGGCAGCAGTGGGGCGATCATGGCGGACAGCGCGATGACGATCTTGGGGTTGGCGAGGTTCGTCGCTAAGCCACGCATGTATGCAGAACGCACCGTGCCGAGCCGCTGCTCCGCCTCTTCGAGGGTCATTGGTGGGTTGTGCCGATCCGCGAGACCACCACGAACGTTGCTCGCACCCATCGCAATCAGCACTGCACCACCCACCAGTTGGACGTAGGTCAGCGCGTCTGGGAACGCGTTGAGCAGCGCCGCAGCACCAAAGACGGTGAGCGCGCACCACATGAGCACGCCAGTTTGGATGCCGATGGCGGTTGCCCACCCGTGGCGGCGCGAACGCGTCGCGGTGCGGGTAATCAGCACCACGTCGGGACCTGGCGCGGCGGCACCGATGACGTTGAGGCCGATGATGACGGCGAGATCTCCCGGCGCGATCATACGAGCTCCGCGATGCGTCGCACGGCGTTTTCCAGGGCGAACTCGGCGTCGCCGCCTTGGCCTTTCACCTCTGCGTCGAGGTCAGCCACGATGATCACCGCTTCGGACACCGCTCGGCCAGACCAGTGGCGCGCCACCTGCATGGTTTTCTTGGCCACGTACGGGTGCATGCCTACGGTGCGTGCGATCTGGTCGGGGTTGCCGCGCACGCCGTAAAGTTTCGCGATGTCGCCGACTTTGTGGGCGAGCGCTGCGGCGATGGTGGCCGGTTTGACGCCCAGTTGAAGCGCCCGGCGCGTCGATGCGAGTGCGCGGTCGGCGCGGCCGGCGACCATTTGGTCGGCGATGTCAAAGCCTGCGACCTCCGCGACGCCAACGTAGTATTCGCGCACTGCGGCGACGGTGATTTCCCCGTCGGTGTCGGCGACAAGCTGGCTAACGGCGGAGGCAAGTTCGCGCAGGTCTGAGCCGACGGATTCCAGGAGTGCGGCAACCACATCGGGGGTAGGACGCACGCCGTGGGAGCGGAACTCTTCGGTGACCCAGGTGCGCCGTTGGCCGTCGTTAAGCGGATTGGCCTCGTGCACATCGGCGAGTTTTTTGAACTTGGGCACCAGCGATTTCTGCCGCCCACCACCGGTGTGCTGGATGATGATCACGATGCCGGGTGCAGGATCCACGCACGCTTTCAGCAGTACCTCGGTGGGTTCTTTGCCTGCGAGTTCTGCGTGTTTGACCAGTACGACGCGGTCTTCGGCGAACAGTGACGGGCTGGTTGCCATGGCGATTTCGCCTTCGGTGACGTCGCCTGCACGCAGGGTGGTCACTTCGATGCCGTCGCCAGCGTCGGCGATGATCTTTTTTGTGGCACGCTCGGCGAGGAATTCGTCTTCGCCTAAGACAAGGTGCACGGGGTTGAGCATGACGACCATCTTAAAACTCTCGCCGCGGCAGCACTTGGGTGCCATCCGGGTAGATGGCAACGTTGCCGTCGCGGTTGGGAAAGATCACGGGGATGCCCTGGTCAGTGACCACGGGTCTTCGGTGGGGGCGGCCCTTTTCAAGCACGACAACAAGCTGCGTGCCCGGCGGAATGGGCAGGGCATCTTCTTGCTTTTCGACGACATGAGCACGCAACCTGCCCACATCCACCGGCGTGCCCGCCGGCGCCTGCGACAGGACCACACCAAACCCGCACACAAGCGCCGCCGCCAGAGTGGTCTTCGGGTATCCGGCAAACAGGCCCGCGAGGAACCATCCGTAGACAACCACGACGACGATGGGTTCCGTCTCTACCGTGGCACCGGGAAACCGTGCACCGTTTTCTGCGACCACACGCACCCAATAGGCCATGGGTTCCACCACCCACAGCACAGGTGCAGCCAACCCGCCGTGGATGAGGCTGAGCAACACCGCCGCAAGGCCGAGGACGGTCACCGGGCCGGTCACCGGTGCGACGATGACGTTTGCCACCACAGAGACTAGAGAAACCCGGCCTGCCATCATGGCGACAATCGGCATCGTCGCTACGTCGGCGGCAACCGCAACGCCAAGTGCACGCACGAGAATGTCGGGCCAGCCCGTGGCAGCAAGGACGCGGTACAACAGCGGAAACAGCGCGACGATGCCCGCGGTCGCCGCTACCGAGAGCGCGAACCCGTAATGCACCGCCAGGTCTGAATCCACCAGCACTAGGCCGATCACCGATAAACACAGCGCGTGGATCGGCTCGGACTGGCGTGAAGCCAACACCGCAGTCAACCCCACCAACCCAGACACGGAAGCGCGCAGCACGCTCGGCTCGGGTCCGACCAGCGAGGCGTAGAGCAACAGCGCCGCAGCCGACGCCACGATACGGCCCCGCAGCCCCAAGCCCACTGCCGCTGCGGCAATCGCTGCGAACGTGGTCACGATTGCCACGTTCGCACCAGAGACTGCTGACAGGTGCGAGAGGCCAGTGTCGATGTAATCCTGTTGTTCCTGGCTGGTTTGCAACGAGACGTCCCCGAGCACCATGCCCGGGATCAGCCCTTGGGCGGACTCCCCCACGGTGGCCTGGACAACGCCGGCAAACGTTTCCCGGGTGTGCTGTGCAAACGCAGCCAACCCCTGCGGTGGGGCGACCACCTCAACTGACCCGTTGACCGCAATCGGGTTGATCCCAGCCATCTCCGATTCCTTCACCACGCCGCGCACAACCACCTGGGCGCCGGACACGGCAGTGTCCGGCACTTCATCGACAAACACGGGCGTCAGCGTCGGGTTGCCATCTACCTGCACGCGGACGATGAACCCGCCGGTGCTCGTCTGCTTCGGCGCGCCCGATACCCGGCCCACGAACTGACCCGCGGGCTCCCACGCCCGCGCAATGCGCAGTCGCACCCCGGTGGTCACGACGGCGGCCGCACCCATCCCCGCAATGAACACCGCCTGCCCGTAGGCGCGCAGCACCACAGCACCGATAACGGCCACCAGCACCACAACCACCGCAATGCCCACTCCGAGGGTGATCGCCACCGCAGCCGCTGCCCACACCACCAGCGCCGCCGGGACAAGCCTGATCTCCCCCACTTACCCCACGCCCCCGTCTATAAGCCGACCTGGTCGCGCATTGCCGCAAGTTTCGCCGGTCCAATTCCTTTCACGTCAGTCAACGCATCTACCGACGCAAACGGCCCGTTTGCCTCACGGTGCGCCACGATCGCGGCTGCGGTTGACGGGCCGACTCCGGTAATCGTCGTCAATTCCTGCACCGATGCGGAGTTGATCGACACCACCCCACCCGCCGAAGCGCCAGCAGCGCCAGCACCGCCACCGGAATCCGTAGCGGCCGGTGGGGCGTGTTGGGAGCGGACGTGGATCTGTTGGCCGTCGACAAGCAATTGCGCATGATTGATCGAGATCAAGTCAGCATCCGGCAATGGCCGGGCCGTCTGCAGCGCATCCGCGACCCGTGCACCCTGGTTCAACGTGATCAGGCCCGGGTTTTCCACCTCACCAACAACAGAGACCACCACGGTGCCTGTGACCTCGGTGGGAGAGGCGACCTGCTCCCACGCAACGCCCTCATCATCCATGGGGCCGGATCGGGTCACCGCCCATCCGCCGACGGCGAGCAGCACTGCACCGGCGGCGGCCGCAGCTTGTTTCACAGGGATGCGCACCCGCGGCTCTGGGTAGCGCACCGTCAGGAGGTCTTCTTCCCCGGTGGGCCGGGTGAGCTCCTTGAGTCGTTCAGTGGCGTTCACACCAAAAACGCTATAAACCCCCGGCGCACTCGCCAAGGGGTCGGAAAAAATCTGTGGATAACCCGCCATCTACGGGCGACGAAAACAACAGTTATCCACAATTACGAGATGAGAACACCACCGACAGGCCGATTGCCCCTTCGCCGGTATGCATCGCGATCACCTTCACCAGCGGCTCGACCATGACCCGTGAGCCTTCCGGAAGTGTTTCGCGCAGCAGGTCCGCGAGTTGCTCGGCGGCGTCCGGCGCGTCCGCGTGCTGCACTGCGGCGAAAACGGGCTCGCCGCACGCGCGCTCTTCTACCAACTCGGTGAGTTTGGCAAACGCCTTCGACTGTGTGCGAGTCTTGCCCGCGAGTTCGAGCTTGCCTTCCCGAATGTGCAGGATCGGCTTGTTTGCCAGCAGCGCAGCCGAGAGCATCGCAGTGCCGGCAGGCAGGCGGCCGGACTTGCGCAAATCGTCGAGTTGGTGCAGGTACAACCACGTTTCGGAGCGCGCAATGGTGGACTTCGCCATCGCTTCGCACTCGTCTAACGTGCCGCCTTCCGCCGCAACAGTCGCGGCTGCCATCGCTGCGGCACCGATCGCCATGCCCGCAGAGTGCGTCTCCACGACACGGACCGTGCCTGGGAACACCGCAGACGCGGCCACCGCAGCCGACCAGGTGGACGAGAACGTCTTGGCAAGGTGGAGGGCGATCACGCCGTCGTCGCCACCACGCTCGAGCTGGCGGGCATAACAGGCGGCGAGTTCCAGCGACGACAACCCAGACGAGGACTCCCCTTCTGCGCCCTCGACGCGGTGCAGGTCAACGACGCAGATATCGAGTTCCTCCACGACCTCCTGCGGCAACCCCGCGGAGGAATCCACCACGACGCGAACACCCATTAGTTACGGCCTCGGTTCCAGGCTTCGATGTACCACTGGGTCTTGGTGTCGTCGTCAATGCGCGGCATTGCCACCAGCCGTGACGTGTTCGCGTTACCGAGCCCCTTGAACAGCGGATACTGAGACACCTGCAGGCCAAGCAGCGTGGCGGTCAGCGCGGCGATCGTGCCACCGTGCGCGACAAGCAAAACGGCGGCGTTGTCCCACTCGTCGTGATCCCGCATGAGTTCCATGACCACTTCGCGGGAACGTTGCGCAACGTCGATGCGGCTTTCGCCCTCCGGCGGCGCCCAGGTCGGGTCGGTGCGCCACAGTGCACGAGCCCCATCATGCGCGGTGTCCACTTCCTCGTGCGTCTTGCCTTGCCACTGGCCGAGGTGGGTCTCGCGCAGACGCTTATCGACGACTACCTCAAGGCCCAAATCTGCCGCCACCACATCAGCCGTATCCTTCGCACGGATGAGGTCAGATGACACGATCTTGTTAATACCCAAGTGCCGTAGGTCCTCTGCCGCAGCGTGCGCCTGGGCGCGTCCGCGCTCGGACAGTTCAGTATCCAGCTGGCCCTGCATGCGGCGAGTTGCGTTATAGAGCGTCTCGCCGTGACGCAGCAAAATCAGTCGGCGCTGCATGGGTCTTAGTACTCGTCGTCCGCGGCTTCGGGTCCCTCACCTGCCAGAGGAAGGTCCTCGATGGTCTGGGCTTTGCGCAGGTCGGCTTCGTCGCCAAACGCTGCGGGACGCTCGTAAGGCTCGAGCCCTTCGACCTCAATGGCCGGGCAGTCTGCGTACAGGCGGTCCAGGCCGTAGAACTCGCGCTCGGCTTCGCGCTGGATATGGACCACGAAGTTGCCGTAGTCAAGCAACACCCAGCGGTTTTCGCGGTTGCCCTCACGGCGCTTCGGTTCAACACCCAGGTCGGTCAGGTCGCCTTCGACCTCTTCAACAATGGCGGCAACCTGGCGTTCGTTATCTGCAGAGACGATGACGAACACGTCGGTGATCGCCATGACGTTAGACACGTCGATAACAGCGATATTGGTGCCGAGCTTCTCGTCGGCGGCCTTCGCGGCTACCTTGGCGCGGTCAATGGAGATCTGCGGGGCAGTCAAGTGGCAATCCTTATTCAGGTCATGGACAAATCAACTGGGCCATTGTCCCACGTATGACCGCAACATTTCCAGTTCAGGGGTCGCGCCTAGGGTGCGTAGAGCGAATTCTTCGCGATGTACTGCACCACACCGTCCGGCACCAGGTACCAAACCGGGCGCCCGTTGGAGGCGCGCTCGCGGCAATCGGTCGAAGAAATCGCCATGGCGGGAATCTCCACAAGGTGCACGCGTTCCTGGATATCCGCAGGCAGCATGTCTTCGCGCAACTCGTAGCCGGGGCGCGTCACGCCGACGAATTCGGCGAGTTCAAACATTTCTTCCCAGTCGTGCCAGGACATGATCGACGCCAACGCGTCCGCGCCCGTGATAAAGAACAGGGCCTCGTCCGGGAATTGTTTTCGTAGGTCCCGCAGGGTGTCAATCGTGTAGGTGGGTCCCCCGCGGTCGATATCCACCCGTGAAACGGAGAAGCGCGGGTTGGACGCGGTGGCCACCACGGTCATCAGATAGCGGTCTTCCGCCGGACTGATGTGCCGGTCGGCCTTCTGCCACGGCTGGCCGGTGGGTACGAAGATGACCTCGTCGAGGTTGAAGCGATCCGCCACCTCACTCGCGGCAACGAGGTGGCCGTGGTGGATCGGGTCGAACGTGCCACCCATCACCCCGATGCGCCGGGCGTTGTCCAGAGATGCCGCGTAGTGCTCAGCCATTGGGTGTTTACCTCAGTCCTGGCAGTGGCTGGATGTTAATCGACTCAATAAACAGCAAAGACATGCCGATCACGCCTGCGACCAGCGCGCCGAGAATACCCAGCACCGTACCGATGATCACCGGACGATTCGACTCGTCAGCCCACTTTGCCTTGTTGGAGCTGCCCGGCTGGGACACGGTCTCCGTGACACAGATCTGCTCGCCCTTGCTGTTGGTCACCGGGACGGGGTTGCCGCCCTCCTCATCAACTTTCCACTGGCACGTTTCCTTGACGGTTTTCGTTTCCTCGGTCTTGCGCACAAACTCTGCGGCCGAGGCAACAGTAGGCGTCGCGCCAGCCAACAACGCGGCAGCGACAGTAGCGGAAATGATGCGGTTCATTAGCGGTAGCGTACCTGATCAACAAATCGGCCGAAAGCATCCGAGACTTGGTTGTCCCAGCGCGATGGCCAACGGAAGTAACGTGCGTGGTTGCCACCAGTTGGCTGGGATGCCTGCAGCGTCTGAATGGACAGGTCACACACGGAGTCCTGCGGCAAGCAGTAGTTCACGCGGTTCGGGGTCGCCCCTGCGGTCTTGGTGTTAAACGGCAAGAAGCCAAGCATGCCTCCGGCACCACCTGCTGGCACGCCGACGGTGGACCAATCCCCCGCCGCCGTGTTCGGGTTGCCAAAGTAGACCACACCCGCCAACTGGCCACGGCGTGCCAGTTCGCGCTCGTGCTCAAGCAGAATCATCGCGCCTTGCGAGTAGCCGGACAGGATGTACTTCGGGCGGCAACCACTGCGATGCTCGTAGTCATTGACCATCTGCATCACACCGGTGCGTCCGATCTGGACCGAATCCACGAACTCTGTGGCTACTCGCCTTGCCATCATCCACACCGGGTTGGCGTACTGCAGCGCAAGAGCCAGTGCCTGCAGGATGGTGCTTGGTACGGCAACCGACGGTACGTCGTATTCGGGGAACGTCGCCGGGTAGTAGCGCGGCTCCAGGCCGATGACCTCGACGTCCTTCATCAGCGAGTTACCGCCGTGGGTGGCTGCGTAGCGACGCTCCGCATGCTGCAGGAACGCACGAATCGTCTCACCCTCCCAACCGTTGGAGGTCCACGGCGCAGCCCACGAATACTTCGTGCGGTAAATCTGCGTGTTCTGGCCCGAGCCGCGGGCAGCGATGACGGCGACCGCCGGACAGCGCGTCTGCGCGTCTGCTTCGGGGGTCGGTGCGACGGGGCTCAACGTTGCGGTCACAGCCGTCGCAATAGCCGTGGCAAACAGCGCAAACTTGGCGCGAATGGAGGTCCGGGATTTTAGCACGCCGATAGACTAGCGCACCTGGCCATTACCTTCCAGAATCCACTTCGTGGTGGTCAGCTCCGGTAACGCCATGGGTCCGCGTGCGTGAAGCTTCTGTGTAGAGATGCCGATCTCTGCACCCATGCCGTATTGCTCCCCATCCGTGAATGCGGTCGAGGCGTTGAGGACGACGGCGGCGGAGTCGACGGCGGCAGCAAATCGTCGCAAAGCATCTGCGTCTTGGGCTGCGATCGCATCCGTGTGGCCGCTGGAGTAACGCGCGATGTGCGTGGTCGCACCATCGACGCCGTCAACGATGGCGCTTGCGATGTCCATGCTGAGGTATTCCTCGGCGAAGTCCTCCTCCGTTGCGGGTTCCACGGTGGCACCGAACGCAGCATGCTTATCGACGTCACCATGCACCACCACACCAGCCTCCTGCAGCGTCGCGATGATGGTGTGTTTGTCGGTCTCGGACAGGTGGGCGTCGATAAGCACCGTCTCTGTCGCGTTGCACACGCTGACCCGGCGCGTCTTGCCGTTGAGCAGCATCGCGATCGCCTTGTCCAGATCTGCGGACGCGTCGATGTAGAAGTGACAGTTGCCAGTGCCGGTCTCGATGGTGGGCACGGTCGCGCCGGTCACCACCGCGTTGATCAAACGTGCACTTCCGCGCGGGATGACCACGTCCACCAGCCCGCGGGCGGTGATGAGGTCCTGGACAGAATCGTGGCTCTCACATGGCAGGAGCTGCACGGCCTCGCGCGGCAAATCGTTGGCAGCGAGGACGTCCTGCAACACGGCGACGAGCGCCTCGTTGGAGTGGCGCGCCGTCTTGGAGCCACGAAGCAGGGCCACGTTGCCCGACTTCAGCGCCAGACCGAACGCATCGACGGTGACGTTCGGGCGTGCCTCGTAAACCATGCCCATCACGCCGAGCGGGACGCGCACCTTCTTCATCTGAATCCCGTTGGACAGCGTACGTCCGGTAAGCACCTCGCCCACCGGATCCTGCAGGCCCGCAACCTGGCGCAGCCCCCCGGCGATGCCGTCGATGCGTTCCTCGTCGAGCGCCAGCCGGTCCAACACCGACTCCGCCAGCCCGTTCGCGCGACCCTCTTCGATGTCGCGCGCGTTGGCTTGAAGGATTTCACCTGCGCGCTCGGCCAGTGCCTGCGCTGCCGCCAACAGCACCGCATCCTTCGCCGGTGTCGGCAGCACCGCAATCGTCGGGGCAACATCCTTGGCACGCTGTGCTTTCTGCAGTACCTCGTCGCGCTCGGCTTGGCGTTGCTGATCAGTCTGTTGGGCAGTCATGCGGCAATCGTAGCGTTAATGCAACTGCCAAGGTCTTGACACCGATAGTGGGCTGGCGCACCATTTTTTCATGTCCGACAAGCACACGCCCGACCCTGAAAACGTAAAACGATCAGAAGCCTTAGCGCGACTTACCAAACTTCCCCGGGTGGACACCGGGCAAGAATCCGTCGCAGACGCGGTGCGCTCAGAGCGGGACTCTGCCGCACTGACGTAGTGGTGATCTAGTACCCGGCCTCGACGTCGACCTCGGTCGACATCTTCTCCCCCGCTTCGAAGAGGTCCCAGTTCTTCAACGCCAGCGCCCCGATACGGCGTTCCATGTACCGCGGGATATTCGCGGTGTGCGGCGTGATCACACAGTTATCCAGGTCCCACAGCTTGTGGTCCGCCGGCAGCGGCTCCGGCTCCGTCACGTCAAGACCAGCGCCACGGAGCTTGCCGTTGACCAGTGCGTCGGTGAGCGCCTCCGTATCAATCAGCGGACCGCGCCCAACATTGACGACGACCGCCGTGTCCTTCATCTGCTCAATCCGATCAGTGTTCACCATGTGGCGGGTCTCCTCCGTCAACGGGGTAAGCAGGACAAAGTAATCGTGATCGGCCCAGACCTCGTCGGCATCCTTCATGGCAACGGTCCGGTCCGCACCGTCCACCGGGTTGCCCGAGCGGTTCACGGCGGTGATCTCCATACCGAACGGCTCCAAGAAGCGGATCAGGGTTTTACCGATGCCACCAGCACCAATCAGGGCGAGCTTCTTGTTATCGAAGAGGTACTCCTTCTCTTTGAACAGCTGTGTGTTGTTCCACTCGCGATCCACGGCCTTCATACGGTGCTCCACGGCAAGCAGGAGGGCGAGGGTGGATTCGGCCACGGTGTCGTCGTAAAGCCCACCCGCATTAGCAAAGCGCACACCGTTGGCCGCATGTTCAGTCAGGATGCCAGCCTCCAGCAGACCTTCAATGCCGGCGTACTGGATCTGCACGACCTTCACGCTGTCCGGCAGCTCATCCGGGAAATCCTTCGGACCGCCGCCGAACAGTACCAAGTCCGGGTTGTCCTCGAGAGCGACATACTCATGGCCCTGTGCCTCCAGCGCGGCGATGGGCTCGTCTTTGGGCTTTGGCAAATACGTGAACTTCATGCCTGCCCAGAGTACGGAAGAACCCGACCCCCGGCACCGACATTGGAACTATTCGAGTGTCCACGATCGCACGGGCGCCACCCCTGTAAGGAAGTTAACAGTGCCCGTCAAGAATTCCTCAAGAAAACTCGCTTAATCACACCTATAGGACCTGTAGTGTTTCCCCGACACCTGTAGAAGAAAGTGCATTGCCTATGACAACTCCCCTCTCACCCGAGCTCGTGATCTACATGATGGAAAACGGCTACCGCCAGGTAGAAATCGCCCGTGAGTACAACGTTTCCCGCCAATACATCCATCAACTGGCAAAACAAGCCGGCTACACCTCTCCAATCACCACCGTCCAAGAGAACCTGCCCTGGGACGTCGATCCGGCCCTCACCAAAAACGCCACCTTCGTCGCATTCCGTCTCATCGGACACGAAATGGTCGCGCCCGGGAAACTGACGAACGAGTCCCGCGAACGCGCCAACGGTCTCATGAAACGCCTCCGCCAATTCGACGTGGTCATCGACTACGACCCGTCCTACCCGCCCATCATGGGACTGACCAACACTCCAGGATTCGCCTACCTTCCGCGCACAGCTAGCGACGAAAACTTCCTGATGAAGATCAAACCCGAAACCCGCATCACCCCACTCGGCGAAAAAATCTGGCGGATGCCCACCGAACTGTTCCGCTAACGCCTACAGCCTGGACTACAACCTGGACGCGTAGTTGCTCAGGTAGTCCGCGTGGACGACTGGGCGGCGCTGGTGTTCGGGCAACTCGTCGGAGTGGCGACCCAGCATCCCGGCGAGTTCGGCGGCGTCGTACGCCACCTCGCCACGGCCAATGGCTTCAGAGTCGGGCCCGAGGATCTCCACGATGTCGCCAGCGTGGAACTCGCCTTCGATCCCGGTGATCCCCACCGCGAGCAGGCTTGTGCCGCCACGGGTCACGGCTTCGACCGCACCTTCATCCAAGCGCAGCACACCTTCCGCGTCTGCTGCATAGAGCGCCCAGAACTTCCAGGCCGACAGCTTCCGGCCTGGTCGTGTGTGGAACACTGTGCCCACCTGTCCGTGGTCGAGTGCGGCGTCGATGTTCTCCGTTGCAGTCAGTAGCACCGGCACGCCGCCGCGCGCCGCCAAGCGGGCCGCCGACACCTTCGCGGCCATGCCACCAGTGCCGAAGACACCGCCATCGCCGGCTTGGACGGTTTCAAGGTCCTTGCCGGTTCGGACTTCGTCGATACGCACTGCCCCGGGTTCGGCCGGGTTGCGGTCGTAGAGCGCATCCACATCAGAGAGCAGCACCAACGCGTCCGCAGCGATCAGCGTAGCGACGATCGCCGACAACCGGTCGTTATCACCAAAGCGCATCTCAGAGGTGGCCACCGTGTCGTTTTCGTTGACAATCGGCACCGCACCCATCTGACGCAGCCGCTCGAGAGTGCGCTGCGCGTTGCGGGCCCGCTCACGCGAACCTGCATCCGACTGGGTGAGCAACACCTGGCCAGTCGTCCGGCCATAGCGGGCGAAGGAGGCACCCCACACCTGAGCCAGGTGAATCTGGCCGACCGACGCTGCGGCCTGCTTCGTCGCCAAATCACGCGGGCGCGTCTTCAACCCGAGCGGGACCATGCCGGCGGCGATCGCACCGGAGGACACGACAACCACGTCGGTACCGCGGGCGATGCGTCCTTCGATGGCGTCGACGATGCGGTCGATTTTTGCTGGGGATACCTGCCCGGTGTCGTCGACAAGCGAACTGGTGCCCAGTTTCACCACAATGCGACGTGCGGACGCGATCTGGCTGCGAAGATCCGACATCCCTATCCCTGCCAGCGCTCGCGATCGGCCTCTTCGCCGGTGCCGTAGTCGTACTCGTCGATCAGGCCACGACGAGCCTGCGATGCACGCTTGCGCTCCGCCGAGGACACACGGTCGGTGCCGCCAAGACGCGCGTCCTGACCACGGCCGGCAAGGGTCGGGTCGCCACCAATCGACGGCTCCCAGTCAAAGGAGATCTCACCAATCGTGACCGTATCGCCCTCTTCCGCGCCGAGCTTGCGCAGCATTTCCTCCACGCCAGCTTTGTTCAGACGGTCAGAGAGGTAGCCGATGGCCTCGTCGTTTTCAAAGTCGGTCTGGCGGATCCAACGCTCCGCCTTCTCACCGGTAACCAGCCAACCCTCCGGGTACATCGGGTCGCGGGTGACCTCGATGCCGCCACGGTTGGAACGACCCACCGCGCGCGGACGGATCACCTCAGCCTCAGCGGTGCGCTCCGGCTTCGGGCGAGCCTTGCGGGCCTTCTTGACGATCTCCCACATCGCCCACTTCAGCTCATCAAGACCTTCGCGGGTGGCGGTGGAAATCATGTAGATCGGCCAGCCGAACTTCTCCTCGATGTCGTCCTTGAGGAACTCCGCGAGCTCCTTAGCCTCCGGCACGTCCATCTTGTTCAGCACCACAATGCGGGGACGCTCGCGCAGATCGCCCAGGCCGGTGTCCATATCCAACGCCTCGGCGTAGGTATCCAATTCGTGCTCCAGCGCCTCGATGTCAGAGATCGGGTCGCGCCCCGGCTCCATCGTGGCCACATCCACGATGTGGGCCAGCACGGCGGTGCGCTCGATGTGACGCAGGAAGTCCAGACCAAGCCCCTTGCCCTGGCTTGCCCCCGGGATCAGCCCGGGCACATCGGCGATGGTGAACGTGTCATGGCCAACGTTGACCACACCCAGGTTCGGCGCGAGCGTGGTGAAGGGGTAGTCCGCAATTTTCGGCTTTGCCGCGGAGAGCACTGCAATTAACGACGACTTCCCCGCCGACGGGAAACCCACCAGGCCCACATCAGCCATGGACTTCAGTTCCAGGATCAGGTCCAGCGCTTGGCCCGGTTCACCCTTGAGCGCGAAGCCCGGTGCCTTGCGCTTGGCGGTAGCCAGCGCAGCATTGCCCAGCCCACCGAAACCGCCTTCTGCGGCGATGAAGCGGGTGCCAGGCACGGTGAGGTCTGCGAGCACCTCGCCCTCTTCGCTGCGCACAACGGTGCCGACCGGCACCTCGAGCACGAGATCCTCGCCGCGTGCACCGTTGCGCCAATCACCCGCGCCGTTGCCACCACGCTTCGCCTTCACATGCGGGCGGTATTGGAAATCCAGCAGGGTGTGGACCTGTGTGGAAACCTCAAGGATGATGTCGCCACCGTGCCCGCCGTTGCCACCGTCCGGTCCGCCGAGGGGTTTGAACTTTTCGCGGTGGACGGACACACAGCCGTGGCCACCATCGCCGGCTTGGAGGTGCAGGGTGGCACGGTCAACGAATTGAGCCATGGTTGTTTTCCGCCTTTCTGTAACACGGACGATGATATGCAAAAAGCGCCGCAAGCCCGAATGCACGGGACCTGCGGCGCCGAAGCGTTACACGCGCTTACGCGGTTGCGGTGTTTTCCTCAACAACGCCTGCTGCCTCAGCCTGCTCGAGGACCTCGGAAGCAACACCCTGGCCGTCAGCCGGGATGATGTTGACAATGCGACGCTTGCGCTTGATGCCGAACTGCACGGAGCCGGAGGCCAGTGCGAACAGCGTGTCGTCGCCACCACGGCCGACGTTGTCGCCCGGGTGGAACTTGGTGCCGCGCTGGCGGACGATGATCTCGCCGGCCTTGACCTGCTGGCCACCGAAGCGCTTCACACCGAGGCGCTTCGACTCAGAGTCACGACCGTTCGAGGAGCTGGATGCACCCTTCTTGGTTGCCATAGTTCAATCTCTCCTAGTTGGTTACTTGATGCCAGTGATCTTGACGGTGGTCAGCGGCTGGCGGTGACCCTGACGGACCTTGTAGCCGGTCTTGTTCTTGTACTTCAGAATCTTGACCTTCTTGCCCTTGCCCTGCTCAACGATCTCCGCAGAGACCTTTGCCTTGGACAGAGCGTCGGCACCGGAGGTGACGTTTGCGCCATCAACGAGAAGGACCGGGGTGAGTTCGACCTTGTCGCCTGCTTCACCCTCAAGCTTCTCGACCTTGACGAGGTCGCCTTCGGCAACCTTGTACTGCTTGCCGCCGGTCTTGACGATCGCGTACATAGAGGGTTACCCCTTATCTCTACTCGCCCAACCTCGGCATGCAACGAGGTCGGAATGGAACAACTTAAGCGTTTTAGGGCCTAACGTGGCCAGCCGTGCCCGCATGCAAAGGCAACGAGGCGGCACGCCCCAAAACAGCGACTGCCAAAGACTACACCGCCCCTACGCGTTACTCCAAACCGCGCCCGCCACCACGTCGGGTAGCACGGCGGCGGCCACGTCGTGCAGCAGGCGCTTGTCGACGAGTCTCCTTCTTCACCGGCTTGTCCTCCGGATCCGCTGCGACGTGCTGACGCACCGGCGCAGAGGTTGCCGACTTGCGGACAACACGACGGCGACCACGACGGTTCGTCTTCGTCGTCACCTGCACGGTTGCCCCTGCTTCTGCGCTCCTCGATTTACGAGACGCACTGCGCTTCGGGGTCTTTTCTTCCTGCTGTACCTGCTGTTCCTGCTGCGCTTGCGACTCCTGCTCGAAGTCTTCCCGGCGCGGCCTGTGATCGGATCGGGAGTTGCCGCGCGTGCGACGCTTGCGGCGCGGCGAGGCCTCGAACTCCTCAACCGCTTCCTCGTACGTCTGGGTCGGCTTCTCTGGCTGCGCCGGCTTGTCGGACCGCTCGCCGCGCTCCGGGGTGGTGTCGCTGTCACGCTGCCCATCACGCTGCTCAGTGCGCTGCTCACCACGCTGCGGGGCGTCGGAGCGGCCGCGGCCACGGCTGCCGCCACGGCGCCCACGACGGCGGGTCTGGCGCGGCTTCTCTTCGCCAGCCGACTCTTCAGTCGGCTCCTCAGCGGAGCCGTTTACAGATTTGTCAGAGGAGAAGATGGAGTCGAGCAGTTCGTCCATGTGGTCGTCGTCAAGCGGCTGCTTCTGCTGCGGCTTGCGCTGAGGCTGCTTCGACTCGCGCGACTTGCGAGCAGGGCGGTCGGGCTTCCTCTCCTCGGCCTCGACGGGGTCCTCGGTGAGCACAACACCGCGGCCATCACAGCACTCGCACGGCTTGGAGAACGTCTCCAGCAGGCCGGTGCCCAGGCGTTTGCGAGTCAACTGCACCAGGCCCAGCGAGGTCACCTCAGAGACCTGGTGGCGGGTGCGGTCGCGGCCCAGCGCCTCGTTGAGACGGCGCAGCACGAGGTCCTGGTTTTCCGGCAGGATCATGTCGATGAAGTCGATGATGATCATGCCGCCAATGTCACGCAGACGAATCTGACGCACGATCTCCTCAGCCGCCTCGAGGTTGTTCGAGGTGACCGTCTCCTCCAGCGAGCCACCAGAGCCGGTGAACTTGCCGGTGTTGACGTCGATCACCGTCATCGCCTCAGTGCGGTCAATGACCAACGTGCCGCCCGACGGCAGCCACACGGTGCGCGACAGTGCCTTGGAGATCTGTTCGTCGACACGGTATTCCTCGAACGCGTCCTTGCCCTCGTGGGCACCCCGGTCGAACTTCTCCAACCGATCCAGCAGATCCGGCGCAACCGACTGCACGTACGCGTGCACGGTGTTCCAGGGCTTCCGGCCATCCACAATCAGGGAGGTGAAGTCCTCGTTGAACAGGTCGCGCACAACCTTGACCAGCAGGTTCGGCTCTTCGTAGAGGGTCACCGGCTTGGCACCCTTGGAGTTTTTCTCCTCCTCGGCACGTTTTTGGATCGAGGTCCACTGGTTGTGGAGACGGTTCACGTCCGCAGCAATCGCTTCCTCGCTGACGCCCTCTGCGGCGGTGCGGATGATGGCACCGCCCTTGCCCGGCACCACGTCCGCAAGGATCTGCTTGAGGCGCTTGCGCTCCGGGGTAGGCAACTTGCGGGAGATACCTGCGCTGCGCCCACCCGGGACGTAGACGAGGTAGCGGCCCGCGAGCGAAATCTGGGTACTCAACCGTGCACCCTTGTGCCCGATCGGATCCTTAGTCACCTGCACCAGCACTTGGTCGCCGGACTTCAGCGCATGCTCGATGCGGCGCGAACGCCCACCGAGGCCGGCAGACTTCCAATCCACCTCGCTGGCGTAGAGCACACCGTTGCGGCCCTGCCCGATGTCGATGAAGGCAGCTTCCATACTCGGCAGCACGTTTTGCACACGCCCCAGGTAGATGTTGCCAATCATCGAGGCCTGCGCATCGGAGGTAACAAAGTGCTCGACGAGCATGCCGTCTTCAAGCACACCAACCTGCGTGATCCGCCCCTGCCCGTCGTGGCGCTCCCGTTCACGCACGACCATGTGGCGCTCGACCGATTCGCGGCGCGCCAAGAACTCCGCCTGGCTCACAATGCGGGAGCGCTTGCGGTGTTCCTCGCGGCGCTCCGAGCGACGACGGCGCTGCGCCTCCAGACGAGACGACCCCTTGATCGCCACAGGCTCGTCGATCTCGCTGTGCGTATCGACGACACCCTCACCCGAATCCTCCACCCGATCATCTTCGAGTGGCTCGTCTACCGGACGCTTCTGCGGGGCGGTGTCCTCGGCCGGCTTCGCCTTGCGGGTGGCGCGGCGGCGTTCCGAACGCGTCGGTGCCTTAAACAGCGGCGCGTGGGTCGCGGGGATGCGATCCTCTTCCGGATCCTCCTGCGGCGCCGGGGTGATCTCGGGCTCGATGTCGGTGAGCGGTTCCTCAGCCGGTTCCTCCGCTGGTTCTTCGGCAGGCTCCTCGGCCGGTTCTTCAGCCGTCTGCAGTTCCGCCTCGACCTTTTCTTCGATCTGGTGGATCTCGTTTTCCACGTCCTTGCGAACGCGGTTACGGATCTTCTCATCCGCCTCTTTATCGCGCTCAGGGTCGGATGTGGTGCTGGCCCCTGCCGCCAAGGCGTCGAGAAGCATGTCTGCTTCCGCCTTGGTCAGCGTGGACTGCGCAACCTTCACCAGACCTAAGTCTGCGAGTGCGACAACCAAGTCCTTCGATGGGACATCAAGCATTTTCGCCAGGTTGAACACCCTGGTCTTTTCCGACAGCGCCGAGCGGTCAAAATCGGCGAAACGGTTTGATTTATTTTTAGCCAAAGCGGCACGCTCCAGTGTTCCTGCCGTGGCCAACCGTCATGTCCGGGCGCCGGCAAGACTACCGAGCAGCCGCGCGGAACATCGTGTGCCACGGGTATGCAAAAGTTTCTCAGCTCCGAGTCATCCTTGCTCGTCGCCTGAGACTCATTCTTGCACAACTTTCGTGCCACAGATACGCGACGCTACTGCTCGGCGACACGCAGGAGATCAATCACCGCAGAAACCGGGGCGTCGCGGTGGTTTTCGGTCACCGCAGCACCGACGGCTACCTGGACAACACGGGTGGAGTTCAGACCGTCCACACCATGCTGTTCCATCATTTTGGTGACCATGCCCTTGAGCTCCTCAAGACCAGCGGAGGAAAACGCCTGCACTTCGCCCGGCTCGCGTTCGGAATCAACGAAAGCATAGACCGTCTGGCGTACGCGCTCTGCTTGTGCGCACGAGATGACATTGACAACCGCTTCAGCGAACTGCACAGGGTCCTTCAGGTCGACGCTGCCCCCCATGATCTCGTGGAACACCTTACGGCGGGACTCAAAAAGCTGATCCAGGCATGTGACCACGAGCTTTTCGCGCGTGGAATAGTAGTAACCGATCGACCCGACCGGCACTTTTGCTTCGGCGGCCACCTGCCGGTGGGTCACGCCGCGGAGCCCCTCGTTGAGCAGCAATTCAGTTGCTGCGTGAAGAATTGCTGCGCGCTTTTCAATCGCGCGCGCCTGCTCGGACCGTGATGACGTTGCCATCTACCCTCCATCGCATCGTGTAGACATGCGATTTCTTTAAATCCAATAAAAGCCGTAGAAAATCATAGAGTTTCGTTTCGTAGAAACGAAAACGGCACCTGCGCCCCTCACACGGGGCACGGTGCCGGGAAGCGGACTTACCGCTTAGAGGTTCGGGAACCAGATAGCGATCTCGCGCTCAGCGGACTCCGGAGAGTCAGAGCCGTGCACGACGTTCTCACCAACGGTCAGGGCGAAGTCGCCGCGAATGGTGCCAGGGGTTGCCTTGGACACCGGGTCAGTGCCGCCAGCGAGCTGACGCCACGCCTCGATGGCGCGCTCGCCCTCGACGATGCCAGCCACCAGCGGAGCGGAGGTGATGAAGTCGACCAGATCGCCGAAGAACGGCTTGTCCTTGTGCTCTGCGTAGTGCTTCTCAGCGGTCTCGCGGTCAGCGGTGCGCAGGTCGAGCTCGACGAGCTTCAGGCCCTTGCGCTCGATGCGGGAAATGATTTCGCCGACGTGGCCGTTTGCCACGCCGTCCGGCTTGATCAGGATCAGAGTACGTTCAGTCATGGCTCGCAATCTTACCCAACCCGACACGTGTTGCACGTCTTGGCTATGCCGTAGTCTTGCCCCCATGTGTCACCGCAGCCCACTTCCGGATATTGATCTACCGGGGACAACCCTGTTCGCGTCTGTCTTTGCGGCGGATGAAGAGGCGCTGCCGGATACCCCCGCAATTACGGAGATCGACACTGGCCGCACAGTCACGTACCCGCAGTTGCGTGCGTTGGCGCTCGGCACTGCGGCCTCGCTCGCCGCGCGCGGCGTGGGCCCGGGCAGCGTCGTCGAGCTGCGCATGCCGAACTCCATCAACTTCGCCGCGGGCCTCCTCGGCGCATCCGCGACTGGCGCACGTGTGTGCGTCATTGGGCATTCGCTTATCGACGACGAAGCGAACCACCTCGCAACCCTCGCCCACACCACTGACCGCGTCACCGCCGAGGACATCCGCCCCGGCGAGTTCGACCCCGTCGGAAGCGCTGACGACGTTGCGGTGATTCCGTTTTCCTCCGGCACCACAGGCCTGCCGAAAGGCGTGGAGTTAACCCACGTCGCGATCACCGCCAACGCCGCCCAGTTCAACGCAGCACTGGCTGCAAGCGGCATCGGCCGGGGCGGTGGTGTGATCGCCCCCCTGCCGTTTTCACACATCTATGGGCTCAACACACTGCTGTTGTCGTCGCTGACCGCACGCCGACACGTCACCACCGCGGCCCGCTTCAACCTTGCTGAGTTCACCGCTGCCCACCGCGGCCGCGCAATCGATGTGTCCTACATCGCTCCCCCGCTTGCACTCGCGTTGTCCAACCACCCCACCCCTGAAGATTTCGCCACCACCCGTTTTTTGGTGTGCGGCGCGGCATCGCTGGATACGAACCTGGCGCGCAAAGTCGAGCGCCACATCGGCGTTGAAATCCTCCAAGGCTACGGCACGACCGAATCCGCACCCGTGACCCACGTCGGCATCTCCGGCAAGTCCGATCCGGGCACGATCGGGTTCGCCATCCCCAACACCGAGTTCCGCCTCAGCCAGGACAACGAACTCCTCGTGCGCGGGCCTCAACTCATGCGTGGCTACTTGGACAACCCGGCTGCCACCGCAAACGCCATCCGGGACGGTTGGCTGCACACCGGCGACATCGCCCGGCTCAACGAGGATGAAACGGTCACTATCATCGACCGCGCCAAGGACGTGTTCAAGTACCACGGGTTCCAAATCGCCCCCGCAGAACTCGAAGCGCTCCTGCTTACCCACCCCGACATCGACGACGTGGCCGTCACAGGCCACCGCCGAACGGTAGACGGGGTGGTTGAGGAGGTGCCACGTGCGTTCGTCGTCACGCAAACGGCGCTGAGTGAAGACGACATCATGGCATGGGTTGCGCAGCGCGTCACCCCCTACAAAAAGGTGCGAATGGTCACCTTCGTCGATGCGATCCCCCGAAGCGCAGCAGGCAAAATCCTGCGGCGCGAACTTACGTCCCCAGGTGCTGAGTAACCAGGTAACCGTGACGCATGCGCTGAATCATCTCCGAGCGCATTTGAATGATGAAGTACCACACGATGCCGAAGATCACGCCCACAGCGGTCACCGACCAGTGGATGAAAAAGCCAAAAATTAGTGGAACCTGCAACGCCAGGTCGATCCACAGGGCGCCGGGCTTGCGCTGAAACGCAGCCATCACCACGTGCGCCAGCCCAATGACGGTGATGTAGACCCAGTTAAACGTGGTCCAGTGCTCACCCTCATCCACCTTGAGGATCACCGTGAGAATGAGCAGCACCGTGATCGCTTCCATGATCAACGTGCCGGAAAGAACACCGCTGAGCCCCGCCATCGGATCCTTCACCGGAGCGTGACCGGGCCCAAGTGGGCCCATTTCCTGCTGCGTCTGCTTTCTCGCCATGGTGGTAATCGTAGCCAGACCTAGCTGGCATCCATAACCTGCGCCCGGCGCGGCGCCGCTGCAAGGTAGACAATGAACGGCAGCGCGAGAACGAACAACCCCACGGTGCCAATCGTCGCTCGAGGACCTTCCGGGATGACCTGCAGCACGGTAAACAGCCACGCGAGCGCCGACAAAATGTACACGTTCAGGGTTTTGCGCAGCAGGTGGTTGACGTCGCGGTCTACCTTCACCGACTCGTTAATGCTCGGTACACCAAGTTGTCCGCGCAGTTTCGACGGAATACCAATGACCGCATCGAGTGGCTCGATGACGCTGATGTGGGAGTTCTGGCGGAAACGGGCGTCATCGACAATCGCCATCGCACGCGCCGCAATCGTCCGGTCGCCGTAGCGCAGCCGCACAATATCCGAATCTTCGATGCCCAACGACTGCATCGAATCCGCAGTGAGGCGCACTACCGCGCGGGACTCGTCGATGTCGTTCGGTCGGGCGACCCGCATCACGTAGGTTCGCGAACCGAGGAGTTTCCTCGCGGTCCAGTACCACGACCTGCGCAGCGGGTTCTTGCGCGCGGTGGAGCGTTCGTTGTCCCCGAACACCGACGTGCCCTCCCCTTCGATCATCGGCACGACCATGATGTCGAAGAATTTCGCTGCGCGAAGGGCCCTATTGATTTGGATGCGGTCTGGGTACGCGATGTCGTCGATACGCTCGCGCGGCCAAACACCCCTGTCCTTGTAGTGGGCGTCAATGAGCGTGTGGTGCTCTGGCGGGATCGCGTCACGATGCGCCTTTGTGATGTCCATCGGCGGGTGCAGGCGCAACAGGATGCGCTGGTAACGAGAAATCTTGATGGTGCCCTCGGAGTATTCGCCTTCTGGGAACGTCTCAATCTCGTCGCGGGTGACAACGAACGAGCACCTGGTAAACGGGCACACCACCCGGTAGTGCTCCGCCTCCGGCAGCCGGGCGCGAACTGCTTCGCTGATCACGATCGAGCTATCGCCCGCCTTGTCCGCGCGCTGTTTCACGTTGGTGGAAAACACCTCCGCGTGCACAGGCTGAACCGACGCGACACCGTCAGGCACGGCATGGAGGATGCGTGCGGTTGCAGATGCCTCCTCGCCCGCACCACCCTTGATCAACTGCACCGCGGTGGTGCCGTCCAACAGCGCCGGGTGGAAATCGCTGAGCCCCTCCCAGCCCGGCCAATCCCGGCCGATGACCAGTGAGTTCACCGGGTAGGTTGCCACACTGGCTTTCTTCCCGCTGAGCCGCACCTCACGGGCCGGCAGGTACATCTCGGTCATAGCTGCTCCAGATATTCAACGACTGCTGCTGCGACATCGATTCCGGTGGTTTCCGTCAGCGACGCAAACTGCGCGTTCGAGTTCACCTCGCCGACCAGGGGGTCTTGCGCATCAAGGAAGTCCACCGACCCAATATCCAGCCCGAGCGCTGCCATCGCGGCGCGCGCAACGTCGACGTATTCGGCCGGGGGATCCCAGGCTTCCGCACGCCCACCACCTGTGATGTTGGCGCGGAAATCTCCACCTTGGCCAAAGCGCCGCATCGCTGCGACGGGTGTGTCGCCCACCATGTAGATCCGCGCGTCGCGGCCGTGCGAGCCGGCAACATACTCCTCCACAATCACCGGTGAGGGGTACGCCTCACGCAGCACGTCGATGAGCTCGTCGCGGCTATTTACAAGAAACACCCCGCTGCCCCACGACCCAACGGCATGTTTCGCCACCGCCGGAAACCCCAGGGCATATTCGACGGCGGCGAGAAACTCGCTGTTCGCCCATTCCTCCGCCTCGAGGTTGCGGTACACCAGCGGCGCGGTGATCGTTTTCGGGTGCGCGATCCCCGCCCGAGTCAGCGCCGCATGCGTGTACGCCTTGTTGTCGCACAGCGCAATGCTTTGCGACGAATTCACGCACCTGACCCCGAACGCCTCCAACTGCGCAACCGCGGCGACATCCTTATCCATGATGAAGGCCACCTCGGGAAGGTCCTCCAAATGAGTAACTGCGTAGTCGGTGGTCACACGCTCAATCTGGCCGTGTGATGCCCCGATGATCTGGTCGAACTGCCACTCAAACTTGTCCCAGTGCAGCCATCGGTTGGTCACCAGCCAGGTCGGTTTCACGCCAATTCCTCCGCAAAGCGCTGCACGATGCGCGTCAACGCAGCGAGCATGTGTTCGCGCGGCCCCTCGTCGAGCGCAGCACTGTTCATCTCCACCTGCACGTACGGAATGTTGGTACGCAGCGCGACGTCGGAGGACACGCGGTGAAGTCCCATTGCGGGAAAGATTTCGTCGACAAGCACGGGCACCCCGCACGCGTTGAACTCGGCGACCACAATGTCGCGCACCCGCCAATCGTCGTGGATGTTGCGCCCGCGACCGGTTCCCAGGATTACCTGATCGGGCCGGTCCGGGTTCATCTGGTGCAAGTCGATGCCCGCAACGATCCCACGCTGCTCGACCTCGCGCACCGCGACGTCCCGGAACGGACTGTGCTCGTCCGAGTTCGGATCCGCCTTATCCGCGTCGGTCTTGATCAACGCTGTCGCGCCTACGTGCTCGTGGAGTTGCTCCGCGAGCCAACGGGTCGCGGGCTCCGCAAGCTTGATCTTGCCGTCGCGCTGCTGCTCAACAGCGTGCGGCGCCGTAACAATCACAGGCGCCGTGCCAGGCAACAGCAGGTGCGCGGTCACTGCACACCCCGCGACGAACGCAGGTAGGTGCGCGCCTGACCTGCGGTGGCAACGGAGCCGGTGATGAGCACACCGACGCCTTCGGGGCCTTCCTCCTCGGCCAACTCGATGGCGAGTTCGATCGCCGAGGGCAGGTTGTCGTCGACACGCACACGCTCATCGCCGAAGATCTCGTAGGCGATCTCCGCCAACTCGTAGGCATCCATCGCGCGCGGGTCGGTGTTCTGGGTGACCACCACATCCGCGAGCACCGGCTCGAGCGCTGCCAGCATCGCGCGAGCATCCTTGTCCGCGAAGATGGACACCACGCCGATGACGGACCGGTAGTTGAAGTCGCGCTGCATCGCCTCGGCAAGCGTGGCCGCACCGTGGGGGTTGTGGGCGGCGTCGATGAGCACCACCGGATCACCCAGCACACGCTCCACGCGCGCAGGCACCTTCACCTCCGCGAAGCCCTGGCGCACCGAATCCATATCCAACGGGTGCTCGCGGGACACGCCGAAGAAACTCTCCACCGCAGCCAGCGCCACCGAAGCGTTCTCTGCCTGGTGTGCGCCGGAAAGCGGCAAGAAAATGTCGTCGTAGACTCCGCCAAGGCCCTGCAGCGATAGTTGCTGGCCGCCGACGGCGACTGAGGAGTCGTCGATAGTAAAGTCGTGGCCCTGTCGCGCCACCGCCGCGCCGGTTTCCACCGCACGCTCCAGGATGACGTGCATCGCCTCCGGCTCCTGCTCAGCAACGATGGCGATGTTTTCCGCCGGTCCGTAGCCGTCGCGCTCCCGGGCCTTGATAATGCCTGCCTTGTGCGTGGCGATCTCCTCAATCGTCTCACCGAGGAACCGCTGGTGGTCGATACCGATCGGGGTGATGACGGACACGTCCGCCTCCACCACGTTCGTCGCATCCCAGGTGCCGCCCATGCCGACCTCGACGATCGCAACATCCACGGGTGCGTCCGCAAACGCCGCGTACGCAATGCCGACAAGCAGCTCGAAACGGCTCATCTCCGCCTCGCCGCGCTCGCGGAAGTGCGCGTCCACCATGTCCACGTACGGCTCAATGTCGCGCCAGACATCCACGAAACGGGTCTGGGAAATTTCCTCCCCGTCGATGAGGATGCACTCGGTGACACGCTCCAACTCAGGCGAGGTGAACAACCCCGTGCGACGGTTCAGCGCGCGAAGGATCGACTCCGCCATACGCGCCGTCGACGTCTTGCCGTTCGTGCCCGCCACGTGAATGACGTTGAAGGACTGCTGGGGCGTGCCCAGCAGATCCATCAGCATCGCAATGCGATCCAGCGACGGGTTCGGGTCATTCGCCGCCGCACGCGCATCCAACTTGGCAACCACCGTGTCAAAGTCCGGGTGGTCGCCCTCCGGAGCCAAGGTTGGTGCAGGCTCGTCGGTATCGGCGTCGGAGCCGTCCGCGCCACTTTCGGCCGACATGTCGGCCAGGTTGAGCGTGATGCCGTGATCGGTCATCTCCAGGTGGCCGAAGTCGGTGTCACGGCCGGATTCGAGGTCGGCGATGTCGATGCCCTCGAGGGCGTCGTCGCCAAGCTGTGCTCGAAGTGCCTCGTACGCTGCCCGCGCTTCCGGGTCGAACGACTTATCCGCCATTACTTCAGCGCCTCAAGACGAGCCGTGACGCGCTCAAACTCTTCCTGTGCGACCTTCTGACGCGCCTTGATCTTCTCGACGACCTGCGCCGGCGCATTAGCCAAGAACTGCTCATTGGCGAGCTGCCCGCCAGTGGTGTCGAGCTCCTTCTGCGCCGCCGCAAGCTCCTTTTCCAGGCGCTTGCGCTCCGCAGCGACATCGACGGTGTCGGAAGTATCCAACGCGACGTCCAGGTTGACCTTGCTCAGGCGCATCTCAATGCTTGCCGATGCCTCAAAGTCATCGTCCGGCGCCGTCACCTTCGCAATCTGGCGCACCATTGCCTCCTGGCCAACCAGATCAGCCGAAGCGAAGTCCAGGCGAGCCGGCACCTTCTGCGACGGCTTCACACCCTGATCAGAGCGGAAGCGACGCAGCTCGGTAATCAGTTTGATGGAATCTTCGATGCGACGGCGAGCGTCCTCGTCAGTCGCAGCACCACCGTTGGTGTCCTCTGCGGTCGGCCACGGCGCGAGCGTCACCGTTTCGCCGCCGGTCAGTGCCTTCCACAGCACCTCGGTGATAAACGGCATCGTCGGGTGCAGCAGGCGCAGCACAACATCGATCACACGGCCGAGGACAATCTTGGTGTTTTCACCCTGCTCGCTCTCGCCGTCCCGCGGGATCTGGGTCTTGGCGATCTCCAGGTACCAGTCGCACAGCTCATCCCACGCGAAGTGGTAAAGCGCCTCGTTGGCCTTGGCAAACTGGTAATCGTCCAGGTAGGCGTCCACCTTGGCGCGGACTTCCTCGGCTCGATCCAGGATCCAACGGTCAGCGTCGGTCAGCACCTCGCGTGCAGGCAACGCGTCCACGCGCGCGCCGTTCATGAGTGCGAACTTGGTGGCGTTAAACAGCTTGGTGGCAAAGTTGCGGGCGGCGGTGGCGTGGTCGTCGCCAATCGGCAGGTCCACACCCGGGTTCGCACCACGAGCCAGGGCGAAGCGCAGCGCATCTGCACCGTACCGCTCCACCCAATCCATCGGGTCGATGCCGTTGCCCAAGGACTTCGACATCTTGCGGCCCTTCTCGTCGCGCACCAGGCCGTGTAGGTACAGGTGCTCGAACGGGATCTGCGGGCGGCCATCCTTGCCCTCACCCAGGATCTCCGGGGTGGTCGAGCCTGCAAAGGTGCCGAACATCATCATGCGGGCAACCCAGAAGAACAGGATGTCGTATGCGGTGACCAGCACGGTGGTTGGGAAGAACTTCTCCAAATCCGGGGTCTTGTCCGGCCAACCCATCGTGGAAAACGGCCACAGTGCCGACGAGAACCAGGTATCCAAAACGTCTGGATCCTGCTCGTAGCCTGCCGGCGGCTCTTCGTCCGGGCCGACGCAAACCACGTCACGCTCGCCGTTGTCGTCCTCCGGGCCATACCAGATCGGGATGCGGTGGCCCCACCACAACTGGCGCGAAATGGTCCAGTCGTGCATGTTGTCCACCCAGTCGAAGTAGCGCTTCTCCATCGACTCCGGGTGAATCTTCGTGTCGCCTTCGCGCACGGCGTCGCCGGACATCTTGGCCAGTTCGTCGACCTTGACAAACCACTGCAGGGACAGGCGCGGCTCGATCGGCTCACCGGAGCGTTCCGAGTGGCCCACGGAGTGGACGTACGGGCGCACTTCCTTGACAATGCGGCCCTGCTCAGCCAGTGCCTCACGCACGGCGACGCGGGCTTCTTCGCGGCTCATGCCGTCAAACTTGGTGCCGGTATCGGCGATGCGACCTTTCTCGTCCATGACGATCGGCATCTCAAGGTCGTGGCGCAGACCCATCTCGTAGTCGTTCGGGTCGTGCGCCGGGGTGATTTTCACCGCACCGGTGCCGAGTTCCATGTCCACGTAGTCGTCGGCAATGACCTTGACCTGCATGCCTTCGCGCAGCGGGTGCTCGAAGACCTCGCCGATGAGGTGTGAGTAGCGCTCGTCGTCAGGGTGGACGGCGATGGCGACGTCGCCCAGCATCGTCTCCACACGCGTCGTGGCAACGATCAGGTGCGGTTGGTCGTCGTCAAGCGAGCCGTAGCGAATGGAGACGAACTCGCCCTCGACATCCTTGTATACGACCTCAATGTCGGACACGGCGGTCTCCAGCACCGGCGACCAGTTGACCAGGCGGTAATCGCGGTAGACCAGGCCGCGGTCGTAGAGCTGCTTAAAGATGGTCTGGACGGCGCGCGACAGGCCCTCGTCCAGCGTGAAGCGCTCGCGGGACCAGTCGACGGAATCGCCGATCGCACGCATCTGCGTGGTGATCGTGCCGCCGTACTGCTCCTTCCACTCCCACACCCGGTCGATGAACTCTTCACGGCCGTAGTCGTAGCGGTCCTTGCCTTCTTCGGCCTTGAGCTTCGCCTCGACCTTGGTCTGGGTGGCGATGCCTGCGTGGTCCATGCCCGGCAGCCACAGCACCTCGTAGCCTTGCATGCGCTTGCGGCGCACCAGGGAATCCATCAGCGTGTGGTCAAGAGCATGGCCCATGTGCAGCTGACCCGTCACGTTCGGCGGCGGCAGCACGATGGAGTACGCAGGCTTGTCAGAGTGGGCGTCGGCAGTGAAATAGCCTGCCTTGACCCAGCCTTCGTAGAGGTCGCGTTCGTGGTCGCTGGGCTCCCACGACTTCGGCAGCGCGTCAGTGCGGTTCAGATTTTTGTCAGTCACGCGACCTATCTTAACGAGCTACCTAGAACAGCTTGTCGGCGATCGCCGCCTCGTCCTTCAAGGCGGTGATGTTGGCGTCGATACGAGCCCGTTGATCGTCGCTGAGCTCCAGCTTTTCGACGACCTCCCACGCACCGTTTTCACCCGTCACCGGGAAGCCGAACACAAGCCCTTCGTCCACGCCGTACTGGCCCGTCGACGGCAACGCAGCCGTCGTCCACTTGCCAGCCGTGCCCTGTACCCAGTCGCGCATGTGATCCACCGACGCCGACGCTGCAGACGCCGCCGAGGACTTACCGCGCACCTCGATGATCTCCGCGCCGCGCTTGGCCACGCGCGGGATGAACTCGTCGGTATACCAGGCGCGATCCACCTCAACCGGGTTGCCGTCCACCGTGGCGTAGGTGATGTCCGGGAACTGCGTATCCGAGTGGTTACCCCACACTGTCAGGTGCTCAATGGCAGTCGAGGACACCCCGAGCTGCTGGGAGAGCATCGACAGCGCACGGTTGTGGTCCAAACGCATCAGCGCGTTGAAGCGATCCGCTGGCACATCCGGCGCCGCCTTGTTCGCAATGTAGGCATTCGTGTTCGCCGGGTTGCCGACCACCAGCACGCGGACGTCATCCGCAGCACCGTTGTTGATCGCCTGCCCCTGTCCGATGAAAATCTTGCCGTTTGCAGCCAGCATGTCCGCGCGCGACTCCCCCTTGCCGCGCGGCTTCGCCCCCACCAGGAACGCCGCCTGCGCACCGTCGAATGCCTTGTTTGCGTCGTCGGTCACCGTGATCTTGTTCAGAAGCGGCAGCGCCGAGTCGTTGAGCTCCATTGCCGTGCCCTCAGCCGCACGCACTGCCTCCGGGATCTCCAGCAGCGTCAGGTTCACCGGACGATCGGGGCCGAAGACGTCGCCTGCTGCCACGCGCCACAGCAACGAGTACGCAATGTTGCCTGCTGCGCCGGTAACAACGACGTTTGCGGGGGTCTGGGACATGATGAGGCCTCCTCTTTCTGTTTCTGTTTCCCCTTCAACCTACCCCCACAGGGGGCAACATTGGCCGGTACTGCGCCACTGATCTGCCAAGTGGTGCACGATGAGAGGAAGCAAAGAAGCGTATCGACGACCCCACCACACCGAACCACACCGAACCACACCGAAAGGGAGCCCACGGACATGGCCGACACCGCCGCACCCGAGACTGCCACCTCCCCTTCCCCCGGTGCTGTCGTCGATGCCGCGATTGTCGCGTTTGCCCACAACGGTTACGACGACGTCAAACTCAACGCGCTTGCACGCACCACGGGCATGAGCAAGCGCATGATCCACTACCACTTTGGTAACAAGCGCGGCTTGTACCTCGCAGCGCTCAAGGTGGCAAGTGCTCGCATCACCCCGCCTCAGGACATCGCCACCCGCTCCTACGCCGCCCCCGTCGAGGGGATGCGCCGCTACATCGACGCCCTCTACCACGCGTTTTTGGACCACCCCGACGGTGTGCGCCTCGTCCTGCGTGAAAACCTCGACCCCGTCGCCGCCGAAGAAGACGCCGCAGCGCTTGTCAGCGAGAACGAAGTACTCCTCCACGTTGAACGTCTGTTGCTCGCAGGCCAAGACGCGGGAGCATTCCGCCCAGGTATCTCCGCTGTCGATCTGCTCACGCTGGTCGCATCGCTGTGTTTCTTCCGCGTGGGCAACAGCCTGACCGCACTGAGCGTCAGCGACGTGGACTTTGCAAGCCGCCGCAACGTCGACGGCATGCGCCGCATGGTCATCGACACCGTGCTGACGTTCCTCACGTCCAACATCCCCTACTCCGGCTACGAGTCCTACCTCGAACCCACCCCCACTGCGGAAGAAGAAACCGCCGACGTCTACAGCGACGACGGCGGCCTAGTCTAAGCAGAACTGCGTTACGCGGAGCGCTGCTTTTCTTCTTCAATGAACTTCGGTTCGCCCTCCCCGCGAGCGGCTGCCTCATCCAGCACAACCTCAGCGATGCCGTCACGATCCGGCAACTCGTACATCACCGGAACGAGCAGTTCCTCCATAATCGCACGCAGGCCACGCGCACCGGTCTTGCGCTCCGCCGCCTTGTCCGCGATCACTCCGAGCGCCTCGTCGGTCACCGTCAGTTCCGCGCCGTCCATCGCGAACAGGCGCTTGTACTGCTTCACCAACGAGTTCTTCGGCTCCGTGAGCACGCGCTTCATCGAGTCGCGATCCAGATCATCGACGTGCGCGATGATCGGCAAACGGCCAATGAACTCGGGGATCAGGCCGAACTTCACCAGATCGCCCGGCTGCACCTGCGCCATCATGTTCGCCTCGTCGCGCTCCGACTTCGAATCGATCTCCGCCCCGAAGCCGATGCCCTTCTTGCCCACGCGCTCCGCGATCACCTTGTCCAGGCCAGCGAACGCGCCGGCCACGATGAACAGGATGTTCGACGTGTCCACCTGGATGAACTCCTGGTTCGGGTGCTTACGTCCACCCTGTGGTGGCACGGACGCAACCGTGCCCTCCAGGATCTTCAGCAGCGCCTGCTGCACGCCCTCACCCGAAACGTCGCGGGTAATCGACGGGTTTTCGGACTTGCGGGAAATCTTGTCCACCTCGTCGACGTAAATGATGCCGTGCTGCGCACGATTCACATCGAAGTCTGCCGCCTGCAGCAACTTCAGCAGAATGTTCTCCACGTCCTCGCCGACATAGCCAGCCTCGGTCAGGCTGGTGGCATCCGCGATCGCAAACGGCACATTCAACATGCGCGCCAGCGTCTGCGCGAGATAGGTCTTGCCAGAACCCGTCGGGCCAAGCAGCAAGATGTTGGACTTGGAAATCTCCACTTCCTCGTCCTTCGCACGGGCCGAAAGGTTCGACTCCTCCGCCTTAATGCGCTTGTAGTGGTTGTACACAGCCACAGCAAGCGTGCGCTTGGCCGCATCCTGGCCGATCACATACTCGTCCAGAAACGCAGTGATCTCCGAAGGGCGCGGCAAACGCTCTCCTGATTCCTCCTGGCGTTCTGCGCCGGCGAGCTCCTCTTCGATGATCTCGTTGCACAGCTCGATGCATTCGTCGCAAATGTAGACGCCTCCGCCCGCAATCAGTTTGCGGACCTGCTGCTGGCTTTTGCCGCAGAAAGAGCACTTCAGAAGGCTAGCGCTGTCATGCGTAGTGGCCATATGCGCGTATCTACTCCCGTTCCCTCGCCGAAATCTTCCCCAAGTCTAGTGGGTGCTGAACCCCACACCCTACAACGCACGACGACACATCCCTGTTCCCGTCCCACGCACCCAAAACGCAGTGGGACTAAACTAAGCGCATTGTCCTCGGAACGATCAGCTAGCCTAGACACATTCTTTGATGTGTCTGAAAGGAAATCCGTACCCGTGAAACGCAGCCGCGCACTTGCCACCATCGCCGCAGCGCTCATCGCCGTCCCGGCGCTTTCCGCCTGCGGCGGCTCGGACGACGAGGCACGCATTGCTGAACCGGTGCTGGATTTCCCCCAAACCAGCACAACAGCCACCCCAACCCCGACGACCACCACCTCCGAGGAAGACGACGAGACCACAACCTCCTCGTCCACAACCACGAAGAGCTCCTCGAGCTCCTCGTCGAAGACGTCCACCACGACGAAGTCGTCCACCAAGTCCAGCAGCAGTCGCCGCAGCTCGAGCGGATCCGGCAACTCCGGCGGTTCCGCACGCGAGCCAGAGGTCGCTCCCGCACCGGACGAGCCGGGGGCAGCCTGCGCATGGCCCGCACAAGGCTCGCAGGGCGCCAGCGACGAATACAGCACCTTCTGCGACCGTGAATGGGCCCGCACCGTCACACCAGACGGTCAGGACTACTACTGGGTCGCACGGGGCAACGGTTGGGCGTCTGTAGACCCGCAAAACACCGCAGACGGCGTGTGCTGGTCGCGCGGCGACTTCGAGGGCGCACCAGAAGCCATCCGTAACGCAGTGAAGTTCTGCGACGACGCAGCGCCGACCTCCGCCGACGTCGTGGAAACCCCAACCGAACAGTAGGTGGTTGTGGTGCGACGCCGGTGAGGGTGTCGTCGTAAAGCTAAAAAGCGCCCTTACGGGCGCCTTTCTTTTTAGCCGTTGAGCTTGCGGTAGTCGAAGACCTGGTCGATGATCCCGTACTCCACGGCTTCCTCAGCGGTGAGGATCTTGTCGCGGTCGGTATCAATACGAACCTGCTCTGGCGTACGGCCCGTGTGGTGCGACAGCGTGTTCTCCATGAGACGACGCATACGGTCGATCTCAGCCGCCTGGATCTCCAGGTCCGACACCTGACCCTGCGTGCCCTGGGTAGCCGGCTGGTGGATCAGCACACGCGAGTTCGGCAGCGCCGCACGCTTACCCGGCGCACCGGCAGCCAGGATGACTGCGGCGGCGGATGCAGCCTGGCCGAGGCACACCGTCTGCACGTCGGGGCGGACGTACTGCATCGTGTCGTAAATCGCCATCAACGCGGTAAACGAACCACCCGGGGAGTTGATGTACATCGTGATGTCACGGTCCGGATCCTGGGACTCCAGGACCAGCAGCTGGGCCATGATGTCGTTCGCCGACGTGTCATCAACCTGGGTGCCAAGGAACACAATGCGCTCCTCAAACAGCTTGCCGTACGGATCAATCTGCTTCGTGCCGAAGCTGGTCTCCTCCAGGAACTGCGGCAGCACGTAGCGGGAGCTGGGCATTTGGAAAGTCATAGTAAAAGTCTCCTCTTCTCGTTGCTTGCCTTAGTCGCCAATCGCGTGCTCGCCAGCCATGGCGGCATTCTCGATGACGTGGTCCACGATGCCGTATTCCTTGGCCTCCATCGCGGTAAACCAACGGTCACGGTCCGAATCCTTCGTGATCTGTTCGAAGGTCTGGCCGGTGTGCTCTGCGATAAGTTCAGCCATCTCACGCTTCGTCGCGGCAAACTGCTCAGCCTGGATCGCAATATCAGCAGCAGTGCCGCCAACACCTGCGGAAGGCTGGTGCATCATGATGCGAGCGTGCGGCAGCGCGTAACGCTTGCCCTTCGTGCCGCCAGACAGCAGGAACTGGCCCATGGAAGCAGCCAAACCCATGCCGTAGGTAGCGATGTCGCACGGGGAGTACTTCATCGTGTCGTAAATCGCCATACCTGCGGTCACCGAACCGCCCGGCGAGTTGATGTAAAGACTGATGTCGCGCGTCGGATCCTCAGCCGACAGCAGCAGAATCTGGGCGCAAAGCTTGTTGGCAATCTCATCATCCACCTGCTGACCCAGGAAAATAATGCGCTCCCGCAGGAGGCGCTCGTACACCGAGTCTCCCAGGTTCATACCTTGAGTCGGGGAAGTCATAACAGATGCTCCTTCGCTAGTTCGTCGTGTAACGCCACCACCCTACTCGCGCGCGCGAGGGAGTTGAACCTTGTTCGCTACCGGCGTACGGCCAATTCTTATCGACGACCCCACGCCCCCACACAAAAAAGCAGCCGGAAGCGAATGTACGCTTCCGGCCGCCCAAAAACCCTTGGTTTAGAGGGGGTTACTGCTCCTCAGCAGCCTCGTCCTCTTCCTCGATCTCACCGAAGTAATCGTTCGGGTCAACCTTGTTGCCAGCCTCATCCTTCACCGAGGTGCGAGAGATAGCGGCGGCGAGGGCCTTGCCGCGACGCACGTCGGAGAACAGGTTCGCGATCTGGCCGGACTGCTGCAGCTGAGCCACGAACTGGTTCGGGTCCATGCCGTAGGACTGTGCGGTGAACAGGATGTGGTCGGTGAGCTCCTGCTGGGAAACCTCCGGCTGCTCTTCCTCTGCGACAGCGTCGAGGAACAGCTGGGTGCGCACGGACTCTTCAGCCTGCTTGCGGGACTCCTTGTCAAACTCTTCGCGGGTCGTGCCCTGAGCCTCAAGCAGCTGCGCCAGTGCGTTCTCGTCGTGAGCCATCTGGCCGAGCAGCTGGTGGAGCTGGTTGTGCACCTGCTCGTCGACGATCGACTCCGGCAGCGCGAACTCAACCTGGGCGAGGGCAGCCTTGAGGACCTCGTCGCGAATGTCAGCAGCCTGCTTCGCCTTCGCGTTCTCCTCAACCTGCTCGCGGGTGGACTCACGCAGCTCGTCGACGGTGTCGAACTCGGTCGCCATCTGGACGAAATCGTCGTCAAGATCCGGAAGCTTGCGCTCCTTGGTCTGCTGGACGTGGACCTTTACGGTCGCCTTCTTGCCCTTGTTCTCGCCGTACTGGATCTCGGTCTCGAACTCGTTGTCTTCGCCGGTCTTCATGCCACGAAGAGCGGTGTCCAGGCCCTTCATCAGGTCGTCGGCACCAACGCGGTAGGTCAGGCCCTCAGCGGAAGCGTCGTCGAGCTTCTCGCCGTCGATAGAAGCCTCAAGGTCGATGACCGCAAAGTCGTCGGTCTTCATCTTGCGCTTGGTGTCCTTGAGCTCACCGAAACGCTCGCGCAGGGAGTCGAGCTCGGCGTCAACAGCCTCGTCGTCAACCTTGAGCTCCGGAACAGTGACCTCAATCTTGGAGAAGTCCGGCACCTCAATCTCCGGACGAACGTCGATCTCAGCGGTGAACTCGACAACGTCGTTGTCCTCGATCTTGGTGACCTCAATCTCCGGCTGGCCCAGCGGGTTCAGGTCGTTCTCTGCCAGAGCCTGCTCGTAGCGGGTCGGCAGCATGTCGTTGACAACCTGCTCCAGGATCGGACCGCGGCCGAAACGAGCGTCGATCAGCTGGCGCGGAGCCTTGCCGCGACGGAAGCCCGGAATGCTGACCTGCTGGGAGATCGCCTTGTATGCCTGGTCGATCTCCGGGCCAAGCTCGTCGAACGGCACGCTGACGTTGAGCTTAACGCGGGTGTCGCTGAGCTTTTCGACGTTAGTCTTCACGGGTTTCTCCTGTACTTGTTTCCATCAACGAGTTTCAGTGCTTATAAGTGGCGGGCCCGTACAAAACGGGCCCGCCTTTGTCGGGGCGACAGGATTTGAACCTGCGACCCCCTGCTCCCAAAGCAGGTGCGCTACCAAACTGCGCCACGCCCCGTAGGCGGCAAAACCGCCACGGTATGAACCGAATCAGTAACCACTCAAGCGGTTCAGGTTGATCATTGTAGCGGGCGATCAAAGCGGGGTCACATCGGGGTAGAAGAAAACCGGTTCTGCATGCAGAACCGGTGGTCAAACGTGGAGGGAATGACGGGAATCGAACCCGCGTCTTCAGCTTGGAAGGCTGAGGTATTAGCCACTATACGACATTCCCATGCGTAGAAACGCTGCCTTAACGGCTGCTCGGAACTTTAGCGCAGGTTCACCCGTTGAACCAAACAACAACGAATTTTAGGAGGAGCCATGCTCGGTCTGTTGCTCATCGTCTTTGCTATTGGTGCGTTGATCATGCTGCCCACGATGGGTGGTGGCGGTCGTCGTCAAGTGCAATCGCGCCAGCAGGTGCAGATTTCTTTCGACGACGCCTACGCCGACGCCAAGCGATGGACCGACCGCCTCGGCTCGCAGGTGCTGAACCTCTCCGGCAACGACGCCGCCTCCACCCAGGCCATGGCCGACGCCTCCGAGCGCTTCAACGCAGCAAGCGCAGGTCTTGCCGACGCCCGCACGCCAAAGCAGGCCATGCTCGCCCGCGAATCCGCGCTCGAGGGCCTGCACTACGTCAACGCCGCGCGCGAAATCATGGGGCTTCCCGCCGGTCCTGCGCTGCCAGAGTTGGAAGGCCAGCGCCAGGCAGGCCGCGTGACTGAACAGCGCAGCGTGCGCCAAGAAGACGGCACCGTTGTTACCGCATCGCCGGTGGCCACCGAGGCCACCCCGCACTACTACCCCGGCGGCGCCGTCGCTGGCCGCCCCGTTCCTGCTGGCTGGTACTCCACCGCATGGTGGGCCCCAGCGATGATGACCGGCATGTGGGCTGCGTCGTCGATGATGTTCTACTCCACCATGTTCGCCGGCATGTCCGGCGCTGCCGCACCCGAAGCGTTCGAGGCTGGCGGTCTCGGCGACGCTGCTGGCGCCGAAGGCATGGGCGACATGGGAGATATGGGTGACATGGGTGACATGGGCGGTGGCGATTTCGGCGGAGACATGGGTGACTTCGGCGGCGGCTTCGACTTCGGGGGATTCGACTTTTAGCCGTGCGCTAGACTGCGCACGATTGCCTACCCCCTACCTATAAGGAGTGGCCGTGCGTATTGCCGTGCTGCTGAAAGAGGTGCCGGACACCTACAGCGACCGCGAAATGAACCTGGAGACTGGTCTGACCGACCGCTCCGGCGACGTTGTTGCCGACGAAGTTGGCGAACGCGCCGTCGAAGCAGCGCTACGCATCGCGGAAGCACTTGACGACGACACCGTGGTCGAAATCCTCAGCGTCGGCCCCGAAACGTCTGCCGACTCGATCCGCCGCGGCATCGCCATGGGGGCCACCGAGGCCTACATCGTTTCCGACGACGCCTTGACCGGCGCAGACGTCACCCTCACCGCCGAGGTGCTTGCGGCGTTGATTCGCAAGAACGGGTACGACCTCGTCGTTACGGGCAACATGTCCTCCGACGGTGGCACCGGCGTCATCGCCCCCATGATCGCCGAACACCTGAACTGGCCCGTACTGACCAACCTGACGGAACTGACCGTCGACGGCACAAACGTCACCGCCACCCAGGCCTCCGACGGGGCGGTCGTCGAACTGCGCGCCGACCTCCCAGCCGTCGTCGCTGTTGCCGACGAGTTCGCCGACCCCCGCTACCCCAACTTCAAGGGACTCATGGCGGCGAAGAAGAAGGAGCTCAACACACTCACACTCGCCGACCTGGACATCGACGCGGAAGATTTCACCCACCCGCGCGCCATCATGGTCGCCATTGACAAGCGCCCGGCACGCGAGCGCGGCGAAATCATCGACGCCAACTCCACCGCCGCCGCGAAACTCGTCGACTTCCTCGAATCCAAAAACCTCATCTAAGGAGCACCCATGACTGAAATTCTCGTTGTCCCGGACCGCTCCCACGACGGCAGCCTCGACCCCCACGCCGCCGAACTCATCGGCGCGGCCTCCGAAATCGGCACCCCCATCGTTCTTATCGACGACCGCACCCACGCCGACGCCCTCAGCACCCTCGGCGCGGCCACGGTGCTGGTTTCCGACGCCCCACTTGTCGACGCCACCACCACCGCCCTCACCACCCTCAACCCCGCCGCCGTGTTGTTTTCCCACACCGTGCGCGGGCGCGAAACCGCCGGCCGTGTAGCCGTGCGCGCAGGCAAGGCGCTGTTGACCGACGCGGTGGCGGTTCGTCGAGACGCAGAAGGCATCGTCACCGACCACCAGAACTTCGGCGGCGCCTACACCGCGACTGCCGCTGCCACCCACTCCGCACCGATCATCACCGTGCGCCCCGGTGCTGTGGAAACCCGCGCCGCTGCCGTCGCAACGCCTGAGGTGCGCGACCTCAACGTCGAAACCTCCGGCGCACGCACCGCCGAGGTGGTCTCCGTCACGCCGGTCGAGCGCACCTCCACCCGCCCCGACCTGCTCACCGCAGACAAGGTCGTCGCCGGTGGCGTCTCGCTCGGCGACGCCGACATGTTCGAAGAGCTTGTCGGCGGACTTGCCGACACCCTCGGCGCCGCCGTCGGCGCCACCCGCTCCGCCGTCGACGAAGACCAAGTCGCCTACGAAGCCCAAATCGGCCAAACCGGCGTGCTGGTCAGCCCGAAGCTCTACATCGGCATCGGCATCTCCGGCGCCGTCCAACACCTGGTGGGCATGCAAACCGCCGACACCATCGTCGCCATCAACAATGACGAGGATGCCCCCATCTTCGACATCGCCGACTTCGGCATCATCGGCGACCTCTTCGACGTCGTCCCACAGATCATCTCCGAGATCGAGGCTCGTAAGTAATGCCCCAACTCCGACGCGGCCTGCCCCGTGTTCCCGGCGGCGAACCATGGCCCCCGCTAATCGACGACCCCACCACCCCGACCACCTGCGCACCCGCTGAGCCTGTCGCGGCGCCTGCCACTGTGTCTGCTTCCTCGCCGACCACCGGTTTGCGCCAGGGCCTACCTCGTACCCCGGGTGGTGAACCCTGGCCACCGGCCACCGCCGTCGCTGCCTTCGCAGGCGCTGCGGGCGCTGCTGCGGCTCCGTCCACAGCGACACCGAGCGAGCCTGGCGCTGCTGCGACTAGCACGGCTGACGCAGCTGATCAGGCCACAGCTCCAGCTGCAACCCCCGCAAACACCGTCGAAGTTCCCCTGCGCCGTGGTCTCCCCCGCGTCACAGGTGGCGAAGCCTGGCCACCCGCCGGCACCGTCCACGTGCCCGCACCAGCCGAGCCCGAAGCCGCACCAGCTCCAGCACCGACGGCTGCACCAGCGGCCGCAACAACCGCCGACGCCACGCCAACGCCCGAGCCCGATTCGGCTCCGGCAGCACCGGCAGCCCCAACGCCCGCAGCGCCTGCGCCGGTGGAGGTGCCGGCGGGGCGTGGGGTCGTCGATAAGCGATGGCTCATTCCAGCCCTCGTACTGGTCATCGCAGCATTCCTCGGCGCACGCTGGTTCATCGGCACCGACACCGGCGCCGACTTCGTCGCACGTTACGACGGAATGCAGCCACTACCCGACAACGCCCCCGTCGGCTTCCCCGCCTGGCTCAACTGGGCCCACTTCTTCAACATGTTCCTCATGGCGCTCATCGTCAAAACAGGCATCGACGTGCGCAGGGAGAAGCGGCCGGCGGGCTACTGGACGTCGAAACGCAACGGCAAAAAGATTTCCTTGACCCAATGGCTGCACCAAACCCTTGACATCGCATGGGTCGCACTCGGCGTAGTGTTCTACATCCTACTGTTTGCCACCGGCCAATGGGTCCGCATCGTGCCAACCAGCATCGATGCCATCCCCAACGCCATCTCCGCAGGACTGCAATACCTCGCGCTCGACTGGCCTAACGAACACGGCTGGGTCCACTACAACGCGCTGCAAGAACTCGCCTACTTCACCACCGTATTCATCGCCTCACCACTCGCGATCGCATCCGGCTTCCGCATGAGCACCATGTGGCCGAAATCGTGGACCGGGGTGCCCGTCGCGTGGGCACGCGCCGTGCACTTCCCCACCATGATCTACTTCCTCATCTTCATGGTCATCCACGTTTTCCTCGTTGCGACGACCGGCCTGCGCGCCAACCTCAACGCCATGTTCGCCGCCCAAGACTCCACATCCTGGACCGGCACCTTGGTATTCCTCGGCGCCGTAGCCGTCACTGCGCTCGGATGGTTCCTCGCCCGCGGATCCTTCGCCGCACCGCTCGCGAAACTGACCGGCAAAGTGACCAAACGCTAAAAGTCAAGACCCAGCAAAATCTGTGGATAACTTTCCGGCATGAGTCGGTGGGTTATCCACAGATTTTTTGTTGGGTCTTGTCGGTTGTTTGGAGGTTGCTTAGCGTTTATGTCATGGCATTTGTAGACCTTCTCGGCTTCCGGCTTACGGACATCGCCGACTTCGACCGCGACACAGCCCTTGCTGCCGGGCTGAACCCGTCGCGCATCCGAGAATGGTCACGCGTACACGACGTCTACTACGGGGCAACGAAATTCACGCGGAAACAATCCGACGCACGCCACATGGCAGCAGACACACCCTTGGATCAGTTGTGTTTGATTGAACGCAAACTCGCCATTGTCGACGACGCCGCGAAGCGTTGGCGGTTGCGTTTTACCCTGCTGAAGTTTCAGGGCCGCTTCGACGCGCTGTCGCGCTATGCCGATCGGGTTATTGATGCGAAGAAACCCGAGCCTGAAAAGCAAGTACGGTTTTCTCGTGCTCGCGAAGGGATGGCC
>NZ_KV833317.1:99978-100459 GCF_001837615.1 Corynebacterium sp. HMSC070H05
ACTGCCACCAGCCGGCCAGATGGCTGATGCGCTTATGGGGCTGTTGCGTGGTGATGGCGATGGTGGTGGGGTGCCGCATGCAGTACCACGCCCGATTGTTATGGTGCCGCTTCCCGAATGGACGCGGATCCAATCCGGTGCCGGTGACGAGGTCACGCTCACGCTGACTGATGGCACGACGATGACAGGTGCGGAGTTTCTCGCGCAGCAATTCGGCGACGAGCTGGAAGTCGCGGCGTTTCACCCGACCGAGGGTGCAGTCAACTTGTATCGCACCCAGCGATTCGCCAATAGTAAGCAGCGTGCGTTGGCATCGATGATGTCGCCAACCTGTCCGGTGCCGGATTGTCGACATGGAGCTGACAATTGCGACATGCACCATATCCACGCCTGGCGGCACGGTGGGGAAACCAACCTTGCCAACCTCGTGCCGTTATGCCGGTTCCATAATGGGCGCAACGACGATGACCCGCGTGAAAAC
>NZ_KV833317.1:100559-156118 GCF_001837615.1 Corynebacterium sp. HMSC070H05
TCTTCACATAACGAAAAAGCCCGCCAAAAAGCGGGCCAATCGTCATGCCTACACACTACTTCGCAGACGGAACCTCCGGCGCGACACCAGTGCGCTCGTACTCCGCGAGAATATCGATACGACGCTGATGACGCTCCTCCTCACTCCACGGCTGGGAAACAAACGCATCAACAATCGCGAGCGCCTCTTCCTCGGTGTGCATGCGCCCGCCGATGCCGATGAGTTGCGCGTTGTTGTGCTCGCGGGCCAGTTTCGCGGTCTCTTCCGACCACGCCAACGCACAACGAGCACCCTTGACCTTATTCGCCGCAATCTGCTCACCATTGCCCGAACCACCAAGCACAATGCCCAGAGAACCCGGATCCGCAACAACAGCCTCCGCTGCGGCGATGCAAAACGCCGGGTAGTCATCCGCGGCGTCGTACTCGTGGGCGCCGCAGTCAGTCACCTCATGACCCTGCGCCTCAAGATGGGCCTTAATCTGATTCTTCCGCTCGAAACCGGCGTGATCTGCTCCAAGGTAAATACGCATAAGGCTTAGCGTACCTGCGGGGCTTCCGTACGGCTGCGCTTGAGCTCAAAGAAATACGGGAAACTTGCCACACCAACCGCATGGTCGAACAACTTCCCAGCATCCTCGCCCTCCGGCACACGCGTGATCACCGGGCCGAAAAACGCACTGTCGCCGAGCTTGACCACGGGGGTGCCGACGTCGTCGCCAACCTCAGCCATTGCCGACGCGTGAAAACCGCGCAAGGCCTCATCAACCTCGTCGGTATTCGCCACATCCGCGTACTCCGCGGGCAAACCGACCTCGGCAAGCGCCTCCGCAATAACACTGTCGTAGGCGCCGAAACCTTTCTTGTGATCCTGGCCGCCAGTGTGGATGATCGTGCCCATCGCCGTGTACAGCGCGTCGATCTTGTCCGGGGCATCCTGCTTCACTTTCGCGAACACACGCGCGGGACCCCAGTTCGCCTTCATCAACTCGGCATAGTCGGCAGGGATGTCACGGCCGTCGTTGAGCACGGAGAGCGACATCGGCACCCACTCGACCTCAACATCGCGGACTTTCTCCACTTCCTTCATCCAACGCGAAGTCAACCAGCAAAACGGGCAGGAAACATCAAACCAAAAAGTCACTTGCTCTTTCATGCCGCCCACAATAGCGCGTGTAGCCTGAGTCACATGAAGACTAATCTCACGCGTGAAGACGCGCAGTTGCGCGCAAAGCTCATTTCCAACGTTCGTTACGACATCCTGGTGGATATCACTGGCGAGGACACGTTCACGACGGTGTCGACAATCCAGTTCGATTCCGAGGCGGGAACGACGCACTTTGACCTGGTGGCGGAGTCGTTCGAGGCGACGCTTGATGGTGAGGCGACTGGCCAGGAGATCACGTTGTCGGCGGGTTCCCATGAGCTGCGGGTGACGTCGACGGAGCCGTACAACCGCACGGGCGAGGGTCTGCATAAGTTCACGGATCCGGTGGATGGCAAGGACTACCTGTACACGCAGTTTGAGCCGGCGATGGCGATGAAGGTGTTTGCCTCGTTTGATCAGCCGGATTTGAAGGCGACGTACAAGGTGGGTGTGAAGGCGCCGGAGCGTTACACGGTGATTCTGAATGAGGCGGTTTCACGCGAGGAAAACGGTGATGGCACCGCGACTTGGACCACGACGATTGATTACCCGCTGTCGACATACCTGGTTGCGATTTGCGCGGGTGAGTTTGAGAAGGTCACCGACACGTACGACGCGGGTGATGGCCGCACGATTGAGCTTGGTCTGTACGCGCGTGCCAGTTTGATTCCGCATATGGATTCGGAGCGACTGTTCCGTCAGACGAAGGACGGCTTCGATTTCTATCACGCGAATTTCGGCCGCAAGTACCCGTTTGGCGACAAGTACGATCAGGTGTTTTGCCCGGAGTACAACATGGGCGCGATGGAGCACGTTGGTTGTGTGACGTACCGCGATGAGTACATTTTCACGTCTGAGCCGACGCCGTATCGTCTGGAGCGTCGCAACGACACGATTCTGCACGAGATGGCGCACATGTGGTTCGGCGATCTTGTCACGATGGAGTGGTGGGACGATCTGTGGCTCAATGAGTCGTTTGCTACGTGGTCGGCGGCGACGGCGCAGGTGGGTATCGGTGAGTATCCGGAGGCGTGGACGACGTTTGCCACGGTGGAGAAGGCGTGGGCGTATTCGCAGGATCAGTTGCCGTCGACGCACCCGATTGCTGCGGATGCGCCGGATATTGAGACGGCGGAGCAGAATTTCGACGGCATTACGTACGCCAAGGGTGCGTCTGTGTTGAAGCAGTTGCAGGCGTATGTGGGTTATGAGGAGTTTTTCGCGGGTGTGCGTAAGCACTTCGATAACCATGCTTACTCCAATGCCACGTTCGATGATCTGCTTGGCGCGCTCGAGGAGGCTTCGGGTCGCGACTTGTCTAACTGGGCTGAGCAGTGGCTGCGTACTACCGGTGTGTCGCGTCTTTACCCGGAGATTTCGGACACGTTTACCGTGGTGCAGGAGTCGCCGGTGTTGCGCGATCACCGTGTTCGCGTGGGGCTTTATTCGCTTATCGACGGCACCGTGCAGCGCACCCACCAAGTCGAACTCGATATCTCCGGCGAGCGCACTGAGATTCCTGAATTTTCAGGCGTGAAACACGATCTCGCCCTGGTGAACGACGACGACCTCACGTACTGCCTGATGGGCCTCGATGCGCAGCAGCAGCAGTTTGCCGTGGAGCACTTGGGCCAGATTGAGGATTCGCTGGCGAAGACGTTGGTGTGGTCTTCCCTGTGGGAGTCTGTGCGCGATGGTCGTCTGCCTGCTCGTCAGTATGTGGAGTTGGTGGCGCGTGAGGTTGGCCCGGATATGCAGGAGCGGATCGCCGCTCAGGCTACTGAGGCTGTGAAGCGCTACGTTGATCCGGCGTGGCGCCGCACCGGCTTCGATCTGTTGAACGAGGCGTTCCGTGGTCAGGAGCCGAAGGCGGTGTTCGACCGTGCGCTTGCCCGTCTGGAGCCGACTGAGGAGACGGTTGAGTACTTCAAGGATTTGCTGAAGACCTCCGAGAATCAGGAGGTTCGTTGGTTGGCGATCACGAACCTTCTTGCTGCTGGCGCCTTGCCGTTGGAGGCCGTTGACGAGGAGAAGGACGAGACGTCGGAGGGTGCGATTTCGCGGTTGAGGGCGAAGGCGGTCGTCGATAAGCGTTGGGCTTGGGACAAGCTCATTAACGACGACCTGACCAATCTCGAGGCCCGCTACCTCATGGACGGGCTCACCTTCACCGACGCTGGGCTCGAGGGGTTGACCGACGAGTACTTCCGCGCCGCGCCGGCCCTGTGGGACCGTTTGACCAACGAGATGGCGCAGCGCACCCTGGAGGGCATGTACCCGCGTTGGGACGTCACGCAAGAGGCTGTTGAGAAGGCAAACGCCCTGCTGAACAGCGACGTCCCCAATGGCCTGAAGCGTGTTATCGCCGAAGGCCAGGACCGCTCCGCACGCGCTGTGCGCAACCGCGCGGCCGACGCAGCAGCAAATTAAAGCTGCTTGAGGGCTTGTTCGAGGTCGGCGATCAGGTCGGCCTCGTCCTCAATGCCCACGGAAATGCGGACCAACTCCCCCGGCACCTCGAGCGCCGAGCCGGCGACGGACACGTGGGTCATGGTGGCGGGGTGCTCGAGCAGGCTTTCCACGCCGCCGAGGGATTCGGCGAGGCAGAACAGTTTCGTCGACTTGCAGAACGTCTTGGCCTGCTCGGTGGTTTGGAACAGTACGGAGACCATGCCGCCGAAGCGGGTCATCTGCTTTTTCGCCACCTCGTGGCCCGGGTGTGTTTCGAGTCCCGGGTAACACACGCGGGAAACTTGCGGTTGGGCGTCGAGGTATTTGGCCACGGCTTCGGCGTTGTCGCAGTGGCGGTCCATGCGCACGGCGAGGGTTTTCAGGCCGCGGCCGGTGAGGTAGGTGTCGAACGGGGATGGGTTGGCGCCGACCCAGCCGAAGAAGAAGCGGAGTTGTTCGTGGAAGCCGTCGACGCGGTCGTTGCGGCCGCAGACGATGCCGCCGACGACGTCGGAGTGGCCGCCGATGTATTTCGTCGTTGAGTGGAGGACGACGTCGGCGCCGAGTTCGAATGGTTTTTGCAGGTAGGGGGATGCGAAGGTGTTGTCGACGACCAGCGCTGCCTGCTTCTTCACTGCCGCGATTGCTTCGATGTCGACGACGTCCAGCATTGGGTTTGTCGGCGTTTCCACCCATATGACCTTGGTGTTGTCTTGGACGGCGGCGGCGACCTCTGTGGGGTTGGTCATGTCGACGACGGTGTTTTCCACACCCCAGAGGGTGAAGACTTGTTGGATGAGGCGGTAGGTGCCGCCGTAAGCGTCGTTGGATACGACGACGTGGTCGCCGGGTTTGAGCAGGATGCGCAGGACGACGTCGATAGCTGCCATGCCGGATGAGTAGGCGACGGCGAAGTCGGCGTTTTCAAGCGCCGCAACGGCTTTTTCCAGGGCGGTGACGGTGGGGTTTCCCACGCGTGTGTATTCGTAGCCGCCGCGGAGTTCGGCGAGGCCGTCTTGGGCGAAGGTGGTGGAGGCGTAGATGGGGGTGTTGATTGGCCCGTAGAGGCTGTCGGGCTCGTAGCCTGCGTGGATGGCGTTGGTGGTGAATCCGTAGACAGTCATGTGCACAGACACTAGACCAAGCGGTACACCCCTCGGTCATTTTTATGCATCGCGCGTACACTCGTGCGGTGATGGATACTCAAGATGCTTCTGAAAAGGTTGACCAAGCTGTCGAGGGCGTGGCGTCGTGGTGGAACAATCCGCAAACGCATGAATTGTTCATTGAGCGCCCGGTGAAGATCGTGCTCATTTTGCTGGTTGCAATTGTGCTGAATTGGCTGGCGAATGGCATTATTCGGCGTGCGACGCGCCAGGGAATTAAACGCTCGAATGTGTTGAAGTATGAGGGGCGTGATGCGCAGCAGATTCGTGCGCAGGAGAAGCGTCGTCAGCAGCGGATGAAGACGCTGGCCAATGTGGGCCGGTCGGTGGCTGCGATTGTGATTTGGGCGTGGGCGGTGCTTGCGGTGCTGGATCAGTTGGGGGTCAATGTTGCGCCGCTGATTGCGTCGGCTGGTGTTGTCGGTGTGGCGATTGGTTTTGGTGCGCAGTCGTTGGTGAAGGATTTCTTCTCCGGTGTGGCGATTTTGATTGAGAACCAGTTCGGGGTGGGTGACACGATTGAGGTCGGCGATGTTGTGGGTGATGTTGAGGAGATGACGCTTCGCATCACCACGCTTCGCGATATCGACGGCGCTCTGTGGTACATCCGCAATGGCGACATCGATCGGGTTGGCAATCATTCGGCCCGCTTCTCTACCGCGCGTGTGCAGGTGCCGGTGTCGTTGATGGTGGATCCGGATGAGGTGTCGCGTTTGATCGAAGAGACCGCTGTTGCGGGCTGCCAGGACAAGGAAGTCGCCGAGCTGGTGATGGGCACTCCGCGGATGTTGGGTCCGAGCGAGGTGACGCCGGATTACATGTCGTTCCGCGTGGAGGTGCAGACGATGCCTGGCATGCAGTGGACGGTTGCGCGTTATTTGAATCAGCGGATTTTGGCGGCGTTGCACCGTGAGGGTGTGGTGTTGACGCCGCGGGAGTCTGTGTTGGTGAAACAGCAGGAGGAAAACGTTGGAGATTAGCCCGAAGCAGGAGCAGACGCTTTTCGACGCCGTCGGTGGCGAACCGTTCTTCATCCGCCTTGTCCGCGGGTTTTACGACCAGGTCAAGGAGGATAACCTCATTGGCCCGATGTACCCGGATCAGGATTGGGAGGGCGCGGAGAACCGTCTGCGCTGGTTCCTTGTCCAGTATTGGGGTGGTCCGCGCGAGTATCAGGCGCAGCGTGGCAATCCGATGTTGCGCAAGCGCCACTTCCCTTTCGCGATCGGTGAGCCGGAGGCGGATCGTTGGCTCGAGTTGATGGGCAAGTCGATGGAGCAGTTTGACGACGACGAGCTGCCCGAACCGTACCGCGCCCAGATGTGGAATCACATGCAGCGTGTGGCGTACATGATGATCAACCAGGGCCCGCGGGCCTATTAGTCCCAGCCCGGGCCGCCAGCGAAGCGCGGCCCGTTAGAACAGCAGGCCGAGTCCGGCGTTGCGGTAGACGGATCCGAAGGGGGCGTCTAGGCGGGTCCAGCGCCCGCAGCTGGATACGCGCAGGTGACGCGGGATCTCCGCGGGTGCTTCGAAGCCGGGGATGAGCCCGAGTGCGGTGCAGGCGAAGATCATCCGCATGGGGATCTCCACTGGGTTGTCGCTGTCGGCGTCTGCGGTGAGCACGATCCCGTCGAGCAAGGATTTCGGTGGGCCGGCTGGTCCGGAGAATTGGCGGGCGAGGTTGCGGCCTTCGTCGGCAAGTCTGCGGGCCACACCGACGGGGACTTGCTCACGCGCAACGAATCCGGTGGCGGGTGGCAGCGCCCCGGGCCAGACGGCATCGCGCGCCGGCCCGACCTCCACCGAGCCGGACTGCAGCGCGGCAAGCAAGTCGCGGGCGCTGACGGTGCCGGTGTTGTGGGAGGTGGTGCCGGTGATTCGTCGAGAAGCAATGGCCTCGAAGGGCGTGGTCACGAACACGTCGAGCGCACCCCCGCCAACCTCCTGGAAGCGTGCGGAGGCCTGTGAATCTAAGCCGACGGCGCGGCCGACCAGAGTGGTCAGGCCGCGCGCGCCAGATTCGATGTCAAGGGTGATCACCTAGTTTTCGGCCGCCTTGGACAGGATGCCGATCTCCTTTTTGGTGATCTCGCGCGGCGAGGTGGTCGTGGTATCAACCGTGACCTGCACGCACTCCACTACCGCGCAAGTTTTGCCCTGCGCGTCCTTGATCTCCTGACGGGTGGTAAATGAGGTGTTGCCCAGGTTGACCACTTGCGTCTCCACGGTCACTGCGGTGGTGTTGGGCAGGATCGGACGGACGTAGTCCACCTCGAGCCGGCGCACGAACACCACGAACTCGTGGCCTTCGGAGTAGAAGAACTTCTCCGCGAACGCCAGGCGCGCCTCCTGCGCCAGCTCGACATAGGCCGAGTTGGTCACGTGACCGTAGCGGTCAAAGTCGCTCCAACGCACCGGAATGGTGTGCACGTGGATTTCTGCCATGGGGTTTGCTCCTAACGGGTGAGCTTGCGGTGGGTGACGCGCGACGGTTTGGCGGCTTCCTCACCGAGGCGTTCGACCTTGTTCTTCTCGTAGTCGCCGAAGTTACCTTCGAACCAGAACCACTTGCCTTCTTCGACGTTGCCTTCCCACGCGAGGATGTGGGTACAGGTGCGGTCGAGGAACCAGCGGTCGTGCGAGATGACCACGGCACAGCCCGGGAAGGCCTGCAGTGCGTTTTCGAGGGAGCCGAGGGTTTCCACGTCAAGGTCGTTGGTGGGCTCATCGAGCAGGATCAGGTTGCCGCCCTGCTTGAGCGTCAGCGCCAGGTTGAGGCGGTTGCGCTCGCCGCCGGAGAGGACCTTGGACGGCTTCTGCTGGTCAGCTCCCTTGAAGCCGAAGGCGGACAGGTAGGCGCGCGACGGCATTTCGTTCTGGCCAACGTGGATGTAGTCCAGGCCGTCGGAGACAACTTCCCAGACGGTCTCCTCTGGGTCGATGTTTTCGCGGTTCTGGTCCACGTAGGAGATCTGGACGGTCTCGCCGACGGTCACGTTGCCGGAGTCCGGCTCTTCCAGACCAACGATGGTCTTGAACAGCGTCGACTTACCCACGCCGTTGGGGCCGATGACGCCGACGATGCCGTTGCGCGGCAGGGTGAACGACAGGTCCTTGATCAGGACGCGTCCGTCGAAGCCCTTGTTCAGGTTTTCCACTTCGACGACCTTGCTGCCGAGGCGCGGCGGGGTCGGAATCTGGATTTCTTCGAAGTCGAGCTTGCGGTACTTCTCCGCCTCGGCTGCCATCTCTTCGTAGCGCTCCAGACGTGCCTTGTTCTTGGCTTGGCGTGCCTTCGGCGAGGAACGGACCCACTCAAGTTCCTTCTTCAGGCGCTTCTGCAGCTTCTGGTCCTTCTTGCCGGCAACTTCCAGACGCTCGGCCTTCTTCTCCAGGTAGGTGGAGTAGTTGCCTTCGTACGGGTAGAGCTGGCCGCGGTCGACCTCACAGATCCATTCTGCGACGTTGTCCAGGAAGTAGCGGTCGTGTGTAATCGCGAGCACGGCACCCGGGTAGGTCTGCAGGTGGCGCTCCAGCCAGAGGACGGATTCGGCGTCGAGGTGGTTGGTGGGCTCGTCGAGAAGCAGGAGGTCCGGCTCGCTCAGCAGCAGTTTTGCCAGTGCTACTCGACGACGCTCACCACCCGACAGGTTGGTCACCGGCGCATCAGACGGCGGGCAGCGCAGGGCCTCCATGGCCTGTTCGATCTTGGAGTCGATCTCCCACGCGTCAGCTGCGTCGAGTTCTTCTTGCAGCTTGCCCATTTCTTCCATGAGCTCGTCGGAGTAGTTGGTCGCCATTTCCTCGGCGATTTCCTCGAAGCGCTGCTTCTTTTCAAACAGCTCGCCGAGGCCTTCTTCGACGTTGCCGCGGACGGTCTTTTCTTCGTTGAGCGGCGGCTCCTGCAGCAGGATGCCAACGGTGGCTCCTGGCTGCAGGAAGGCTTCGCCGTTGTTTGGCTGGTCGATGCCCGCCATGATCTTCAGCAGCGACGATTTACCGGCGCCGTTCGGACCCACAACGCCGATCTTGGCGCCTGGGTAGAAGGCCATGGTGACGTTGTCCAGGATGACTTTTTCGCCAATGGCCCTGCGGACGTTTTTCATCGTGTAGATGAACTCAGCCACTACGTTTCCCCTTTTGTTGGTGAATGCGGACGTTAAATACCGCAATCAGGGTACATCACGTGGCTGAGTACGACGCCCTCCTAGAACGGTGCCTTGGCGGCGCTGAGGTCTTCGGCGCTGTAGCGGGCCTCGTCGGTGCCGTCGGGGGCTCCGTCGGGGGCTCCGTCGAGAGCATTGTCTCCCCCATCGGCTTCGGCGGCCACCGGCTCGGCCGGGTCGACCGGGTCGGCAAAGCTGGGTGGTTGGCCGGTGAGCCGCTCGAACACGGCCTCGGCATCCATAACAGGTACCGCGTCGTGTCCGTCGAGGCTGTGTCCGGAGTTGGAGGTGCGCGCCGAGTTGAGCTGGTAGTGGTTCATGTCAAAGGCCACGTTGCGGGCCTTGAGCATGATCTTCGAGCGGGTGACGGCGTTGTTGCCTTCGCCTTCTTGCCAGAAGTCGGTGACCAGCGAGCCGTCGACGATGACGGGGAATCCCTTCTTCAGCGACGCTCCACAGTTCACGGCGAGTTGCCCCCAGCATTCAACGTCGATGAACAGCGGGTCGACGTCTTCCCAGACCTCTTTGCCGTTGTCGTCGGTGACGCGCCTTCTTTTCGACGACGCCAGCCTCATCTTGGTTACCGTCGCCCCACTCGCAAACAACACAAGTTTCGGATCGTCGGTCAGGTTGCCAATTAGGCGGATGGTGTTTTGGCTCATGGAAGAGCCCCCCCTTTCCATAGTGCGGATGATGGTGTGCGGGGTGTCGTCGTGAAGCAACGCCCTGCACACTTCGAGGTTCGCACGATTTTTAAAGCCGGTAAAGGGGGAAGCCGTTTCTGTGGATAACTTTGAAACCAGATTCCACAATCCGCTGCTAGGAGCGATTTCCGTACTGAGCGAGCATCTCGTTGTAGCGGCGCCATTCTTCGTCATCGGTCTCTTCCGCGCGGCGATCGGCCTCTTCCGTTTCGGCTCGGTCTTCGCGCAGCCACTGCATGAACAACTCACCGAAGACGATCAGCAGCGGGAAGGAGCCAGACGCCCAGGCGATGCCGCCGCCCTCCTTCTGAATCTGCGCCAGGTCAGGGTTCCACGGCAGTTCGAGGTTGTTGTAGAAGTCCTCGCCCATAACCACGCCGAGTTGCATGAGGTAAACACCCATGAACAGGTGGAACGGCATGGATACCCACAACCAGGCCAGGCGCGTTTTCGCGGTGGCGCGGCCCTCAATGTGGTCGGGGCCGATCAGCTCCCAGAAGTAGAAGTATCCGGACACCATAAAGACGGCGTTCATGATGACGTGGCCGGCGTGCTCGGAAATCATCAGCTCGTAGAGCGGGATGAACACATACATGGCATAGAAGAACACCAGGAACTGAATGGTGGACACCGGCGGGAACGTCACGATGCGCAAGAACTTCGAGCGCTGGAAGCTCTCCACCCACATGCGCGGGTTGAACTCGCCTGCCGGGTACGCCTTGCTGATCAGGGTCAGCGGGGCGCCGAGCACCATAAACACTGGCACGCCCATCGACAGGATCATGTGGACGGTCATGTGCACCGAGTACGACGCCGGCATGTGCATGCCCAATCCCGAGCTCAGCGTGACGACGACCGTCACACACCCAAGCAACCACCACACCGTCCGTGACGTCTTCCACCCGTCCACGCGGCGCACCAGGCGCAGGTAGTACACGGCAAGGAGAATCGCAATGACACTAAACAGCAACTCCGGGCGCCACAGGGTGATCCAGTTGGTCCAGGAGATCTGTTCAGAAAGGTTGTAGCCCATCTTCACCTGCATGCGGGTGAGGTTCGGGTCGAGCGGCGGCGGGGGCGGCGTGCGGCCAAGGGTCACCGCGAGGCCGGACACCGCAGCCATGATCAGGACTTCCACCGCTCCGAGGCGAGCAAACGCCTTCGGCTGGGTGTTCAGCAGCGGGATGGTGCGCTCGCGGTGGGCGTAACCAATGATGCCGAGCAGCACAATCGCCACCGTCTTCACGATCAGCACAATGCCGTAGCTATACTCCATCAACTCACTAATACGCACGCGCACCAGCGCGTTAATCACACCGGAAAGCGCCATAGCCAGAATGGAAAACAGGGCAACCATGGAGTAGCGGCGGGAGGCTTCGGTGAGGTGAGGGCCTCGTCGTAAAGCATGCGCTACCAGCGCCATCAACCCACCAACCCACAACAACATGGCCACAAGGTGCCAAATGAGCGAGTTAGTGCCAAAGTCGTGGGAGCCGCCCGTCGCCGAGTGGCCGGTCAGACCAATCGGCATGACCACCACAATCGCACCGAAAAACAGCGCGACCTGCGACCACCAACTCGTCGCAACGTAGCCGCCGACGGCCACCACCGCCGCGAACGCAGCGACGATCAACCACACGCGAGCCTCTTTCACCTGCTCCAAGGCCTGCGTCCAGGCGGCCGCCTCAAACATGACAGTCTTCATCGGCTGGCCCGACACATCCGACAGCACCAGCGGAATCATCAACAACCCAATCAGCACGATGCCCGCACTCGCGTGCGCACCAGTACGCGAAGCGATGTGCCCGTCCACCGTCAACTGCGCACCGTTGAGATCCTCCCCCTGCCTGCGCGGCGGGATGAAGAATGACGACAGCATGAACGACCCCACCGCCAACGCCATAAGAATCCACGCCACACCGCGCAGCGCCGGCAAACCGAACGTGGTGGTCACGCCAGGGTCCGGAATACCGAGCGCCGCCAGCGACCCACCAGAGAACGACTGCGCCACCGCACCCGCGACCACCGCCGCCGCAGCGAGCGCGGCAAGATAGAGCGGCCAAGCGGAAACAACAGCAGGCTTTCGGGCAGTCTCAGTCATGCTGCATACCCTACTTTCGCCCGCGAAACGGCCATAACTACAATCATTCGCACTGCCCCCATAGCTCAGTGGATTAGAGCATCCGGTTTCTACCCGGCTGGTCGCGGGTTCGAATCCTGCTGGGGGCGCTTTGTGTTTCTGGGGGTTGGGATGAGGGGCGCGCCGCGTACTTGGTGAGAACGCATTGGTGAAGATGCCGATTTTTGGCCGTCTTCACCAATGCGTTCTCACCATGTGCGGGGAAAGAGGCGTGCCGCAAAGCTAAACGACACATGGAACACGGCATACTCCGCTGATTTTCAGCGATATATGCCGTGTTGGATGTGTCGTTTGGCCTCCGCAGACCACACTTCACCCATTTTTGGGAGACGCGTCCCATAGCGTGATACAGTTTCTTCCATTCTGCGACACAGCAGTTTCACACAATGGAATGAGAGGACGGGCAATGACCACCAGCGTCGAGCATCAACCCCCTGCCCCACAAGCGGCCCCTGCTGCCATCCGGGAGACAACGCCACAGGAGCGAAACCGGGTCCGCCTTGCGTCGACAATTGGCACGACGATTGAGTTTTACGACTTCTACGCCTACGCCACCGCAGCCGTCGCGGTATTTCCGTTCCTCTTCTTCCCCAAGTCGGAGTCGAGCACGGTGGCGCTGCTGTCGTCGTTCGCCACGTTTGGCCTGGCGTTTATCGCTCGCCCGTTAGGTTCAGTGCTGTTCGGCCACTTCGGCGATAAGGTCGGCCGCAAGGCCACCTTGGTCGGTGCGCTGCTGACGATGGGCATCGCCACCTTTGTTATCGGCCTGCTGCCCACCTATGCCCAAGCCGGTATCTGGGCGCCGGCGCTGCTGGCACTGATGCGCTTCTGCCAGGGCCTTGGCCTGGGCGGCGAGTGGTCCGGCGCGGCCCTGCTGTCCACAGAAACAGCAGCTAAGGGACGCCGCGCCTGGGCGGGCATGTGGCCCCAACTCGGCGCACCGTTCGGCTTCCTGCTGGCAAACGGCCTGTTCCTCATCCTGGTCACCGTGCTGGGCCACACCACTGGCGACTTCGAGGGCGCGTTCATGCGCTGGGGCTGGCGCATTCCGTTCCTGCTGTCCATCGTGATGGTCATCATCGGCCTGTGGGTTCGCCTGCAGGTTGAGGAGACTCCGGTGTTCCAGCAGGTGGAGCAGAACAACCAGAAGGCCGCTTCCCCACTGGCGGAGGTATTCAAGACCGCTTGGAAGCCGCTGATCCAGGGCACGTTTGTCATGGTTGGTTGCTACACGCTGTTCTACATCGTGACCACCTGGTTCCTCTCCTACGGAATTGGTTCGGCGGAAGAGGGCGTTGGCCTGGGTATTGCGTACCCGACGTTCCTGAAGCTGCAGCTGGTGTGCATCTTCGGGTTCATCGCTGGCATCCCGATTGCGGCGCATTGGTCGGATGTCTACGGCCGTCGCCCGGTGTTGGGTCTGACATCGGTTGCGATCATCGTCTACGGCCTGAGCTTCAAGTGGCTGCTGAATCCGGAGACGTTCACCATGGTTTCCCTGGGCATCTTCTTGTTCATCGGCATGGTGTTGATGGGCTTCATCTTCGGCCCGATGTCTGCGATCTTGCCGGAGTTGTTCCCGTCGAACGTGCGCTACACCGGCTCCGGTATCGCGTACAACGTGTCCTCCATCCTGGGTGCGGCTATCGCCCCGTTCATCGCAACGGCGCTGAACGCAAAGTACGGACCGCAGGCTGTGGGCATTTACCTGGTTATCGTTACCGCGATTTCTCTGTGGGCGATCCTGTCCTCCCCGGAGACCAAGCACCAGGAGATGCACGAGATTTAGCCCTTGCTTTCCATGCCGACAAGTGACATACTTGCCGGCATGGAAAGCAATAAGATCTCGAAGGAAGAGGCCCGCGCCGCCCTCGAGCAGATCGACGGGATCGAGCAAGACGCACGTAAACCACCCACACCGCCGTGGGCTTACGCCATCCTCGGCACCAGTTTCGGTGTCACGATCGCCGGCACGATCATCGGCTGGAAGTACTGGTGGGCACTGTTTGCGGTCATCATCATCGCCTGCATCGCACTCGCCGTGCGAGATCACAACCGCAACGTACGCCCGAGCATGAAGCAGCCGATCCAGGAAGACCCGAAGACGAACTGGGCCGCCGCTCTCACCCCCGCGTTCATGATGCCGCTGATCTGGTTCGTCCCAGAAGGAAGCGTGGTCGGCGGGGTCATCGCCGGCGTGGTCACAGCGATCGTGGTCACGGCTGTCATGATCTACGAAAGCAGGAACCGATGAGCGCCCCTAAAATCGACCCTGTCATCCACCCCCTGGCGCGGTTGAAGATTTGTGCGGCGTTGTACCACGGCGGTGCCGTCGAGAAGCAAACGTCCCGGCACGAGATGCGCTTTAGCTCGCTGCGGGACCAAATAGACTTGTCGGATTCTGCGCTATCCAAGCAGTTGGACCGGCTCGAGGAGCACGGCTATATCACGCGCTTCCGCGAGTACGGCTCATCCCGGGCGAAGGACACGGTGTGGGTCACGCTCACCGAGAGGGGTGCGCAGGCCTTCGAGCGACACACGGCAGCGTTGCGAGAGATCGCGGGCGGGTAGATTCGGACGCATGAGTTTTCCAGGACCATCCATCGACTCGTTCGCGTTGATTACTGGCGCGAGCCAAGGCATCGGCGAGGCGATCGCGCGCGACCTGGCCAAAGGTGGCCACAACCTCATCCTTGTTGCCCGGCGCGAGGAGGTATTGCAGAAGCTTGGCGACGAACTCGCGGCCGCCCACGGCGTCACCGTCGAAGTCTTCGCCGCGGATCTGTCTAAGGAACGCGACGTCACCGCACTGCTTAACCACATTGCGAACCGCAAGATTCACATTTGCGTCAATTCTGCCGGCATCGCGTCGTTCGGCCCGTTTATGAAGCAGGACTGGGAGTACGAGACGAACCAGTTCAACCTGAACGCGACGGCAGTGTTTCGCATCACCAAGGCGGTGCTGGATCAGATGGTGCCACGCGGCGAGGGCGCGCTGTGCAACGTCGGCTCCGCCGCGGGCAACCTGCCGATCCCGAACAACGCCACCTACGTGTTCACCAAGGCGGGCGTCAACATGTTCACCGAGGCACTGCACTACGAGCTGAAGGATTCCGGCGTGCACGTCACCCTGCTCGCGCCGGGTCCGGTGCGTGAGGCGCACATTCCGGAGGAGGAGCAGTCGATCGTGGATAAGGTCGTGCCCGATTTCCTGTGGACGACCTACGAGTCCTGCTCTGCCGACACCCTGAAGGCGATGCGCCGCAACCGTCGACGCGTCGTTCCGGGGCCGCTATCGAAGGCGATGGATGTCGTGTCTACCTACGCCCCGCGCGGGATTCTGCCGCCGATTATGGGCAAGTTTTACGCCAAGATGGGAGAGGAATAAATGGAGATCGCAGACAAGGACAATCGCATCGTGTGGGTCGACCTGGAGATGACCGGTCTTGACCCGTCACGCCACGTCATCGTGGAGGTGGCAGCGCTTGTCACGGATGCGGAGCTCAACATTATCGACGACGGAGTCGACCTCGTCGTCCACGCCACCGACGCCGAACTGGCGGAGATGGATGACTTTGTCACCGAGATGCACTCCTCCAACGGGCTGCTCGACGACATTAAGGCCTCCACGACCAGTATCCGGGATGCGGAGGATGCGGTGCTGGAGCTCGTCGCAAAGCATTGCGATCCTGCTCATCCTGCCCCGCTTGCGGGCAACTCGATTGCTACCGACCGTGCGTTTATCCGTGCGCAGATGCCTCGTCTCGACGACGCCCTGCACTACCGCATGATCGACGTGTCCACCGTGAAGGAACTGTCGCGCCGCTGGTTCCCTAAGGCGTACTACAACCAGCCCGAAAAGGGCATGGCTCACCGCGCCTTGGCGGACATCGTGGAATCCATCCGCGAACTGGACTACTACCGTCGCGCCGTATTTGTGGACTCCCCCGGCCCGGACACCGACACCGCAACGAAGGCTTCTGCCGCTGCAACCGAGTTCTACCAGCGGTTTTTGTAAACTTCAGATGAACGGCTAAGGTGTAATCCGCTGCAAAACAGCAATGGTGGCTGTAGTTCAGCTGGTAGAGCACCAGGTTGTGATCCTGGGTGTCGCGGGTTCGAGCCCCGTCAGCCACCCCAAAGCGTGCCCCGTAACCTGCACAACAGGTTACGGGGCACATTGCGATTCCACCCCCTCCTTGAATATGTTAGCCTTACCTAACTATTTGGCGTGCGAACTTCCGCCGCCCGAAGCAGCCACGAGTTGTTGAAGGACAGGGACAACGATGACCGAACAAGCCAACAAAGCGGCCGCGAGGCGTAAACCCCGGAAGGCCAATGAGGCAACCGTGACCGGTCGCCGCCAGCTCTCCCCCGATCTGGTTCGCTTAAGCCTGAACGCCCCCGCTTTTGTTGGTAAAGATCTGGAGTTTACGGACCACTACCTCAAGCTGTTGTTCGTGCCGGAGGGCGCCGACTACTCCTGGCCATTTAACGTCGAACAGGTCCGTGAACAACAGCCGCGCGACAAGCAACCGGTGACCCGGACCTACACGCTGATCAACCTCGACTCATCGACCGGGGATTTCGATGTTGACTTTGTCACCCACGGCGATGCAGGCCTGGCCGGTCCGTGGGCTCGCGTAGCCGAGGTTGGAGAGAAGATCGGCTTCTTCGGCCCAGGTGGCGCGTGGGGCCCTTCGGTCGACTACGAGCACTTCATCTTCGCCGGCGATGAGTCCGCAGCACCGGCCATCGGCGCGGGCCTAAAGCGCCTCCCCGAGGGCGCAACTGCGACCGCGTACATCGAGATCGAAGCCGAAGACCGCAAGTTTGAGCTCCCAGCCCGCGATGGCGTGGACATCCATTGGGTGATCCGCAACGGCGCGACCCATGGCACGGAGCTATCCCGCGTCGTGCGACAGGCCGGCGTGCCGGACGGAAAGAACACCAGCTGGTTCATCCACGGCGTTGCCGAGATGATCAAGGAAATGCGGCGCTTCCTCTTCGTCGAATCCGAGGTCCCCAAGCAAGACGTGTCCATCTCTGGATACTGGCGCATCGGCATGACAGAGGATCAGTGGCAGGCCTCCAAGCGCGATTTCAACGCCGAGATTGAAGCCGAGGAGGAACGCGCGAAAGCCTAACTGCGCCTGGGGGCACTAACTGCACCTAGGGGCACTAGGAGTAGAGCTGCTCGCCGCTGCCGCCGGAGCGCTGCTCCCAATCAAGGTTCCAGTAGCCCAAGCCGTCGTACGGGGTCAGGGTCGATCCGCCAGTGTTTTTCACCACTACCGGGTCACCCCGTTTGACGTACTCCTGGAACCACTTGGCGTTCTCATAGGAAGCGTTGATGCAGCCGTGCGACTGGTTCTGGGACCCCAACGCCCACAGCGCCCACGGCGCGGAGTGGACGTAGATGCCCGAGTACGACAGCTGGGTGGCGTAATCCACCGGCGTGACGTACCCGCCCGCATCCAACGCCAAGCCGTAGGTACGCGAGTCCATGACAAGGCTGGGGTGCTCATCCCCCACCACGTAGGTGCCATTCGGGGTGTCGTAGCTACCGTCGGTCCCCAGTGAGATCGGGAACTCCTTCACCAACTCGTCGTTAGCGTAGACGCGCAGCATCTTGTCGTAGTTATCCACGACAGTCTCCACCTTGTCACCGATGGTGAAGCTGATTTCGGTGTCGTCGGAACCGTAGACGCCTTCGGCAAGTTTGCGCCCATACAGATCCACTTTCACAGTGACCTCAGTACCGGGCTCCCAGTACTCCTTCGGGCGCCAGCGCACTTCGTAAGGATCCAGCCAGAAGAATCCACCCTCGGTGTCGTTCGAGGTTTCCACCGAGATGAGTTTCTCCATCTTCTTGGTGTCTTGGATCGGGCTATCAAAGCGGATGGTTACCGCCTGGGCGACACCAACCGTCGAGCCGTCAAGCGGACCAACGTACGCATTAACCGTCACAGCCGGCGACACCGTAGTAAACGACGACACCACCTTCTGGCCCTCAACATCACGCGCCTCAATGGTGTACTCGCGTCCGTAACCAAGCGGTTCCGCCGTAGACCATTCGGTTTTGTCGTCGTTGAACTCCGCCTCGACTTCCTTGCCGGCCTCGTTGGTCATCTTCACCGAGGCCAGTCCGACCTCCGAAAGCACCTTCACCGGCTGGCCAGGCTCGACGTCAGTGGCGTTATTGCTCACCGAGACTTTCGGCGGCTTCGCCGCAGGCGTCGTCTCTGCAGCCTGGTCTGTCTCCGCAACCTGCTCGAGACGGCTCGACCCATCCCCCGGTGAGCAGGCCGAAATCATCGCTCCTGCAGCCAGCGCCGTCAGGACCGCGGTGCAGCGGCGAACCGCGCGAAGGTGGAGCACGATGGACCCCTCACAACTCAAATCCAAAACTCAAACGCCAATACTTTAACCGTTAACGGATAAAAAGCCACCATCCACAAACAAAGCGTTATACAACGTTTAACATCGCCGAAAAATATGCTCTTACCTGCCGATTTCACACATTCAACACACGCTGCTAATGTATTACCTCGTTGCAGAGAGCAACACCAACAAAACAAAATACGCGCCATTAGCTCAATTGGCAGAGCAACTGACTCTTAATCAGTGGGTTCGGGGTTCGATTCCCTGATGGCGCACAGCACAGCGAGGCTGGCAGGTATTTTACCCGCCAGCCTCGCTTTTTGTGTACCCGTCACTTTTTCTCGCAGCTGAGACTAGGCTGATCTTCATGAAAACAGCCTTGGTAATTGTTGACGTGCAAAATGACTTCTGCCCCGGCGGTAGCCTTGCCACCGCCCGCGGCGATGAGGTGGCGTCAAAAATCGCGGAGTTGATCTCCACCCCTGATAACAGGTGTTTGGAGTACGACCACATTGTGGCAACACAGGATTGGCACATCGAGCCAGGTGACCACTTTGCCAAGGAAGGCGAGACACCGGACTTTGTCAACACCTGGCCGCCGCACTGCGTCGCTGATTCCTATGGTGCGCAGATGCGCGGACCGGTGGATACCTCGCTGATTGAGGAGTTTTTCCGCAAGGGCAAGTACACCGCCGCTTATTCCGGGTTCGAGGGCGCAACTGAGGCTGGCACATCGCTTGAGGATTGGTTGCGCGAGCGCGAGGTTTCCCAGCTAGACGTCTGTGGCATTGCAACGGACTTCTGTGTGCGAGCCACCGTCCTGGACGCCCTGAAGGCTGGTTTCAAGGTGCGCGTCCTGCGCGCGATGTGCTCCCCTGTCGATGACAAGGGCGGTGCCGCAGCGCTTCAGGAAATGTTTGAGGCTGGCGCCGAGATTGTCTAGTTACTTCGTCGGGTTGTAGCCCAGAAGTTCTTCCATCTCGCCCATTTCGGCGGTTTGCACCTCAATCATGTCTTGGGCCAACTCGCGAAGCGGCTCGTAGGCGCCGCCGTCCACCTCGTCCTGCGTCATCTTGATCACGTGGGCGTGGTGGAAGTGCATCATTTCGAGGAAAGCGGTGCGCAGGTCGTCGCCACGCAACTGCGCGAACTCGTCCAACTGCTCGGGCGGGAACATGCCATTGGCGATGTGCTTCGAGTGGAGCTCCATGTCCTGATCGATGCCCCACTCGTCGGCCCAGGCGTTCATCTGCTCGTTTTCGCGCTCCTGACCGTCCTTGATGCGCTGGGCGAGATCACGCACCTGCGCATCGTCGACGTCGGAGTCCAGCAGCACATCCGACATGTCGATCGCCTGCTGGTGGTGCGGCACCATCATGCCCAGGAAGTGGACGTCAGTGCCGTTGTACTCGGCGTCGGTGTCCGTCGACGTTGCGGCGGTCTCTTCATCCGGTGTGAACGCAGCGCGTATCGACGGCCCCGCCACCGTCAGCACAAGCACAATCACCGCAATGACCGCTAATGCGATCAACAGCGGCTTTTTACTGCCGCGCATCCGCTCGAGTTCGTGGTCGGCCTGATCATTAACCATTGATGCTCCCTTTCGGTCGTAAAGAGAGATTACCTTGAATTCAACAAGGACACGAGCGTATCGACGACAAAACGCCGGCACCCACAACATTGCAGGTACCGGCGTACAGACGCTCGCGCTTAGTTACGCGACAGCAGCTTCTGCAGCTCCTTGAGCTCGCTCTTGCGCTTACGGCCGTTGTAGACCTTGATACCGATCAGCGCTGCGATACCGACGACGACACCGCCGATGACCTTCTGCACCGTCTCGTCCTCGAGCCAGGTCTTTGCCTGATCCCTAGCCGTATCGGCCAAGGTGGACGGGTTCGTGCGGTCTGCAAGCTCATCAAGCGTGCTGGCCAGCTGGCTGCGGGTGCGTGCAAGGTCACGCTCAATGTCGTGAATATCTCGTGCCACGGTTTCAAACTCCTACGTTTACTTGGGACTTTTCTAGACTCACGTCTTTTCGTACCAACAGTAGTGTAAAACGGGGAGGCATGACTGAACCCATCAGACTGCAAGAAGGGGACGTTGCCCCCGCATTCACCCTGAAAAACGACAAGGGCGAAACCGTTTCGCTTGCCGATTTCGCTGGCCAGCGAGTCATCGTGTACTTCTACCCGAAGGCCAACACACCCGGCTGCACCACCGAAGCCTGCGACTTTAGCGACAATATGGACCAGTTCAAGGAGGCCTCCGTCGCCGTACTCGGCATTAGCCCCGACCCGGTAGAGAAGTTGGCAAAGTTCCGCGACGACCACAACCTGACCGTGCAGCTGCTTTCCGACGAATCCAAGGAAACCCTCGAGGCATACGGTGCCTTCGGGGAAAAGAAGAACTACGGCAAGATCGTCCAAGGCGTTATCCGCTCAACGTTCCTTGTCTCCGTCGACGCTGACGGTAAGGGCACCGTGGAGCAAGCCCAGTACAACGTCAGGGCAACTGGCCACGTTGGCCGCATCCTGCGCGACTGGAACCTGTAAGTCCCCACTCCCCCATAAAGAATTGGTGCGCCCGGAGAGACTTGAACTCTCACGCCATAAGGCACTGGAACCTAAATCCAGCGCGTCTGCCAATTCCGCCACGGGCGCGTCGAGAACGGATATTACACGCCGCGCCCCCATCCACAGAAACCGCGGTATCAAACTTTAGTTTGGCACCATGGTTTTACCGGGTAAGATCACCACTCGTGAGCGAAAAGTTGGAACACACGGACGCGGACGGGACCACCCCGATTCCGCAGCGTGAGCGTCTCCGCGTGCGATGGTGGCACATCCTGCTCCTCATCGCAGCCGCAGTGACGTGCCTGCTGCTCGCCCGGTGGCAGTGGGAACGCTACCAATCCGGCACCGGCACTCTCCAGAACCTGGGCTACGCCCTGCAGTGGCCATGCTTCGCGCTGTTCTTCATCTACGCCTACCGCGTAGGTATGCGCATGGAGAACGACAAGATTGACGCCGAGAACGCAGGGCTGACCATGGATGACCTGTACGAGGCCGATCTCGCCCGCTACGGCAAGCACAAGCCCGTCACGGAAATCGACGAGGACTTCCTGCCCGCACGTCCGGAGATCGACGTCGACGAATACAACAAACTTGTGGCACCGCGCCGCGAAACCCACCCGGAAGGTAAAGGTGAACACGCATGACCGAGCAAACTCAGCCAGCAGCACAGCCAGAGCGCATCCACCCGGAGCGCCAGCGCCGCGTCAAGCAGGCATTGCTGTGGTTCTCCATCGCGGCGTGGATCACCGGTGTCCTGTTGCTTCTGCTGATTGCCCGCATGATCATGCAGTACGGCTTCGACATGAACGTCGACTACCTGTCCTGGGTTGCGCGCGTGCACGGCTTTGCGTTTGTCGCGTTTTTGATGACGTCGCTGAACCTCGGCTCAAAGGCTCGCTGGTCCGGCGGCACCTGGGTAGCAACAGCTATCTCCGGTGTTGTGCCGTTTATGTCCTTCTTTGTGGAAGAGAAGCGCCGCAAGGAAGTTAAAGAAAAGTTCCAGCTCGCCTAACGCCGGCGAACTGGAACTTCGGGGGATGAAACCGGCGGCGAAACTTATTCGTCGTCGGTTTTTGTTAGCACCATGACGCCGACCTTCTCCGCTTGATCGTTTTGCGGCGACAGTGTCAACGTGTCGCCTGCACGCTCAGCGTCGTACTCCAGATCCTGGTGCGTCAGCGGATCTTCCAGCTTGAACTCTTTATCGTCGCGCAGGCAGTTCGCTTCGTTAGTCTCACCGTCGGTTTCGGTCAGCTCCCAGGAGCAATCCTTACCGTCAATGGTCACAGTGGCCTGACCACCGCCGGTCCCCTCCTGGGTTGCGGTGACGTCGCCCGACCAGGTGCCGTCGAAGTCACCGTCCTGCCCACAAGCGGTCAAAAGAGCGCTGGAGGCGAGAACAGTTGCTGCGAATGCGATTGTTTTCTTCATGCAGCCACTGTAACGAAATTCGTCACTTCAGCGCCGCGATGTGCTTTGCCAACTCCCGCAACGCCTTGCCCCTGTGGGACCGTGCGTTCTTCTCCTCCGAGGTCAGTTCCGCCGAGGAACGCCCCGGCGCGTCATCCGGCGCGAAGAGCGGGTCGTAGCCGAAACCGTTGTCGCCGCGCGGCTCGCGAAGCAGTTCCCCTTCCCATCGTCCCTCCGCGACGTGCACGTCGCCTTCTGGGGTGGCAAGCGCGCAGCAGGACACAAACGCTGCGCGGCGCTGGTTAATATCCTCCATCTGCTTGAGCAGCAGAGCGTTGTTACCAGCGTCGTCGCCGTGGTTACCGGACCAGCGAGCGGACAGGATGCCCGGCATGCCGTTGAGGGCTTCGACGCTTAGGCCGGAGTCGTCAGCGACGCACGGAAGACCAGTCGCGGCAGCACCAGCCCGGGCCTTCAGCACTGCGTTTTCCTCAAAGGACAGGCCGTCCTCGACAGGGTCGGGGTAGGCGGGGGCGTTATCAAGCGACACAAGCTCCACTCCCTCGATGGCCAGCTCGCGCAGCACCTGGTCGAGTTCGCGGACCTTGCCCGGGTTACGGGAAGCGACGAGGACTCTTACCATCCCAACGCCGCCTTCTGGGCTGCGAAAAGCTCCTCACAGCCCTTGGCTGCCACGTCGAGCATCTCGCCGAGCTGCTCGCGGCCGAACAGGCCGTGCTCGCCGGTGCCCTGGATCTCGACGAAGTTGCCACCCTCCTGCATCACCACGTTGAGGTCCACCTCCGCGCGGGAGTCCTCCTCGTACGGCAGGTCAAGGCAGACGTGGCCGTCGATGATGCCAGCAGAGATCGCCGCTACCGGCTTCAGCAGCGGCTCACCCGGCACCACGCCGCGCTCCTTGAGCACAGCGATCGCGTCCGCAAGTGCGACGTACGCGCCTGTGATCGACGCGGTACGGGTACCACCGTCGGCCTGGAGCACGTCGCAGTCGAGCTGGATGGTGTTCTCACCGAGTTCAGAAAGATCCACCGCAGCGCGCAGGGAACGACCCACCAGGCGCGAAATCTCGTGCGTGCGGCCCTTTACCTTGCCACGCATCGATTCACGCGGCATACGCTCGTGCGTCGCGGAAGGAAGCATGGAGTACTCGGCGGTCAGCCAGCCTTCGCCGGAATCCTTCTTAAAACGGGGAACGCCCTCCTCCACCGAAGCGGTGCACATCACGCGGGTGTTACCGAACTCCACCAGCACGCTGCCAGCAGGGTTCGAAGTAAAACCGCGAGTGATACGGACAGGGCGAAGCTCGTCGACGGCGCGACCGTCAAAACGCGAAAAATCAGTCATAGCCCCAAGCGTAACGCAGGCGGGCGTCGCGTCCCTGCAAGCCAACTAGACCCAAGGCGATTTATTAATCACGTTCGGAGGGCACCCCATTGCGGTGAGGATGGGCAACGAGTGTGAGTGTGGCGAAAGATCGTGTCCCGGGAAATTGGCCATCAGGAATTCGTGAGCAATTTTGGTGAGCCCGAAATGTGGCTCTCCTTCGATCACACCGTGCAGGTACTGCAACATGGACAATTTGAAGAATGTCCGGTCTCGCAACGATTCCGGATACGCCCGAATCCAGCTGAGTGTGGAACTTGGTTTTCTTGGCACAAGCGGTGCATCGTCTACACGGTTATACAGTCTCGCGTAATGTGCACACGTATTTCGCAAATAAGCCAGCGATCGCTGCCATGACCCGAGCTCCTTGAACGTGAGCCCGGTATCAGCAGCGATCTGCTCGCGCATCCACTTTGGAAGCAGATCGTACAGGTTGTGCAGCGTTCCCCATTCGAAGGTCTGCACTGCAGCCCAAATTGGAAGATCTTCGTTGCGATCCCGGTAGTGGTGTACGAAATCCTCTTTGGAGTAACCAATAGATGCGTCAAAGCGGTCCAACCACTTTGCATACCGCTCTACCTGGTTCGGTTCCTTAATGGGAGGCTGCATCTGCAGGTCAAGCATTGACGGGTCGTCAAGATGAAGATGAAGCAGCGGGTGCACGCTACCAATCGCGTGTGCAATGGCGTTACGGAGCCAAATCTCCACGGGCTCCAACGCACTCAAGGCTGCCTTACGCAATCGGGTATCGAACCTCACGAGTCGAATGATGTCGTCGAAATTCGTTCCCTCACGGAATTCATTCTTGCGTGTGAGTTCGTATCCGTGAAGTTTTTGTTGATTCGGGAATGGCTCTCTAAACGGGTACCAGTATCCGCTCAAACGGTAATATCCGATGTTTCGCAGCGACTCTTCCGCAGACGCAAGATCTGCAATTCGCATCCCCCGTTCGCCCAATAGCGTGAGCAAGTCTTCATAGTTCTGAAACGGTTTCGTGGATACCACGATCCCCTACCCCCAAGATTTTGAAAACCGGCCCTGGACTGACTACTCAAGATGTAGCCTAGCGGAACCGGTCGTTGTGGTGGCCAATTTAGCGCACCCGACCCCCTAGGTCACCTTCCACCCCTTAAAAGGGGTAACGCAGTAAGGCCCGACCCTTACACCTCGTAGACGGCGCCGGCCTGCCCCAGCAGAATCTCGCCATCAAACTCAGTACGGGCTGCCTCAAGCACACTGTGCGGGTCAGTCCACGGTTGAATGTGCACCAGCACCAGCGTCTTCACCCCGGCTTCGCGGGCGAGGCGTCCCGCCTCCTTGCCAGACATGTGCATGCCTTCGGCTTTGCCTTCCGACGACGCACCCCAGGCTGCTTCGCAGAGGAACAGGTCGGCGCCACGGGCGGCGTCGATAAGCGACGGCGTGTAGCTCGAGTCTCCCGAGAACGTCAGCACCTTGCCGTGCGCGTCCTCCACGCGCAGCGCATGCGACTCCTGGGCCGGGTGGATCACTTCAAACGGCGTGACCGTCAGACCACTCAACGTCTCCGGCTCGCGGGTGCGCCAGGTGGTGAACTCGAACGTGTCGGTGCAATCGTCGACATCATCCGGACCATCGGCACTCATGCGGCCAAAGTGCTCAACCGCGTATGAAGGCCCGATAAGGCGGTGGCGCTGCTTCGCCGGTGCCTCCGGGTGGTATCGGCGCCACACCAACAGCGACGGGAAATCCGAGCAATGATCAGCGTGCAGGTGGCTGAAGATCACGTGGGCCGCAGCAGGATCGAACCGTTCCTGCATCGCGGCGAGCGCCCCCGGACCAAAGTCCATCACCACATCGGTTTCACCCGGCACCGAAATGACGTAGGAGGAGGCGGGGTTCCCCGGCGCGGCAAGGCTTCCGGAGCACCCAAGGATGGTCAACTTCATGGAAACACTGTGCCATGAATGCGCCCTAATTTCACACTGGATCGCCGAAGCGCACGGCGAGTTTTACAGTCTGTTGCCCACCGCATGCACCTGAGGGCCGAGGAATCGGCGGGCGAGCTCATCGAATGTGCCAGGATCTCCGGTGGATTCGAAGATGCGGATTGGAGCGGTGGTGTCGTCGCTAAGCAAATCGCTCTCCGTGAGCACGCGCAACACATCCTTCGAGGTTTCCTCCGCAGAGGACACGAGCGTGACATCATCGCCCACGGCCAGCTGGATCACGCCGGAAAGCAGCGGATAGTGCGTACAGCCGAGCACAAGCGTGTCCACGCCTGCTTCGCGCAGCGGCTCCACATAGCCGCGGGCGACCTCGAGCACATGCTTGCCGGAGGTCACGCCCTGCTCCACGAGGGGGACGAAATCAGGGCAGGCAACCGCGGTAACGTCGACGGCGGGGTTGACCGCGAAGAAGTCCTGATACGCACCAGAGGTGACGGTGCCTTCGGTGCCAATGACGCCGATCTTATTGTTTCGGGTGGTCGCCATCGCACGGCGTACTGCAGGCTGGATCACTTCGAGGACAGGGATGCTGTAGCGCTCGCGGGCATCATGAAGAAACGCGGCGGTGGCGGTGTTACACGCAATGACAAGCATCTTGCAGCCACGTTCCACCAGATCGTCGGCAATGCGCTGCGAATGAGCGCGCACATCCGCGATCGGCTGCGGACCGTACGGGCTGTTGGCGGTATCGCCGATATAAATCAAGGATTCGCCCGGCAACTGATCCATCACCGCACGCGCCACGGTCAGCCCGCCGACACCGGAGTCGAACAACCCAATCGGCGCGTTGTTACTTACCTGGTTGCTTACCTGGTTACTCACCTGCGCGCCTGCTTTTCCGCAGCCTTCGCCTGCTTCTTCGCATGCTTTTTCGCGGCGAGCTCCGGCGGATCGTCAGACGTGATGATCATGCCGGCGACAATGCCACCGATCGCGCCGAAGAGGTGCGCCTGCCAACTGACACCCTCAGTGCCCGGCAGCACACCCCAAATCAAACCGGAGTAGAAGAAGCCGAGGATTAAGCCGGTAAGAATCTGACCAATCGAGCGGTTGAAAAAGCCACGCACCAACAGGTACGCCAACCAGCCATACACCAGGCCGGACGCGCCAATGTGGTTCGTGCCAATACCGCCGAACACCCAGGTGCCGAGTCCGCCGATGAGCAGAACGAACGTTGTCACCTCCCAAAACACGCGCTTGCCGGAGTAACCGATGAGGTAGGCAAACAGCGCACCCGGCAGCGAGTTGGAAATGATGTGTTCCAGATTCGCGTGCAGCAGCGGCGAGGTGAAAATCATCGGCAGACCGTTGATGTCCAGCGGGTGTATGCCAAAGCCCTGCAGCCACGGGAAGAAGAGCTGCAGAATAAACACAGCCCAAATCAGGACCAGGAAGCCACCTGCAAAGCGCAGCCCGGATTTGCGCTGCTGCCTGCGTTTGAGCGACCTGCTCGCCGGGTAACCCTGTCCCTGCAACCCCATGCCCGGCTGGCCGTACGGCTGACGCTGGTTGGCATAGGGGTTGTGTGGCACACCCGGCGCGGGCATGCCGCCGAACGCGGGTGGTTGGGTCTCTGGGTGGGAGAACGGACGCTGGAACGGCTTGCCGTAGCCGGGCTGTTCGGTGCGTCCGTAGCCCCAGCCTTCAGGGGTGTGGTGGTTGTTATTGTTCATCGTGGTGCAGCTTAGCTGCCTGCGCTAGGCGCGTGCGATGTCGCGCCAGGCGGTGATACCAAAGTCACCCGTTGCGTTTACTACAGCGTCCACGATTGCAGCCTGCACTGCTTGGGCGCCGGCTTCTCCGATGCGTCCGAAAGCTTCGACATCGCTGACCGGCTGCGCACCAGGTTGAGCGGTGGACACTGCGAACAACGTGTCGCCGTCGAGTGGCGAGTGCGCGGGGCGAATGGCTCGCGCGATGCCGTCGTGCCCGGTCATTGCCACGCGCTTGAGTTGTGGCTTTGTGAGCGGCGCATTCGTGGCAATCACACCGATCGTGGTGTTCAGTTTCGGTGTGGGGCGCTCAAGCGCGTTAAACCGCTCCAGGTCCACCGCGGGTTTCGCGCCATCGCCGTAGAGGAGCCCGGTGTGCTTATCGACGACCATCCCAACCGGATTGGCAACCACATACGCCTCAACCGTGTAGCCGTCCGTGCTCATCGTGCTCACCGTGGCCTGGCCAAACCCACCCCGCAGCACGCCAGCGGTTGCGCCACAGCCAGCACCGACACTGCCGGTCGCTCCTGTACCACCGTCGAAGGCGGCGGTGATCGCGGCTGCACCATCGGCCGCAGTGGGGCGGTGTGCCGGGTCGCCGACGACAAGGTCGAAGATCACCGCCGCAGGCACGATCGGCACCCGGGGGCCCGGCATGTCTTCGCCGAACACCGGAAAGCCCCAACCGCGGCGTTCCAGCTCGGCCATCGCTCCATCGGCGGCCGCAAGTCCAAACGCGGAGCCGCCACAGAGCATGATCGCGTGGACCCGCTCAACTGTGTTGTGGGGTTCGAGCAGGTCAGTCTCACGTGTACCGGGGCCACCGCCACGCACATCCACTGCCGCGACCATGCCTGCCTCGTGCGGTGCAAGGATCGCGGTCACGCCAGTGTCCGCGAGTGAGATGTGGCCGATGCGGGCCAAGGGGTCGTCGATACGCATGCGCTCGAGCTAGCCCATCAATGCGTCGAGCAAAGAATCCTGACAGTACGCGAGCCACTCCACGAGCATCGCGCGCTCCTGCTGAGCGCCCTCGCCACCCGAAGTGTCAGCGGAAATGTAGAGGCGCATGTCGTTGACCGCAGCGATGAACTTGTGCGCGTCTTCTTCCTCGATGGTGACCTCAACGCCACCAGTGGGGCCGAGCGCCTCGTTGACCACCTGCAGGTTGATCAACTTCGCACGAATGATGTCGTTTTCATGCAAGCTGCGCAACAAACCGTTGTCGCCCTCGAACTCCTCGTCGCCCTCACGCTCAAAGTCGGGCAACAATCGAGCCAACTTCGGATCCTGTGGCGCCTCCGTGTGCCCGGTGGAAACCCCCATCATCTCCGCGAACTCATCCTTCGGAGCCGACTGCGCACGTGCAATCAACGCCTCCGACACCGTCGCCGTGAGATCCCCAATGACCTCACGCTCCATCGGATCAAACGTGGTCGTGTACTTCGGGGTTGAACGCATCAACCCCTTCTTCTTACGCCAAGGCTGCATTCGTCTCCCCTACCCTGCCTGCTGCATCGTCGCCCACAGACCGGCGGTATGCAGTTTCTTCACGTCGGTTTCTACCTTGTCCTTCTCGCCAGAAGAGACCACAGCCTTGCCCTCAGTGTGGACCTGCATCATCAGCTCCTGGGCGCGCTTACGGTCGTAGCCCAGCACCGTCTGGAACACATAGGTGACATAACTCATCAGGTTCACCGGGTCGTCCCACACAATGCACAACCATGGCAGGTTCTCGCTCGTGGCCACCTCGACATCGACGGCCTCGTCGAGCTCCGGGGTCGCCATCGGCGAACTCATATGCGCCGGTTCGGCAGCGTTGCGAGCTGAAGCAAACATGTGAACCACCTTACCCCGTCGGACGGGAGGGGACGGGAGGGTACGCTTGCACACCATGAACCAACCGCTGCCCTCTACCGCGTTTTTAACCGACATGTACGAGCTCACCATGCTCGACGCCGCCATCCAAGATGGCACAGCCGAACGCGAGTGTGTTTTCGAAGTCTTTGGCCGCCGCATGCCCAACGAGCGCCGCTACGGCGTCGTCGCAGGTACCGCGCGTGCCCTCGACGCAATTACCCGCTTCCGCTTCACCGAAGAGCAGATCGCAACCGCCGATTTCCTTTCCGATGCAGCACGCGAATATCTCCGCAACTTCCGCTTCTCCGGCCAGGTGGACGGCTACCGGGAGGGCGATCTGTACTTCCCGTACTCCCCAATCATGACGGTGCGCGGCACGTTCGCCGAGTGCGTCATCTTGGAAACTGTCATCCTGTCCATCCTGAATGCCGACTCCGCGATTGCCTCCGCCGCGTCGCGTATGGTCTCCGCGGCAGACGGCCGGCCGATTATCGAGATGGGTTCGCGCCGTACCCACGAAGAGGCTGCCGTTTCGGCTGCACGTGCGACCTACATCGCGGGTTTTGACGCAACTTCCAACATGGAGGCGTCGCTACGCCACGGCATCCCGGCGTCCGGTACTGCCGCCCATTCGTGGACGCTGCTGCATGTCGACGAGAACGGCCAGCCCGATGAAAAGGCCGCCTTTGCCGGCCAGATTAAGTCCCTAGGTAAGGACACCACGCTGCTGGTGGATACCTTTGACATCACCAAGGGCGTGGACAACGCGCTCGAGGTTGCTGGCACCGAACTCGGCGCGGTGCGTATCGATTCTGGTGATCTCGGCATCGTCTCACGCCGCGTGCGCAAGCAACTCGACGAGGCAGGTGCGTTCAACACCAAGATCATCGTCTCCTCCGACTTGGATGAGTTCGCCATCGCAGGTCTGCGCGGCGACCCAGTCGATGGCTTCGGCGTCGGCACCTCTGTGGTGACAGGCTCCGGCGCGCCTACGGCTGGCCTGGTCTACAAGCTCGTCGAGGTCGAAGGCCACCCCGTGGCCAAGCGTTCTTCCGGCAAGGTCACCTACGGCGGCGGCAAGTCTGCGCTTCGCGCGTACCGCTCCTCCGGCGTTGCGGTGGGCGAGATTATCCACCCGATGGGCGCCGAAATCCCCCGCAAGCCGAACCTGGACTACCGCGAGCTGACCGTGCCGATGATCCGCGACGGTGAGGTCCTGGACAACCAGCCAAGCATCGAGGACAGCCGAAAGCTGCACGCCGAAGCACGCACCACCCTGCCCTGGGAGGGCCTCGCTCTGTCGCGCGGCGAGGTTGCCATCCCGACCCGTTTTATCGGGTTTCCGGAGCCCACCGAGTAGGCCGTGGCAGACGAACCGCTTTCGCACAGCACAGGTGAGTTGCTTTCGGCTGCCGTCGAGTCGCTCGGCGGCTCGCGCCGGCCTGGCCAGGTCAAGATGGCCGACGCGGTCACTCGTGCGTTGGATTCCGAACGTCACCTTGCCGTTCAGGCAGGCACTGGTACGGGTAAGTCCCTGGCGTACCTGGTTCCTGCGCTCCGTTATGCACAGATGCACGACACAACCGTTGTGGTCTCCACTGCGACGATCGCGCTGCAGCGCCAACTGGTCGACCGTGACCTGCCGCGCCTTGCCGACGCGCTTGAGCCTCTCCTGCCCCAGCGACCAACCTTTGCCATCCAAAAGGGCCGTAACAACTACGTCTGTTTGCACAAGGTGCTTGCGGAGGACCCCAGCGACACCCTCATCGAGGAAGAGGATCTGACCTGGCTGGGCAAACACGTCAAGCGCGTCGCCGATTGGGCGCAAGACACCCCGACCGGTGACCGCGACGATCTGGTTCCTGGTGTGCCAGATCAGGCGTGGCGCCAAGTTTCGGTGACCTCCCGTGAGTGCTTGGGGGCGACGCGTTGTCCGCACGGCCAGGACTGCTTCGCGGAGATCGCCCGGGAGCGCACCAAGGACGTGGACATCGTGGTCACCAACCACGCACTACTGGCTATCGATGCCCTCGCCGATGTGGACGTGCTCCCCCAGCACGATGCTGTGATTATCGACGAGGCCCACGAACTCGACGGACGCATCACCTCGGTCGCTACCGCGGAGATTTCCGCACGCGCACTCGCCATGGCAGCTCGCCGTGCCGACAAGCTTGGCGCGAAACGCGAAACACTCGAGGACGTTATCGACGACTTCACTGCCGCCATCGACCTCGAAGCCCCCGGCCGGTGGGAAACCATTTCCGACCCGGCACGTGGTGGTTTTGTCGCTCTGCGCGACGCGTTGTGGAAGACCCGCCAGTCCATCGGCGAACCGCCCGAGGGTGAGGCCCAGAACGATCCGGAGAAGTTTGCGGAGCGTGGCAACCTGACCAACCACTTGGAGGATCTCCACGACGCGATCGTGCGCATCCTCGGTGTGTTCGACGAGCCGGATCCGGCCAAGCACACCGACGTTGTGTGGCTCACCCGCTCCGACCGCCACGGCGATTCCGTCTCCGTCGCGCCCCTGTCGGTCGCGGGGCTGCTCCACGAACGGCTTTTCGGGGAGCGCACCGTGGTGCTTACCTCTGCCACGTTGACGGTCGGCGGCAACTTCAACGCCATGGCCAGCGCCTGGGGCTTGCCGAAGGGCACCTGGGACTCGCTCGACGCTGGCACCCCGTTCGACCCCGCCAAGTCGGGCATCCTCTACACCGCGAAGCACCTGCCCACCCCGGGCCGCGATGGGCTTGCGAAGGAAACGCTCGATGAGATCGCGGACCTTATCACCGCCGCCGGTGGCCGCACCCTGGCACTGTTTTCTTCTCGACGAGCCGCCGAACAGGCCGCCGAAGCCATGCGGGCCCGCCTCCCCTTCGACATCTTGTTGCAGGGCGAGGACTCCACCGGTGTACTGGTTGATAGTTTTGCCAAGTCAGAGAACTCATGTCTGTTCGGCACACTGACGTTGTGGCAGGGCGTCGACGTTCCAGGGAGCTCGTGCTCGCTGGTCATCATCGATCGCATCCCCTTCCCCCGCCCCGACGATCCCCTGTTGCAGGCCCGAGCGAACGCCGCCGATGCCGCCGGCCGGTCGGGCTTCATGGAGGTCTCCGCCACCCACGCGGCGCTGCTCATGGCGCAAGGTGCCGGCCGCTTGCTGCGCTCCGTCAATGACCGCGGGGTCGTGGCAGTGCTGGACAATCGCTTAGTGACGAAGCGCTACGGCTCGTTTATCCGCCGCAGCCTCCCCGCCTTCTGGGATACCACCGACCCCGAGGTCGTTCGCGGCGCGTTGAAGAGGTTGGTGGCTAAGGGATAGCCACCACGGTGGTGGAACCGGGCGCGACCTCCGTGTAGCCCGCGTCTCGCACCGCGACCGCACCTGGCCGATCGCAGTACTCACGGAACTGATCAGCAGACACTTCACGCACGTTTAGCGGGAACCCCTGCTCGGCCCAGTCCAGCACCCACTCGAGGTCCTGCGCCGCAGCAAGCAACATTGAGGCGTGTCCTACCTGTGCGGCCGCCTTGCCCGCGGACATCGCAAGCGAACTGTCCACTGCGATCAACGGAGCACCCTCGACGAGCGGCAGGTCTTCGCCCTCCTCGAGTTCTGTGCCCTTGATCTGCAACTTGGCTATCGCATGTGGCACATCCCCTACAGCAGACGGAACAAACGCGCGTACCGATCCCACTGTCACCCCAGGTAACGCCTGCACGTCATCCCAAGCCTTGTTCCGTGCCCTCCGGGCAACCTTACGGATGCGGTGTGAATACCACTGCTCTACCCCGTCGCGCCAGAAACCATCGATGCCCGCACGAGAGTCGAGGCATACGGCGACGACGGCGCGGGCGGCGCAAACAAGCACCGCGTTGCGGCTGGGCGGATCCTGCTTGGGCAGATTGATGGCGAGTTGCATCGCCTGCACTGTCGATGGGTCGTTTGGATCCTCGCTGCGTTGGCGGTAGTCATCTGCGACGCGTTCCCGCAGCAGCTCGTATGCGCTTGTGATTTCGGTTGTCTCGGCATTCATCCTGGTTCAGGGTAGTGGGCACAACAAAGCCCCCGCCGAAGCGGGGGCTGAGTTCAGGAGGCCAGTAGTCCGTTGCTACTTGGCTGGGGTGTTATGCCTCGCGGTGGCCAGTGTGGGCCTCACGACGCAGGGTCTCCACCATGTGCGGGTAGTGCAGCTCGAACGCAGGACGCTCGGAGCGGATACGCGGCAGGGAGGTGAAGTTATGGCGCGGCGGCGGGCAGGAGGTTGCCCACTCGAGGGAGTTGCCGTAGCCCCACGGATCGTCGACGGTGACGATCTCGCCGTAGCGCCAGGACTTGAACACGTTCCAGATGAACGGCAGGAAGCCGATACCCAGGATGAAGGAGCCAACAGTGGACACCTGGTTCAGGAGGGTGAAGCCATCGGTGTCGAGGTAGTCAGCGTAACGACGCGGCATACCCATGTTGCCCAGCCAGTGCTGAACCATGAAGGTCAGGTTGAAGCCGATAACAACGAGCCAGAAGTGAATCTTGCCCAGCTTCTCGTCCAGCATGCGGCCGGTCATCTTCGGGAACCAGAAGTACACGCCAGCGGTGGAAGCGAACACCACGGTACCAAACAGGGTGTAGTGGAAGTGCGCAACCACGAAGTAGGAGTCGTGCAGCTGGAAGTCCAACGGCGGAGCAGCCAGCATAATGCCGGTCAGACCACCGAAGAGGAAGGTGAACAGGAAGCCCGTTGCCCACAGCATCGGGGTCTCGAACGTCAGGTGACCGTTCCACATGGTGCCGAGCCAGTTGAAGAACTTCACACCGGTCGGAACCGAAATCAGGAAGGTCATGAACGAGAAGAACGGAAGCAGGACAGCGCCGGTGGCGAACATGTGGTGTGCCCACACAGCCATGGACAGACCTGCAATAGCCAGGGTTGCGAAGACCAGGCCGATGTAGCCGAAGATCGGCTTACGGGAGAACACCGGGACGATCTCGGACACCAGGCCGAAGAACGGCAGTGCGAGGACGTACACCTCAGGGTGGCCGAAGAACCAGAACAGGTGCTGCCACAGGATCGTGCCGCCGTTAGCGGTGTCGTAGATGTGGCCGCCGATGAGACGGTCGAAGAGCACACCCATTGCAGCTGCGGTCAGCAGCGGGAAGATCATCAGCGCGATGATCGAGGTAACAAACACCGTCCAGGTGAACACCGGCATACGGAACATGGTCATACCCGGCGCACGCATGGTCAGCACAGTGGTGAGCATGTTCACGGCGGAAGCAATGGTGCCCACACCGGTAGCGCCTACACCGACAATCCAGAGGTTGGCGGAAACGGACGGCGTGTGCGTTGCGTCAGCCAGCGGCATGTACATCGTCCAGCCGAAGTCAGCAGCGCCACCCGGGGTAACGAAGCCGGCCAGCATGGCGATAACACCAACGGTGGTGACCCAGAAGCCGAATGCGTTCAGACGCGGGAAGGCCACATCAGGGGCGCCGATCTGCAGCGGCAGAACGTAGTTAGCAAAACCCCAAACGATTGGGGTACCGAATGCCAGAAGCATCACGGTGCCGTGCATGGTGAACAGCTGGTTGAACTGCTCGTTGGACAGGAACTGCAGGCCTGGGCTGAAGAGCTCCAGACGAATCAGCAGGGCCATCAGGCCAGCCACGAAGAACCACACGAACGACATGATGATGTACATGATGCCGAGGTCTTTGTGGTCGGTCGTGATGAGTTGCTTATAAAATTGCGAACCCTTGCGGGCATGGCCCGTCGGCTCGGGGCGTGTCGGCGGGACGTGATTGTCCAGCCTAGGTGCCACAGCGGTCATTGAATCCTCCTGATTTCGACAACTGCACTTGACCCGAATTGCCTCGAATCACGCACAGCTGCCACGAGTGATACCGGATCAGCATAACGTTCTGCACACTGTTTTTCCAGCCTCTCCGAATACTGTTCCCCCTTGCGGGGTGAACCCATGCAGTCAACCCTGCTGCGTTGTCTGCAAATGGGAGACGCCTCGCCGGTTGGCGAGGCGTCGTCGACAAGCAAAGTGCGATTAGAAGTCCCAGTCGTCGTCCTGGGTATCCTCCGCACGTCCGATGACATAGGAGGAGCCGGAGCCGGAGAAGAAGTCGTGGTTCTCGTCGGCATTTGGCGAAAGCGAAGCCAAAATTGCCGGGGAGACCTTCGTCTCATCGGTTGGGAACAGCCCCTCGTAGCCAAGGTTGTTCAGCGCCTTATTCGCGTTGTAGCGAAGGAAGCGCTTCACGTCCTCCGTCCAGCCGAGCGGGTCGTAAATATCCTCGGTGTACTGATTCTCATTCTCGTACAGGTCGTACAGCAGATCGAAGGCGTAATCCTTAAGCTCTTCCTTCCGCTCTTCGGACTCGTTGCGCACACCGAGCTGATACTTGTAGCCGATGTAGTAGCCGTGCACGGCCTCGTCGCGAATGATCAGACGGATAATGTCGGCCGTGTTGGTCAGCTTCGAGTGCACCGACCAGTTCAGCGGCAGGTAGAAGCCCGAGTAGAACAGGAACGATTCCAGCATCACGGAAGCAACCTTGCGCTTCAGCGGATCATCGCCCTCGTAGTAGGACAGGATGATCTTCGCCTTGCGCTGCAGGTACTCGTTTTCCTCAGACCAACGGAATGCCTCATTAATAGAAGGGGTATCCGCAAGCGTCATAAAAATGTTGGAGTAGGACTTCGCGTGCACCGACTCCATGAAGGCAATGTTGGTCAACACTGCCTCTTCGTGCATCGACGTCGCATCCGGAAGCAACGACACCGCACCAACCGTGCCCTGGATTGTGTCCAGGAGCGTCAGGCCGGTGAACACACGCATGGTCGCGGCCTTTTCATCCTCAGTCAGCGTGTTCCAGCTCGGAATGTCATTGGACACCGGAATCTTCTCCGGCAGCCAGAAATTGCCCGTCAAGCGATCCCAAACCTCGAGATCCTTGTCGTCGGGCACATTGTTCCAGTTAATCGCCTTCACCGGTTTGGTGTGAGACTCAAGGTAACTCGCGTATTCGTCAGTCATGGCGACCATCCTACCCGAGACCCCCATAAGAGAAATCGGGCTTGAAATTGCATTGAATGAGCGTCTCAATGGCCTAAGATACTGACGAATTACACACAATTAGCTGCCTGAAGGAGGGCACTGTGACTTCGAGCGACAAGCGCTCACCCACGCAACCCCTACTCTCGTCCATCCTGGATGTGTTAGGGGAAGAGATCGTCTCGGGTGTCCAGCCGGAAGGCAACACGTTCACCCTTCATGATCTGTCCGAGCGTTTCGGTATCTCTCGCACGGTCGCGCGCGAGGCGATGCGTGCGCTTGAGCAGTTGGGGTTGGTGTCGTCGTCACGCCGCGTGGGCTTGAAGGTGCTCCCCCAGTCCGAGTGGAATGTGTTCGACCACCAAATCATTTCTTGGCGTTTGCGTAGCGACGAACAACGGCACGCCCAAATCACTTCCCTGCGCGAACTTCGCGACGCAATCGAGCCGTCCGCCGCGCGCCTCGCCGCGACGAATGCCACCCCTGCGGAAGCACGCGAGCTGTGCGCCCTCGCCGAGCGCATCGTGGAGCTCGCCGGTCAGGTCGCCGGTAACTCTGAGGAGTTCCAAGAGGCCGACGCCCGCTTCCACTCGTTGCTGCTTACCGCGTCACGCAACGAAATGTTTGTCCAGTTGACCCAGCCGATCATGGATGTGATGAAGGGGCGCTCCGAGTACGGCATCATGCCGGACGATCCGGAGATGAACACCATGAAGATTCACATCGAGCTCGCTGACGCGATCGCCAACAACGATCCGGATCGTGCAGAAGATGCTTCTCGACGACTCCTGCGCGGTGTCAACGAGTTCATGGAGATTTAAAACCCCCGGGGTTCCCGCCTCCTACAGGCGGGAACCCCAACCCCCGAGCCCCTCCCTACGTGCTTAGAGCATGCAGGAGACGCAACCGTCGACCTCGGTGCCTTCCAACGCCATCTGACGCAGGCGGATGTAGTACAGGGTCTTAATGCCCTTGCGCCATGCGTAGATCTGTGCGCGGTTGATGTCGCGAGTGGTCACCGTGTCCTTGAAGAACAGGGTGAGCGACAGGCCCTGATCCACATACTTCGTGGCAACTGCATACGTATCGATGATCTTTTCGTAGCCGATCTCGTACGCGTCCTTGAAGTATTCGATGTTCTCGTTGTTCATGTGCGGCGCCGGGTAGTAGACGCGGCCGATCTTGCCTTCCTTACGGATCTCGATCTTGGATGCGATCGGGTGGATCGACGAGGTCGAGTTGTTGATGTAGGAAATCGAACCGGTCGGCGGCACAGCCTGCAGGTAACGGTTGTAGATGCCGTCACGCGCCACGTCGGCCTTGAGCTGCGCCCACTGCTCCGCCGTCGGCACAGCAATGTTGGACTTTTCAAACAGTGCCCTGACCTTGTCAGTCTTCGGTGCGAAATCAGCCGGATCGTAGCGGTCGAAGAACTCACCGGTTGCGTACTCGGACTTGTCAAAGTCCTTGAATGCGCTGCCCTTCTCCACTGCAATCTTGTGGGATGCGCGGATGCACTCGTACATCACCGCGGCAAAGTAGGCGTTGGTGAAGTCCAGGCCTTCCTCGGAGCCGTACTCAATGTGCTCGCGGCCGAGGTATCCGTGCAGGTTCATCTGCCCCAGACCAATGGCGTGGGAGGACTCGTTGCCGTCGCGTACCGGCGGCACCGACTCGATGGAGGTCTTGTCCGCCACGGCTGTCAGCGCACGGATTGCCGTTTCGACCGTGCGGCCGAAGTCCTCGGAATCCATCGCCATTGCGATATTCAGCGAGCCCAGGTTGCAGGAGATGTCGTGGCCGACTTCCGCGTAAGTCAGGTCCTCGTTCAGCACCGACGGAGAGTTAACCTGCAGGATCTCCGAGCACAGGTTGGACATGTTGATGCGGCCGGTCTTCACCGGGTTCGCACGGTTCGCGGTGTCTTCGTACATGATGTACGGGTAGCCGGACTCGAACTGGATCTCTGCCAGGGTCTGGAAAAAGTTACGGGCGTTGATCTTGGACTTGCGGATGCGTGGGTCCTCGACCATCTCTTCGTACTTCTCCGTCACAGAAATGTCTGCGAACGGCACGCCGTAGACACGTTCGACGTCGTACGGGGAGAACAGGTACATATCGTCGTTACGCTTAGCCAGCTCGAAGGTGATGTCCGGAATGACAACGCCCAACGACAGCGTCTTAATGCGGATCTTCTCGTCGGCGTTCTCACGCTTGGTGTCCAAGAACCGCATGATGTCCGGGTGGTGCGCGTTCAGATACACAGCACCTGCACCCTGGCGGGCACCGAGCTGGTTGGCGTAGGAGAATGCGTCCTCCAGAAGCTTCATCACAGGGATGACGCCGGAAGACTGGTTCTCAATGTGTTTAATCGGCGCACCGGACTCGCGAATGTTCGACAGCAGCAGCGCCACACCGCCGCCACGCTTGGACAGCTGCAGCGAGGAGTTGATGGCGCGGCCGATGGACTCCATGTTGTCCTCGATACGCAGCAGGAAGCAGGACACAAGTTCGCCGCGCTGTGCCTTACCTGCGTTGAGGAAGGTTGGGGTGGCGGGCTGGAAACGGCCGGTCATGATTTCGTCGACAAGCGCGAATGCAAGATCCTGGTTGCCATCGGCAAGGAACAGCGCCGTCATAGCCACGCGATCCTCGAAACGCTCCAGGTAGCGGCGGCCGTCAAAGGTCTTCAGCGTGTAGGAGGTGTAGTACTTGTACGCGCCGAGGAACGACTTGAAGCGGAACTTGTAAGAGTAGGCGCGCTTGAACGTGTCCTTAATAAACTCCCACGCGTACTTCTCAATCGTGTCCGGCTCGTAGTACTTGTTCGTAACCAGGTAATCGATCTTCTCTTCCAGATCGTGGAAGTAGACCGTGTTCTGGTTCACGTGCTGCAGGAAGAACTGGTTCGCAGCCTCACGGTCTTTATCAAACTGAATCTGACCGTTCTCGTCATAAAGATTCAGCAGCGCGTTCAACGCGTGGTAATCCAGCTGGTCCTTTTCATGAGCCGGCTCCGGGACATTCTTACCGAGGGGCAGAGTAGACACTTCGAGGCCTTTCAGTTCGTAGTTCTTTTGTATTTACCGGCGTATTTTTCGCGCAGTTTTGCCAATCGCTCCGACTCATCCGGAGCCTGCTGCACGTGCGCTTGCGTATCGACGACCTCCGGTCCCCCACGCAAACCCAATCGTTCAGCGTTTTCAATCAGTTGGTTGCGCACATGCGCGACATCTTCGGCCGAGCCCATGAGCTCAAACCTGTATAAGTACGGGACCTTACACTTGTCAGCGATCACCGGCCCAGCAAGGCAGTAATCCGCACCAAAGTTAGAGTTTCCGGCGGCGATCACACCCCGCATCAAGGTGCGATTGCCCTCATTGTTCATGAAGCGGATCACTTGCGCCGGCACCGGCCTGGAATTACCACCACTCACGCTCACCCCACCTCCGTAAGTGGGACAGATGAGGATGTATGGCTCGTCGACGACGAGTTCCGGATCGGTTCTGCGCAGGGGGATCCGCTTCGCAGGAAGGCCGAGCTTCTCCACAAACCGCTTCGTGTTCTCAGTGGCGGAGGAGAAGTAGACGACCAGCATGGCCACTACCTTTCTTGTGCAGATTTCAGAAGGCTACTGCCAGTTGTGCGCCTCATGGCGCCGGTATGCGCGCGACGCTTAAGCCGCTGCGAGCAGACCCTTGATGCGCTCCGGGCGGAAGCCGGACCAGTGCTCACCGTTAGCCTCAACCACCGGAGCCTGAACATAGCCGAGGGCCATCACGTAATCGCGGGCCTCTTCGTCCACAGAAATGTCGACGGTGGTGTACTCAAGGCCGGCCTTCTTCAGCGCCTTCTCGGTTGCCTTGCACTGCATGCACGCCGGCTTGCTGTAAACGGTGATCGACATCGCTTGTGGTCCCTTCTCTGCGGGTTCTTTGGGGAGATTTTCTTCTGTCCCCGTCTCCGCGGGGCAACACCAAGAGACACTATACCTTGGGGCTGAGAAGGGCAACTGCTACTACATGTAGTAGTTACATGGGTGATATTCCCAGGATAGGTGCCCAGAATTACCTACATGTAGTCCGCACGCTCATCCGCAACACACAGTTTTGTTGTTTCACGGGTGTAATTTCCTCGAAATAGATTCATCCCGCCCTAGAACTTCGCCTGTTTTTGGGAACGCAAAAACCCCGCCACCACACGGTGACGGGGCGCCTGCTCGCGACAATTAACCCTGACGGGCCTTGAAGCGCGGATCCTTCTTGTTGATCACGTAAACCTTGCCGTTGCGGCGCACAACCTGGGCGCCCGGCTTGTTCTTCAGCGACCGAAGCGACTTGCGGACCTTCATCGGGCGCTCCTTTCTGCTCGGATTACCTGCAATTAGCGACGCACGGCGAACTGCCGAGTCGCAACACGGGGATAAATGTTACACATCACCCGCGCTGAATCAAAACCCTCACGTATCCCCCTCCCATATACGATGAGCGCTATGCAATCCGAGATCATCGCCGCACTCGGCGTGTCCCCCGTTATCGACCCTGCCGCAGAGATCGACCGCCGCGTGCAATTCTTGGCCGATTACCTCGACCGCACCGGCGCAAAAGGCTACGTGCTTGGCATTTCCGGCGGGCAGGACTCCACCCTCGCCGGCAAGTTGGCCCAGCTCGCGGTAGTGAAGCGACGCGAGGCTGGCTCGGCTGCCGAGTTTGTCGCTGTCCGTCTCCCCCACGGCGTGCAGGCCGACGAGGACGACGCGCAACTGGCGCTGCGGTTCATTGCTCCGGACGAGACGGTAACCGTGGACATTGAGCCGGCCACCACCGCGCTGTCCGGAGCCGTCGCAGGCGCGCTCGGTGTGGAGGGACTCGGCGACTTCAACAAAGGCAACGTCAAGGCACGTATGCGCATGATCGCCCAGTACGCCATCGCTGGTGAGCGTGGCCTGCTGGTCATCGGCTCCGATCACGCAGCGGAGAACGTCACCGGGTTTTTCACCAAGCACGGCGATGGCGCGGCCGACCTCATCCCACTGGCAGGCTTGAACAAGCGCCAGGGTGCGACAATGCTCAAGCACCTCGACGCCGATCCGCGCCTGTGGGAGAAGGTGCCCACCGCCGATCTGGAGGAGGACCGCCCAGCCCTTCCCGACGAGGAAGCGCTTGGCATCACCTACGCACACATCGACGACTACCTCGAAGGCAAGACCATCCCCGCCGACGCCCAGAAGCGCCTCGAGCACCTGTGGCGCATCGGCCAGCACAAGCGCCACATGCCGCCGGGCCCTGCCGACACCTGGTGGCGCAGCTAGAGCAGATCTCCACCATAGGGGTGAACCACCGTCGCCCCTACCGATAGTGCAGCTGCTGCTTGTTTCCGGTCCGCCGTAATGAATGGGCAGTTCAGCCCTAGTGATTGCATCCTTGCCCAAGTCCCAACATGCAGGGCGTCCAAGGCTTTCGCTTCTCCACTCACTGCAACTGCCGCCTCAATGACGCGATCATCGATACTGAGGAACGAGACTCTAGATTCCAATTCGCTCAAATCTTCGGCGCCGTAGCCCATTCGATGCGCAAAACGAGCTAACTCCACACGCACGATGGCCGAGCTCACCAAAGCCTTTCCCCAGAGCACAGACAAAGCCCACTCGCTATGCGCCTCCCTGCCAGAGGAGGCAATCAGTACAGATGCATCGACATATACAAGCGGCTCCACCCCAGTCATCACCCTTCGCCCTTTTCGGTACGCGCCAAGTCGAGAGCCTGCAGATCCGCCATCACCCGTTCTAAGCGATCTTCCCCGCGCTCTTCTTCCAACCACTCTTCAAGCGATACTGCAGACGCTGCGGGCCTCCACCCTTCTTCGAAGACTTTTCCCTTCTGCGCAAGCAGCCCAAGCTCCTCGAGTCGATCTAGTCCGGTTTTCTGGCTCACCGGCCGAATTTCCGCGATTGGCACTCCCCTGTCGGTCACGGTCAACGTGACCCCCTCCTTCGAAACACGGTCGATCACAGCACGCGTCTTCTGATTTAGTTGGCGCATCGACACCGTGGTGCCGTCGGCTTGTCTCGTTAACAGCGCCTGTAGGCGTTCCTCGATGTTCATGCGACACCTCCCGATGTATTACATGTCTTACATTGCAGGATAGTGTGCTACCCAACAACCCGCAAGGACTCTTCTGCCGCCCGCACCAGCGCCGATCCGTACGACGGACCGTGTGTCCAGGCGTGCACCGCAAGCGGGTGCATCTGGTGGATCGCGATGCGCCGCTGCCAATCCTGTCCGAGCTTGCCTCCGGAGTCGATGTAGCCGCCGACGATCGCGTCGAGGTACGGCGCTCCGAACAGCTCCAGCATCGCGAAGTCGGTCAACGGGTGCCCGCCGTGCGCGGCCGGGTCGATAAAACGCGGACCTTCTGGCGAAAACAGCAGGTTGCCCGTCCACAGGTCGCCATGAATGCGCGCCAAGGGAGCCTCCCCGTCTTCCCGCACCAGTGCGTCGCAGACGCGCCGCACCGTCTCCAGTCCTTCCCGGTTCAGGTTGCCCGCACGCACCGCATTTTCCGCGAACGGCAGGACGCGCTGCTCGGTATAGAACACCGCCCACCGTTTCTCTGGCCGACAGGCCTGCTCGCGGGTGCCAATGAAGTTCGGCCCCTCCCAGCCGTCTGCCGGCGCACCAAACGCATCCGCACCCATCGCGTGGATGGCCGCCAACTCGCGTCCCGCCTGTCTCGCTGCGTCTTTGGTGGGGCGGGCACTGTCGACCCGCTCGATGGTCAGCGTGTTCGCCTCCTCGTCAAGGTCCAACACCTCCACGACGGCAGCCGAGCCCTCACGCAGCCAGCGCAGGTACGCGGCCTCGGCTGCCGCCGCTCCTGGCGCGCTGCCGTGCTTCACAAACGTGTCAGACATCAATGCTCTCCAATGCCAGTAGGAAACGTTTTGCTTCTGTCCCGCCACGGTAGCCCCCAAGCGCGCCATCGCTGCGCAGCACGCGGTGGCACGGGATCAGGATCGGAAGCGGATTCGTCGCACAGGCGCTTCCCACTGCGCGCACTGCTTTGGGGCGGCCCACCGCCCGAGCCAACTCCCCATACGTCGTCGTCTCACCGTACGGGACCTCCATGAGCGCCCGCAGCACCTCAGCCCGGAACTCGGTCACGCCATCCAGGTTCAGTGGCACGTCGAACGCCCTGCGCTCCCCGGCGAAATACTCGGCGATCTGTTGGGTGGCGAGGGCAGCGGTGACGGTGTCGTCGATACGCGACTGCCCTGCATCCCCGGGCAACAGCACCCTCGAAACGGCACCTGCTGAGGTCACCACCCCAAGCTGACCGATTGAAGTATCCATGGGCCCACGATACGAGAAAGGCTGCCCGACCAAACGGTCGGACAGCCTTCGTGGTGGAGCTAACGGGATTCGAACCCGTGACCCCCACACTGCCAGTGTGGTGCGCTACCAACTGCGCCATAGCCCCGCGTGTAAACGGTATGTAGTTGTGGAGTGGAGCTAACGGGATTCGAACCCGTGACCCCCACACTGCCAGTGTGGTGCGCTACCAACTGCGCCATAGCCCCTTGGAACTTTGGTCAATATACCGGGCCAGCCCGCCCCCGGCCAAATCGCCAGCCCCCACAAAAGGCGATATCGGCTTTTAGCCACCGCTTCAGGATGCGACCTGGGCAAATGCAGGCCGCTTGGGGCTAAAAGCCGATATTGGTCTTTGTGTTTAGCGGCTGGCCAGGACCTCCGGCCAGAAGTCACGCGGAGAGTCCTCCTTCTCGTCGAGGTTCGGGTTGCCCGTGATCTCTCGGAGTTCCTCAATATCGACGAGCTTTTCCACATCCTCGCCATCGACAAGCACGCGCGGGGTCCATGCCTCGCCGGTCTTGTCTTCCTGGTACTTGCGGTTGTCGTCGCCAAGACGCTTCGCGGTGTCGATGAACTTGCCGTCGCGAATATCCTTCACAGCCTCATCGCTTGCACCGTAGTCTGCGGCCAGATCTGCGAAGCCGTTCTCGTCGTACTTGTTGTACGCCGACTGCTGGTTCTCAAACAGGAAGTTGCGCAAGGTGAACGCGGAAGAGAAATCGCCGTGGGCCAGCAGCGCCAGCTCGGCAGCCAGTGCCTTGGTGGAGTGGCCCGTCATGCCGCCATCGAGTGCGGTCATCGGGCGCAGGTCCACGTTGATTTCACCCGCGCGGACCTTCTCCAGCATCTGCTCATCGGTAGCAACGTGCAGGTCTGCACAGTGGGAGCAGGAGAAGTCTTCGAAAAGTTCAGCCTTGTTGGCATCCTTGTTTTCGCCGGTGATGTGGATGATGTCTTCTTCTTGGTTCCACTCGACGTTGATACCGGTGACGTCGATCATCTCCGCCTGCTTTGCAGCGCTGCGGTTTGCCTTGCCGTTGTAGACAATGATGCCGATGACAAGCAGAGCAATCGCGATAACAGCGACGACGGCCCAGATGAAGGCCTTGCTACCGCTCTGGTTCGGGTTTTGCACTTTGCGTGTGGTCACACGTGTCTCCTGTTGTTGGCGCCGCGATCACGGCGCGGTGGACGGGTACTGCGTACAACGGTCAAGTTTAGGGGTAAATTGCAAACTTCTTAAACGGGCGCCACATCATGAAGCCTGTGATGGCGATGTAGATGACATCGCGGAACACCGTAGCGAGCAGATTCGTCTCCCCTTCGCCGGCTGCGGACGGGTCGAAACAGCCACAGTCGATAACGAGTCCCCGCTGCCAAGCGGACAGCATGCCGATGATGAACAGCACGAGCACGTAGATGGACACCTTGCCCGACCAGCGCAGGTTGATGCCCAGCAGCAGCAACAAACCACCTGCGAGCTCGAGCGGCCCGATGATATGGGCCAGCAAGTCGGACCAGGCTGGGGTGAAGATTTCGTAGGCCTCGATGGTTTTGGCGGTATCCAGGTGGACACCAATTTTTGCCCACCCAGCAGAGATCCAAATGTAGGCCATGTAGAACCGCGCTAACGCGGACAACACGTCCAGGACCAGTGTTTTTGTGTCGCGCGTTGCAGGCGCGGCTGTCGTTGTGCTCACTCGGCTGATTCTACTCCCCTATTTGCCCAACACCTGAGAAACAAGCGCCTTGGCTTCTTCTTGTACCTGCGCCACGTGCTCCGCGCCGAGGAACGATTCGGCGTAGATCTTGTACTTGTCTTCGGTGCCGGAGGGGCGCGCGGCAAACCAGGCGTTTTCGGTGGTCACCTTCAGTCCGCCGATGGCCGCGCCGTTTCCTGGGGCCTCCGTTAGCTTTGCGACGATTACCTCACCCGCCAGCTCACTCGCCTGCACTTGGTCGGGCGACAGGGCCTTCAGGGTGGCTTTTTCCTCGCGGTTTGCGGGGGCGTCGATACGCTCATATGCAGGCGAGCCGTACTGCGCTTCGAGCTCGGCGTAGCGCTGCGACGGAGTTTTGCCGGTCACCGCGGTAATTTCAGCGGCGAGCAGGTCCATGATCAGGCCATCCTTGTCGGTGGACCAGACCTTGCCGTTTTTGCGCAGGAAGGATGCGCCGGCGGACTCTTCGCCGCCGAAGCCGATGGTGCCGCTGACGAGTCCTGGCACGAACCACTTGAATCCAACCGGGACCTCGACGAGGTCACGCCCGAGCGATGCGACAACGCGGTCGATCATCGACGAGGACACCAAGGTCTTGCCCACCGCCGTGTCCTTCGCCCAGCCGTCGCGGTGACTAAACAGGTACTCGATGGCCACGGCGAGGTAGTGATTCGGGTTCATCAGCCCGGCGTCCGGGGTGACAATGCCGTGGCGGTCCGCGTCGGCGTCGTTGCCGGTGGCCAGGTCGTACTTGTCGCGGTTATGCACGAGCGATGCCATGGAGTCTGCACTGGAGCAGTCCATGCGGATCTTGCCGTCGGTGTCCAACGTCATAAATCGCCAGGTGGCGTCCACGCGTGGGTTGACCACCACGAGGTTGAGCCCGTAGCGCTCCCCGATCGCTCCCCAGTAGTCCACGCTCGCCCCACCCATCGGGTCTGCGCCGATGTGCAGGCCAGATGCCTTGATGGCGTCCATATCCACCACGCTGTCCAGGTCGGAGACGTAGTGATCGAGGTAGCCGAACTTCTCCGCACGCTCGTCCAGCACGCCACTGACTGACACTCGCTTCACACCGGCGAGCCCCGCGGCGACGTATTCGTTCGCCCGGCGCGCAATCCAGTCCGTAGCTTCCGCCGGTGCGGGTCCGCCGCTTGGCGGGTTGTATTTAAAGCCGCCGTCGCGCGGTGGGTTGTGCGATGGGGTAACCACGATGCCGTCGGCGCTTCCGCCGGGGTGGGTCAAAATCGCGTGAGAGACGGCTGGGGTTGGGGTGTAGCGCCCGGCGGCGTCGACACGCACTGGTACCTCGTTGGCAATGAGCACCTCGAGCGCGGAAACCATCGCCGGCTCCGACAGGGCGTGGGGGTCACGGCCGATGTAGACCGGACCGGTGATGCCTTCGCCGCGGCGGTAATCGACGATCGCCTGCGTCGTCGCCAAGATATGCGCTTCGTTGAATGCATTATCTAACGACGACCCGCGGTGACCCGAGGTGCCGAACACCACTTGCTGGTCCACATTGTCGGGGTCGATATCGCGGGTGTAGTAGGCGGTGACCAGCTCGGCAATGTCGATGAGGTCCTCGTCGCGGGCGGGTTGGCCGGCGCGCTCGTGTGCCATGGGGGCTCCTTTTGTTGCGGGCTGAGGGTGTGTATGGACAGCTCCATCATCGTCCGTGAATCTAAACTCTGCCAGTTTTATATTATTCGGCTATGCGTATGCTTTACTCTTCCGCATGGCTTCCACCCTCAACGACATTTTGAGCACTATCTCGTCCATCGTTTGGGGGCCTTTCGTCCTCATTCCGCTGCTGCTGGGCACTGGTTTGTTCCTCACTGTCCGGCTGCGCGGTATCCAATTCCGCACGCTGGGTCGGGCGACGCGTCATGCGTTCGTCGATAAGGCTGAAGAGGGCGCGGGCGACATCTCCAACTACCAGGCACTGACCACCGCGCTGGCGGCGACGGTGGGCACCGGCAACATCGTCGGTGTGGCCACCGCGATCTCCATCGGTGGCCCTGGTGCACTGTTTTGGATCTGGCTCACCGGCATCGTCGGCATGGCGTCGAAGTACTCCGAGGCCTACCTGGGTGTGCGCTTCCGCACCACCGACAAGAAGGGCAAGCAGCAGGGCGGCCCGCACGAGTACCTGAAGACTGGTGTCGGCGGCGGCTTCGGCAAATTCCTCGCCGCCGCGTTTACCCTGTTCACCATCTTCGCGTCCTTCGGCATTGGCAACCTCGCGCAGGGCAACTCCATCGCCGCCGGCATGCACGACGCGTTTGGCATCAGCGCCAACGTGGCCGGCGTGATCATCTTCTTCGCCGTTGGCGCTGCCGTCCTGGGCGGCATTGAGGGCATCGGCAAGATCACCGCAGCGTTCGTACCGCTGATGATTGTCATTTACGTCGGCGGCGGCATCACCGCACTGGTACTTATGGCAGACCGCGTACCGGCCGCGATTGCCACCATCTTCACCGACGCATTCACCGGCACCGCTGCCACCGGCGGCTTCGTCGGCTCCGGCATCATGCTGGCCATCCAGTTCGGTGTCGCCCGCGGTATTTTCTCCAACGAATCCGGCATGGGTTCCGCCGCCATCGCCGCCGCGGCAGCCAAGACGCAGCACCCGGCGCGCCAGGCTCTCGTTTCCATGACGCAGACGTTTATCGACACCATCATCGTCGTCACCATCACCGGCCTCGTCATCGTCACCGCCGGCACCTGGGACATGGGCCGCGAGGAAGCCGCCATCATGACCGCCTCCGCCTTCGGCCAGGCACTTCCCGGCGAGTGGGGCAGCCTGATCGTTTCCGTCGCCCTGATCTTCTTCGCCTTCTCCACCATCCTGGGCTGGTCCTACTACGGCGAGCGCGCCATCGTCGCCCTGTTCGGCGAGTGGGCGTCGATCCCCTACCGCATGTTCTTCACCGCGCTGTCCTTCGTCGGCGCGGTGGCGTCGCTGGAGCTGGCCTGGACGTTCTCCGACCTGTCCAACGGGCTCATGGCCATCCCGAACCTGATCGGTCTGCTCCTGCTGTCCGGCATTGTGGTGCGCGAGACCCGCGAGTACCTCGCGTGGGATCCGCACCTGAAGAAGTCGCCGGAGGAGGTCGCGGCGTTCGTTGAACGCCAGAAGATGGATTGGCACTAGGCTCGCGCCCATGCGTATCGACGACACCCTCACCACCACCTTCACCGTCGCCCTCGGCGCGGCGTTGGGGGCAGTGGTCAGACACCTCGTCATCCTCGGCGCCGCCCCCGGCTCCACCGCTGCCCTGGCCCTGACCTTCGCGGTGAACATCGCTGGCTGCTTCGCCATGGGCCTGTTCAAGCCCGGCCCGCTGTGGGGCACGGGCTTCCTCGGTGGCTTAACCACCTACTCCGCCGTCTCTGTAGCCGCGATGCAATCGCAGGCCATCGAGGCCCTCGGCATCATTGCGCTGAGCTACGCCACCGCCATCGGCGCGTGGTTCGCCGGCGACGCACTCAGGAGCCGCCGCAATGCTTAACATCGCCGCGCTTAGCCTCGCCCTCACCCTCGCCGCCGTCTTCGCCGGCGCACTGTTCGGCGGCACCGCCCGCTACGCACTGTCCCGCATCATCCACAACGCCCACGCCGCCACCTTCGCCGCCAACGTCGTCGGTTCCACCGTCGCAGGCTTCGCCGTCACCACCCCGGTGGCCTGGCAGTTAGCCCTCGGCGTCGGGTTCGCCGGCGCGCTGTCTACCTGGTCCACCTTTGCCAAAGAACTCGGCGAGCTCATCAAGGCGAAAAAGCACAGCGAGGCCCTGCGCTACGGCCTGTCTACCGCCGTGATCGGCATCCTGGCTGCCTGGTTCGGTCTGCGCTGGGGCCTTCGAGCCTTTGGCGCTTAACGGTTACACTGGACAGACGTGCAGATAACATCCCTGAAAACCGGCCTCATCGTTGCCCTCGGTGCTGGCTGCGGGGCGCTTGCACGCTTCATTTTGCTCATTTGGGTCAACCCCGCCACCCCGGAAGCGCTCGCCCTAGCCGTCACCTTCGCAGTGAACCTCACCGCCTGCTACGCCATGGGCTACTTCGCGCCGGGGCCGTTTTGGGGCGTGGGTTTCCTCGGCGGGTTCAGCACCCTTTCCGCAGTGGCATTGGCCTCATCCCACTCGTCGGTGCTGTGGGCGGCGTTCATCATCACGCTCGGGCTTGTCTCTGCCACATTGGCGTGGATGGCCGGAGATGCGTCACGGGTGAAGCACCATGTCTGATGCAACGTGGATGCTCGGCGCCGTCCTCGGTGTCTTTTTCGGCGGCATGCTCGGCGGGTTTGTGCGTTGGGCGATCATGGCCGTCGTGCACAACCTGTTGATGGCAACCTTCATTGCCAACATCGCCGCCTCCGGCATCATCGGCGTGGCAATCTTCCTGCCTTCCATGTGGCAAACCGCCGTTGGTGTTGGGTTTGCCGGCGCACTTTCAACACTGTCACTGTTGGCCCGCCAACTCGGGGCGTTGATTAAAGACGGCAAGTTCCGCCTCGCCGCCGAGTACGGGATAAGCACCGCGGCGTTCGCGGTGCTCGCGGCCGGAATCGGTGCGCAGGTGGCGTCGTTCGCCACCCGCTAAGCCCTACTCCGCAATCGCATCCAGTGGCGGTGTCTTCGCAGCACGCTGGCCCGGCCAAACGGCGGCAAGCAGCCCCACCACTACCGAGGCAGCCAGGACGGTGGCGATGAGCCCGGTGGGTACGGCAATCGTCGTCAAGCCTTGGCTCTCAAGCACCGTCAGGAACGCCCAGCCAAGCCCAAGCCCCAGCAGCACACCGAGCGCCGCGCCGTAAACCGTCATCTGCACCGACTCCAGCAGGATCATCGTGCGGATCTGCCTGCGTTGCGAGCCCACCGCACGCAACATACCAATCTCCTGCCTGCGCTCAATGACCGACAGCGTCAGCGTATTCACAATGCCAAGCACCGCCACCACCACCGCCAGCGACAACAGCGCGTACAGGATGAACAGCATCTGATCGATCAATGCAGTGACCTCGCCACTCATCTCCTCCGCGGAGCGCACCTGCACCACAATGTCGCCGCGCACCTCATCTTCCAGCCGCGCGCGCAGCGTCTCCAGATCGGTGGAGCCGTCGCTGTCAACGCCCACCATCAGCAGGCGCGTATTGCTTATCGACGACACCTTCGCCGCCGCCGAATCCGACACCACAAACATCTGCAACACATTCGACCCGGTAAACAGGCCGGCAACCGTCACGTCGACGGTCTTTCCCGGAGCACTCGGTGCGGCCACTTGGACTGTATCGCCGACCTTCCAGCCGCGCTCTTTGGCAATGTGATCCGGCGCGATCAGCGAGTCACCCGTTAGTGATACGTCGCCGTCGACGACGTTGAGGTCGATGAGATCCGACGGGTCGCCGCGCAGCACATCCGTCATCCCAACCGGCCCGAACTGGTAGCCAAACTCTCCGTCGACCGTGATCGGTGCCTGGGTATACGACGCGATACTGCCCACACCGTCTACCTCAGCGAGCCTGTCCGGCAGATCCCCCGGGACCGGGAAAGAACCCATCTCCGGGCCCATCAGCACATAGTCCGCATTGACCTCGCTTGCGGCCACGTCATCCACCGACTGCTTCATCGACGCGCCAAGCATGCCAATCATGGTCACCAGCGCAATCCCCAGCATCAGCGCGAACGCCGTCGTTGCGGTCCGGCGCGGGTTGCGCCGCGTATTTGTCGACGCAAGCCTGCCCACCTCACCGAACGGTGCCCCGATCAGGCGCCCCAACGGCGGCACAACCGGAAGGCTCAGTGCAGGCCCCGCAAGGAACAACCCACTGATCACACTCAGCGCAGCCACACCAACCAGGATCGCCCGGTGGCGAGTCGCACCGTCATCCCACGTCATTGCGTAACCCGCAGCGGCAACCGCCACAACGACCAACACCGCACCGACAACCGTGCGCCACAACAGCGGCTGTGGCGTCGCCGCTTCGCTCGCACGCATCGCCTCCACCGGCCGGACCTTGCCTGCCTTCCGCGCCGGCGCCAGCGCCGAAAGCACCGTCACCACCGTGCCGACGACCAGTGGCACCACCACCGCATCAACCGACAACCCAATCCCCGATTGCGGAAGGGGCATGCCGAACGTGTTCATCCCCGCACGAATCACCAACACCAGCCCGGCACCAGCCACCACGCCAAGCACCGAGCCCAACAACCCGACCAAAGCCGCTTCCAGCGCCACAGACCGCGTGATCTGCCCGCGCGACGCCCCCAGAGCCCGCAGCAGCGCAAACTCCTTCGTGCGCTGCGCCACGATCATCGAGAACGTGTTGGCAATCAGGAACGTACCCACCAACAGGCCAACCAGACCAAACGCAACCAAGAAGTACGTAACAAAGCTCAGAGCGTCCCGAATCTGCTCCGTCGTTTCCTGCGCAACCTTCTCCCCCGCCTCTATCTTCAGTCCAGGAAACTCGCTGCGCAGGTTGTCCACAACCTCCGCGGCCCCCACGCCTTCCTTCGCCCCGACAGTGATCGCCGGGAAACGCTCGTCATAGGAGTAATAGTCCAAGTAAGTCTCTTCGGTTACCCCGAGGCGTAGAGAGGTGGCCTGCACCAGGGGGTCGTCGATAAGCCCAGTGATGCGCACCGTATTCCGACCATCACGGTCCACAACGATCAACTCTTGCCCAACATGCAGGCCATACTCATGCGCGCCATTGGCGTTGATCACCGCATCGCCGATCTCTTTCGGTGCGTGACCTTCGACCACCTCGACCGTTCGGCCAACCGTGTCCTGCGGCTCGTAGTACACGCCCAGCCGCGAGGACCCGAGACGCGTCTGCACCGCCACCTCATTGTCAGTCGCGATAACAACCGACTCATCGGCCATCAGGTTCACACGGTCAACGTCCCCATTCGCCCTAATGCCGTCGACTGTCTCCTTGTCTAAAGCGCTTTCGCCCTCAGCTGGACGCACCACCGCGTCGACGTCGTCAAGCACAGTGTCTACGGCAGAGTCGAACGTCGACGACAGCATGTTGGTGAACATCAGCGCACCAGACAGGAACGACGTACCAAGCACCACTGCCAACACCGTCAGCGCGAGCCGCAATTTGTGCGCCGCAAGGTTACGCAGCGACACCTTATTCATCGTGGAGTTCACTGGCCCCTAGTCCTCCATCGTCGCCATGACACCCAAAATGGCATCCATATCCGGGTTGCGCAGTTCATTAACGATGTTCCCGTCCCGCAAAAACACCACACGATCCGCATACGACGCCGCCCTCGCGTCATGCGTCACAATCACCACCGTCTGGTCATACTGATCCACCGCCGTCCGCAAAATGCTCAGCACCTCACGCGACGAGTTAGAGTCCAGGTTGCCCGTCGGCTCGTCACCAAAAATGATCTCCGGCCGCGACACCAACGCACGGGCACACGCCACACGCTGCTGCTGACCACCCGACAACTCCGCAGGCCTATGGCTCAGTCGCTTCGATAAACCAAGGCGTTCGGTGATCTCATCAAACCACTCCCGGTCCACCGATCGACCAGCAATATTTGTTGGCAGTTGAATGTTCTCGGCCGCTGTCAGCGTGGGCACCAAGTTAAACGACTGAAAAATGAAGCCCAACCGGTCACGCCGCAGCGCCGTCAGTTCCTTATCGTTCAACTGCGACAACTCCGTCCCGCCGACAAACACCTCGCCCGACGTCGCCGAATCTAGCCCAGCCATCACGTGCATCAGCGTCGACTTGCCCGATCCCGACGGGCCCATGATCGCGGTGAACTCACCCTGCCGAAACTCAACGTTCACCCCATCAAGAGCCACTACTTCCGTATCGCCCTGCCCGTAAGACTTTCTCAAGTTGACTGCTCGTGCTGCTGCAACGCTCACGTGATCCTCCCTGCGGCAATTCATTCCTTTGCCGACTATACGGCCCAGGCCCCACATCGCTGATTTCGTGAAATTTCTCTACGACGACCACCACACCAGCAAGCAACTTCACCGTTTGTGGCTCCTCAACCGCTGCGGCTAGGTCTCTAAACGAACCGGGAGAGTAAAACCGCACATCACACCTTTCGCCGACCTGGGCGGAGTGTAAGAACCTGCAGCCGATCAGGCGTCATTTTGCATTGATGGCGGTTCGCCAACTGCGAGGCTGGGGTCTACGGCAGGTTCGAGTCTTGACTCTACATTGCGGACTAGTGGGTGAACCCCAACGAATCTGCTGTCGTCAACCAAGTTGCGGACTTTCTCACTCCGCATTGCGGACTAATGGGTAAGCACCAACTATGCAGCGGCATAGTGAAACCCGTTCGGTTACTGACTCCGCATTGCGGACTAGTGGGTACAGACCAACGATTCCGTTGCCGATGACCTAGTAGCAGCCATTGTTGCTCTGCATTGCGGACAAGTTGGTCGACACCAACCAATGGGCGGTCGGTAATTTGGTGGCGCGCTTCTCCGCTCCACATTGTGTTGGGACCATGGATTTAGTAACACTGTGGTGAGTATCCAGTAACGCTCGGGTGAGTATCGGGTAACACCCGGGCGTTGACTATGAGCCGCTACTGCGTATTGGCTTCGAGGCGCATGTTCGGGCCTTCCAGCGTGATGATCTCAGCGCCAACGACAAGCCGATTCAGTATCGACTCGGCGATGACAGCATCCGGGGTGGACTTTGAAGTGCCCCGCCGACTGAGGATCGGACGGACCACCTTGTATAAATACCTCGCGGGAAACTCTGGATAAACACCCTCTCCTAGCGACCGCTCCTACTCTCGCGCTTCGCTGAGGCCATCCGCAATACTGCGCCACAGAGAACTAATGATGACTGCGGTAATTAAGTAACCGCTGACCGCATAATTGAAAAGGCCGCTACACATCTCATCGCTACGTATGTCGTAAATCAGAAAAACGGGTGCTAGTAAAACCATTACGACTAAGAAACGGTATGGAGAAAGCACCTTCCGCTTAGCTGAAAGGTGGACTAGGTACCCGATTGCCATGATGCATAAGGAGATGAATAGCGCGACCACTGCACCAAAAACCACATAGATCATGTTTCTCTCTAAGTTCCTTTAGGGGTGTCCACGACATTCGTTTCGTTCGATCTTATTCCGGAACCTCGGTTCCCTGTGTTACCTGAATGGGATCCGGGTAACTATCGGTCGTGGCGTCACTTGGCGTGGGGGTCTCTTCTTCTCGGATTGTTGGAAGTGAAGTGGGTATGCTGCCACCCTTCAGTGCCGCTTCAATTTCCTCCGACGATGTTCCTGCCTATCAGCGCTCTTTGAAAAGTAGCCCAAAACGCTCCTCGAAAAGTAGCCCATCCGAAAAAGATTGGATGGGTGATTTCTTTGGAACAATGGGCACAGATCCGGTATCTGCGTGGGCAGGGGTTATCGATACGTAAGATCGCCAACGAGGTTGGCTGCGCGAAGAAAACTGTCGAGCGAGCACTCGCTTCGGATTCACCTCCGCAATATCCGCCGCGTCGGGCAAAGACCACGAGTTTCGATGCCTTTGAACCACAAGTACGCGCGCTACTGGCTGAAACTCCGGTTGCGTCCCTTAGTGTGGTGTAACGCTTGCTGATGGTGGGCCCTGGAAAATGCAGGGGCGGCCACCGCCAGCAGGTTCCACTGACTGTGTGGGACGGCGATGACCACTGCCAAGGAGAGCAGCGCGTAGAGGATAAACGGCATCTGAGCGATCAGGGCAGCAACTTCCCTGGTCATGTCCTCGGTCGAGCGGACTTGGACGACAATATCCAGGCGGACCGCATCTTCGAGGTTCGCCCGCAGCTGCGCTTAGTCAACTGTGCCGTCGTTGTTCACCCCGATCATGAAGACACGGCCCTAGCCCCGAAAGCCTGTGGCCGCAGCCGCCTCGTCCGACACTACGAACGACTGCAGGATGTTGGAACTCTGCAATAGCCCGCCGAGGGTGGCCTCAACTGCCTCGCCCGAGGGCCCTGCCACAGCCACTGTGTCGTCGACATCCCATCCCCGTTAACGCGGGATTGCCGCCGTCGCGATCACGGTAAAGCCGTCAAAGCTGGAGCTGTCCTCCACGACGTCCAGGGTGAGGAGGTCCGCTGGATCAGGGTCTGATACTGGGCCGGGCGCCATATCGTGCGCTACCCACAACAACCACCCGGGGGCATGCTGTGTTACCGCGTCGACCGGGTGAGGTCTGCGAACAAACGAACGCACCCGCCTCCACCGGTGGTGGAAGCGGGTGCCTCATGTGTGAAGTTGTTGGGTCGGCGGTAACCT